>CAYVRN010000051.1:1356-22043 GCA_964453855.1 uncultured Rhodobacterales bacterium
CTTGGGTGAAGCAGGGATCATCGGGTTTGACGGCATCATGTTCATATCGCGCAGTCCATCGCTGGGAAACGGTCGGGTTTATCCCGAGGTACCGTAACGATGGGGCGGATTTGTGGCCGATGCTCGGCGATTTTTCGCGATTTAGCCGACTGCGGCCATGCCGAGATAGATCAGCAAGGTTGCTGTCAGGGACAGGCCCATAGGAAATTCACGGGTACGCTGCCAGCTTTCCCAATCGGGGAAGGCTTTTTTCAAGTAAATGCGACCCGAAAGGCGATGCACCAAAAGCGCAACCGGTCCCATAAGTGCCAGCATGATCAGAACAAATCCCACATCGGCGGGTGCGATGAAAAGGGCGCCCGCGGCCATGAACTTGGCGTCCCCAGCGCCCAACAGCTTGGCTGTCGACAAAAGGAACCCCGCGACCAGAGCGACGACGAGGCCGACAAACCGCCACAAGAACGCGTCCAGTGGCAAGACCAACAGGCCGACCACGATATAGACCGCGACCATCGCCAGAACCGTGACGTTCGGAATTTTCATATATTTCAGGTCGTTGAATGCGACGATCAAACAAACGGGTAACAATGTTACAAAGAACCACAGGTCGGGATTGGCTGTTTCAAACATGGTCAGTTGGTCACTTTGTTGTCCAGCGCACTCAGGCTGCGCACGGCGGCCTCGAAATACTGGGGATGGCTGTTGATGGCTTCGCGCAATAGGCCCTTGCCGATATTGACGTCACCGTTTTTGATTGCGGTAAGAGCCAGCGTGTATAGCAGCTCGGCGCGTTCTGTCTGGGTCATCTGCATGACAGGCAGGTCGTATTTGCGCTGGGCACCTCGCGCCATCATCAGATTGTTTTTCGAGGTAAACAGCTTGCTGTTCTGGCGGACGGCCTCGAGAAACAGCATCTCGGCATCTGCATAGTTGCCACGGATCAGGTTGGAATAGCCCCAATTGTTCAGAATTGCGGCGGGTTGTGTGGTTAGACCAGATGCGGTCTCGTAAAACTCGTCGGCTTTGTCCCACTCCTCGTTGGCGTCAGCGACCATCGCTTCAAGCCGGTAGCGTTGATAGGTTTCAAAGGTCGGAGGGACCTGGTTCAGAACCTCCTTCGCCGCATCCCATTGCCCCGCGCGGATCAGGGCGTCGGCCAGATTGACCCGATCTGCATCAACCGCTTCGGGGTGTGCGACGACATCTGACCATACTGTCACGGCTTCGGCGGCGCGACCATCGCGAACCAAAGATAGCGCCAGCCCACGGCTGAATTCGATATTGTCGGGGCTGGTGTTGAGCTGACGGCGGAAATAGCCGACCGCTTCCGAAGCCTCAGCAATGGTCAGCATGATTTCGTTTAGGTTTTCCCCGTCCTCGCCTTTGACAGCGTTGACGGCGTCCGCAATCGGGTCTTTCGACAGTTGAAAGCCCTCTTCGCATGCCGACAGTGCAAGAATACTGCCCAGCATTGCGCTGACTATAATCGGAGATCGCATGACCTGTGCGCCTCTACTGCTCGGTTACCGGTTACTCCGAATTGGTGAGAAGAAAATCACCTTGCCCACGGTGTACCAGTTTGTATTCGTTTTGATTGACCGCATCATACGCAGGATTGTCAAGATTTGCGATAGCTAAGCGCAAGTTCTCGCGGATTTCGTTATTTGAGCCACCCGAAAGCACGAATGCACGGCGAAATACCTGTCTGGCTTCGGCGAAATTCCCCTGACTCATCAAGGCGACACCCAAATTATTCCAAGCCGGGGCCGAGGTTTCGTCTTTGGTAACAGCACGGCGCAACAGCTCTTCAGCCTGATTGATCCGCCCCAGTTGCAGGCTGGCGCTGCCCAGACCAGTCAGCACATCGGCGGTCATGCCGTGGGTTGCTGCTGCGCGGATGTAGGAGTCATAGGCCAGTTCGTACTCTTCGGCGGCCATCAGTCGGTCGCCGACGATCAACCCGTCCACGGCTTCTTTGCGCAAATCAAAAGCAGGGGCATGACGCCCATCACCTGAAACGCCAAGACCGCCTGTGGTGCAGGCGGTCAAAAGCAATCCCGAGATTAGAAGCAGGATGGTCCGAACCATCGCGGTCTCCTGTTAAATCTGCATCGATGTCATCATCGTGTAGATATCATAGACGGATGGCCCCACCAGCAAAATGATCAATGGTGGAACTGTTAACATCATAGTCGCGAGTGTCATTTTCGTCGGGATCTTGTTTGCCTTTTCTTCGGCGCGCATGACCCGCTTGTCGCGCATTTCGTCTGAATAGACCCGAAGCGCTTCCGAGATCGAGGTACCAAAGGTTTGCGACTGGATCAGAACGGTCACAAAGCTCGAGATATCCTGAACTCCGGTGCGCTCTGCCATGTCGCGCAGAACGGCTGCGCGTTCCTTGCCGGCTTTCATTTCATGGGCAACGATTTCGTATTCTTCCGCCAGTTCAGGAAAGGCCGAGCGTAATTCGCGGGCAACACGCAGAATGGTTTGGTCCAGCGACTGGCCAGCCTCGACACAGATCAGCATCATATCAAGCGAGTCGGGAAAACCGTCGATGATCGCTTGCTGACGTGCGGCCTGACGCTTGTTGACCCAGAACTTCGGGAACATATAGCCACCAGCTCCAGGGCCCATAATGTACATGATCTGTTGTTGGGTGGTCAGATCTTCGGGTGAAATCGCGCCGTAAATGACGGCGTAGGCAGTTCCAGCAACAAGCCCTACAATTCCAAGTGTGAATTGCAAAAAGTGGAACATCCGCACCGCCCCTTTCGAGCGGTAACCAGCCTGAAGCAGCTTCTTGCGAACAGCAGAATAGCTTTCTTCATCCTGAGGCTCCAGAAGCGAGGAATACTTTTGCAGTTTGTCCTTGTCAGACTTCGTGCGAAGGCGTGTCTTTTGCGTTTTTGTGTCTTCGTAGTCGCCTTTTTCTTTACGTGCCAGGGACCGGCCTTTAGAATCTGTATCGGGTCTAACCCCTGGCTAAACCGCTATTACGGAGTAGCTGCGCCCGAAGCAACGTCGATCGACTGTGCATAGGTGTCGATGTTGCCTGAAACGGCGGTCGAGGTGCTGCGGATCGAGCTACCTGCTGCGACGCCCATTGCAACGATAGCTGCGGTCAGAGCAACCCAGTCAATCGATACGGCGCCGTCTTCGTCTTTTACAAAAGCGTTCAGAAACTTAGTCATGTTATGTCCCTCCAAAGGATCGGTTAGATAGTTTGTTTCCTACCGAAACGTCTGGGCTTTCCTCTCTCGCCGTTTTCGCCTCGGGATGACTAACTTTTGATCCTGAAATCAGGCGGGAATTAGGCCGGTTCGGGGGTTTTTTGGGAAATCTTTTGTCTAATTGCTTTATTCGAAAGGTGATATTTATAATATCCCTTTGAGATATTTTCCCTGTAATTTTAAGGCTAATCGCTCTTTACCTTAGGTTATCTTTGGGCCTGTTTTACTGCCCCAATTTGGTGGCCTGAAAAAAAACTTGGGCGACCCACACGGGATCGCCCAAATGATTTATTTTTAAAAATCGGTGATTCAGATGATCGTTGCGTCGGTTTTGGCAATCACCTCTTCGCGGGTGACGCCGGGCGCCAGTTCCACGATGTGCAGGCCTTTGTGTTCAACCTCAAAGACGCACATATCGGTGATGATCATATCGACCACACCTTTGCCGGTTAGCGGCAGAGTGCATTCCTTTAGAACCTTGGTTTCACCGTGCTTGTTGCAATGATCCATTACAACAATCACGCGGCCCACACCGGCCACCAGATCCATCGCGCCACCCATGCCTTTGACCAGTTTGCCCGGAATCATCCAGTTGGCCAGATCGCCGTTTTCGGCAACTTCCATTGCGCCAAGGATCGCCATTGCGATCTTGCCACCGCGGATCATGCCAAAGCTTGTCGCACTGTCGAAGTAAGCCGAATGCGGCAGCTCGGTGATCGTTTGCTTGCCTGCGTTGATCAAATCAGGGTCTTCGTCGCCTTCGTAGGGGAAAGGACCCATGCCCAGCATGCCGTTTTCCGATTGCAGCGTCACGGTCATACCTTCGGGAATGTAGTTAGACACCAGCGTCGGAATGCCGATGCCAAGGTTCACATACATACCGTCTTCTAGTTCTTGCGCCGCTCGCGCGGCCATTTGATTGCGATCCCAAGCCATTATGCTTCCTCCCGCTTGCGCACGGTGCGCTGTTCGATCCGCTTTTCGTGCGTGCCGGTGATGATTCGATGCACGTAGACGCCCGGAAGATGGATGTTGTCGGGGTCCAAAGTGCCAGGTTCGACAATCTCTTCCACCTCGACCACGCAGATTTTGCCGCACATTGCGGCGGGCGGGTTAAAGTTGCGGGCGGTTTTGCGGAACACAAGGTTGCCAGTGGTGTCGGCCTTCCATGCCTTCACAATGGCAAGGTCCGCGAAAATTCCGCGCTCAAGGATATAGTCCTGACCGTCGAATTCTTTCACTTCTTTGCCTTCAGCAATCACAGTGCCCACGCCGGTTTTGGTGTAGAACCCCGGGATGCCCGCACCACCTGCGCGCATACGCTCGGCCAAGGTGCCCTGAGGCGTGAACTCCAGTTCCAGCTCGCCCGACAGATACTGGCGCATGAACTCTGCGTTCTCGCCAACATAAGACGAGATCATTTTCTTGACCTGTCGTGTTTGCAACAATATCCCGATGCCGAAATCATCGATGCCGGCGTTGTTCGAAGCAAAGGTCAGATCCTTAACGCCGCTTTCCTTGATCGCCTGCAACAGCAACTCCGGAATACCGCTTAGTCCGAACCCACCCGAGGCAATCAGCATGCCGTCGTGCAGGATACCGTCCAATGCCTCGGCGGCATTTGCATAGACTTTTCCCATAAAGCCCTCCTGTAAGTGAAATACTTGAAACGGATATGGGCTGTTCACAGGTCTGGAGTCAATGAAATGCAGGCCAATTCAGCCCTGAATAGGTAGTCCTACTTATATGACTCTTTCGGGGCAAATCGCCGTAATATCCCGATAGCAATAGCGACTTCCAGCAGGCTAAGCGGCACAGCTATTGGCAATATACCAAATGGCAGTACGGCCATGTTGCCGGTGACCAGCCACATCATCAGAAATCCTACCGTCCATGCAAGCGCCAGCGTTTCCCAAAAGCTGAACCGTTTCAGCATAACATGGATACAAGCCGCAAATACCATGGACCATAGCCCCCAGACCAAACCGTTAATCGGCTCGCCCGGAAATACCAGTCCGAGTGAGGCGTAATGATCGACCCAAAGCCCCTTAATCAGCACTTCGTTTCGAAAAAACTCGGACACAGAAATCCAAATACCGGCCGAGACGACCGGAACGATAGTTGATTTTAACAAAACCAAGCTCCCCCGCAATATTATCGGGAAAGCTTATGAAGAGCTTGGTCTATTTACTAGAAGCTTTTTTGGTGGCCGCCTTCTTCTTGGCAGGGGCTTTTTTCTTGCCGCCCTTCTTTGCGGCCTTTTCTGCGATCAATGCCACGGCCATGTCCATGGTCACATCTTCGGCCTTAACGTCCTTGGGCAGGGTTGCGTTGACCTTTTCCCATTTGACATAAGGTCCGTAGCGCCCCTCCATGACATTCACCGGACCGCCGCTTTCTGGATGCTCGCCCAACTCTTTCAACGGCTTCGCCGCCGTACCGCCTCCGCGCCGACCGGGGTTGGCGCGTTTTTCTGCCAGAATTTCAACCGCGCGATTCATGCCAATCTCGAAAACGTCGTTCGGGTCTTTGACATTGGCGTAGACGGGTTTTGCCTCATCCGGCAGCTGGTGCATCACATACGGCCCGAACCGTCCGAAGTTCGAGGTGATCATGCCACCCTCGGGGTGCATGCCAATTTCGCGGGGCAAGGACAAAAGCGTCAGGGCCTTTTCAAGGTCCATGTCGTCCTTGCTCCAGCCTTTGGGCAGAGACGCCCGAGGCGGCTTTTTGTTTTCTGGCGTCGGCTCTCCACGTTGGACGTACGGTCCGAAACGGCCCGATTTGAGGTGGATTTCATCGCCGTTGTCTTCGCCCAGCACCCGTTCATCACCTTCAGCGCCCTCTCCGGCGATGGGTCGGGTGTAGGTGCATTCGGGGTAGTTGCCACAGCCGACAAACCCACCAGTTCGAGAGGTTTTCAGGTGCAATTGACCCGCACCACACTTGGGGCAGATGCGCGGATCGCTGCCGTCTTCGCGCGGCGGATAAAGTTGAGGCGCAAGGGCATCGTCCAGCACATCCAGAACTTCGGTGATCCGCAGTTCGGACGTTTCCGCAATCGCCGTCGAGAAATCGCGCCAGAAATGGCCAAGCACGTCTTTATAGTTTTCGTCGCCCGCTGACACATTGTCCAACTGCTCTTCCAGTTGGGCGGTGAACTCGTAGCCCACATATTTACGGAAGAAGTTCAGCAAGAATATCGTAACGATCCGCCCCTTATCTTCGGGGAACAAGCGGTTCTTGTCTTTGCGGACATACTCGCGATCCTGAATCGTGGTGATCACGCTGGCATAGGTCGAGGGTCGCCCGATGCCTAGCTCCTCCATCCGTTTCACAAGCGTCGCTTCGGTGTAGCGTGGTGGAGGTTGGGTAAAGTGCTGCTCGGGCTGGATGTCGCGCTTGGCGGTTTTGTCGCCCTGCATCAGCTGCGGCAAGCGCTTGTCGTCGTCATCGACCACATCATCGCGGCCTTCTTCGTAGACCTTCATAAAGCCGTCAAACAGAACCACCTGACCATTGGCACGCAGACCGACCTGTCCGTCATCGCTGATGATGTCCACGGTGGTCCGTTCCAGACGGGCCGCAGCCATTTGGCAGGCAATCGTGCGCTTCCAGATCAGATCGTAAAGCTTGCGCTGGTCCGCATCTGTCAGGCGCAGGCTGGGTGCATCACGGCGCATATCCGTCGGGCGGATACATTCGTGAGCTTCTTGCGCGTTCTTGGCCTTGTTTTTGTACATGCGCGGGCTGTTTGGCACATAGTCGTCGCCATAGCGTTCCTTGATCGCATCACGGGTTGCCATCACCGCTTCGGGGGCCATGTCGATGCCGTCGGTTCGCATATATGTAATGTGTCCGGCTTCGTACAAGCGCTGGGCGGAGTTCATGGTCTGACGCGCGCCCATGCCGAACTTGCGGCTGGCTTCCTGTTGCAGGGTCGAAGTCATAAACGGCGCCGAGGGGTTGCGGTTGGCGGGCTTGGCTTCAACTGCGCTGACCTTCAAATCACGGCTTTGTATCGCTTGCACGGCCATTTCGGCCTGCGTGCTGTTCGACAGATCGAACTTGTCCAGCTTGTCACCGGCTAAGGTGACAAGACGTGCCTCGAATTCCTGACCTCGCGGAGTCTTCAGCAGGGCTTTAACCGTCCAGTACTCTTGCGGGTTAAACGCCTCGATCTCCATCTCGCGCTCGACGATCAGACGCAGGCAGACCGATTGCACGCGCCCGGCGGATCGTGCGCCTGGCAATTTGCGCCACAACACCGGAGACAGTTTGAAGCCCACCAGATAATCCAAAGCACGTCGGGCTAGATAGGCCTCGACCAGCGGGGTATCGACCTGACGGGGATTTTTCATAGCCTCGGCGACGGCGGATTTGGTGATCGCGTTAAAAGTTACGCGGCTGACAGCGGTGGATTTCTTGATCGCGCGGCGTTTTGTCAGGGCTTCCTGCAGGTGCCAGCTGATCGCCTCGCCCTCGCGGTCGGGGTCGGTGGCAAGGATCAGTGCGTCATCATCTTTCAGCGCGTCGGCAATGGCTTTGACGTGCTTGCGCGAGTCGTTGCCAACTTCCCAGGTCATCTCGAAGTCATGGTCGGGATCGACTGACCCGTCCTTGGGCGGCAGGTCGCGCACATGGCCGTAGGATGCCAGAACGGTGTAATCACTGCCCAGATATTTGTTGATGGTTTTGGCCTTTGCGGGCGACTCGACAACAACGACGGGCATGCGATTCCAACTCTTAATTCATGTAAATGTGTATGGCGGCGGAAAATGTCGTCGGGCGGGGTGGTTTGTCAACATACGCTTTTGCCTATCTTGAAATAAGTTTTTTCAGGGCCTTGGCAGGTTGACCTAGGGGCACAACGACAAAAGCCCACCCGTGTGGCGCTTGATCCGACCGTCCAATTCAAGTTCGGTTAGTGCGGGTGAGACCTGCGAAGAAGTTGCCCGAAGGTCCCGTATCAACAGGTCTTCGGCAATAGGCGAGGGGCTAAGGCGGCTCAGGATTTGGCTGTGCAGCGCCGCTGTTTCGCGCAGGCTGCGCGGCTTGGGCTTTTTAGGTGCGGTTTCGGGCACATCCAGAGACAGAGTTTTTTGGATGGGCGCTTGGGCTTCTAGCGAAAGTGTCTCAAGCACGTCTGCTGCAGACCGCACCAGCGTTGCCCCGTCGCGAATCAGAATGTTGCATCCCGACGCGCGGCTGTCCATCGGATGCCCCGGAACCGCCAACACATCGCGCCCCTGATCCAAAGCGTTCCGGGCAGTAATCAGGCTGCCGGATTTTGTGGCGGCTTCAACCACCACTACGCTGCGGGACAGGCCCGAGATCAGGCGGTTTCGCACAGGGAAGTGCCGCGCTTGCGGGATGGTGCCGACGGGTTGGTCCGAGATCAGCGCGCCGAATTTAAGAATGTCCGCCGCAAGCCCTGTGTTTTCAGCGGGGTAGATAACGTCGATTCCGCCCGCCAGAACGCCCACGCTGCCAGATTGCAGACTGCCCAGATGGGCGGCAGTATCAACGCCCCGCGCCAAACCTGACACCACGCGATACCCCGCGATACCCAGATCAGAGGCCAGTTTCCGCGCCATCCGCGTGCCAAGGGACGAGGCATTGCGTGCCCCCACAAGCGCGATCATGTCGGTGTTCAGAATGTCGATCTGTCCCCGCACCCACAGCATTGGGGGCGGGTCCGGTAAATCCAACAGGCGTTTCGGATAGGCATGCTGACCGATGAATAACAGCGACGCCCCGACCTTTTGGCCGAGGCGTCGTTCCGCGTGCGCCGCATCTTCGGAACAGGGGGCGTAGTTTTCCACACCCGCTGCCCGCGCGATTTCCGGCAAAGCGTCCAAAGCCGAAGCTGCCGATCCGTGTTCGGACATCAGCCGGTAAAACGTGGCTATTCCCACACGCCGCGAGCGCAACAGACGAAGCCACGAGATCCGGTCATCTTCCGTGGTGGGTGGGAGTGGGGGATGGTTGGAAGAAATTGGGGTTCCGGACATCGCAGCCTCGCCTGATTGCGGAATCAGGTGTAGCGCCGCTTGGTTAATAGGCCGTAACCCAAACTTATTTATCCAGCCCCACCTACAGTCAGCCCGCCGATCAGCACGCTGGGTTGGCCCACACCGACCGGCACCCATTGGCCGGCCTTGCCGCAGGTTCCCATGCCCGGGTCCAACGCCAGATCGTTGCCCAAGGCGCGAATCTGCTTCAAAGCCGTTGCTCCGTCGCCAATCAAGGTCGCCCCTTTCACAGGCGCCCCGCGTTTACCGTCTTTGACCAGATAGGCCTCGGTGCACGAGAACACGAACTTGCCGTTGGTGATATCAACCTGTCCGCCCCCGAATCCCACGGCGTGAATGCCGTCGCGCATATCGCTGACCAAATCGTCGGGGTTTGTGTCTCCATCCAACATAATCGTGTTGGTCATACGTGGCATCGGCGCATGTGCATAGCTTTCGCGCCGTCCGTTGCCTGTTGGGGCCACCCCCATTAGGCGGGCATTCTGGCGGTCTTGCATGAAGCCCACAAGAATACCGTCCTCGATCAATGTGGTGCGGCTCGAAGGCGTGCCCTCGTCATCAATCGTGATCGAACCGCGACGATCTGCAATCGTGCCGTCATCGACAACAGTCACACCTTCAGAGGCAATGCGTTGACCCATCAATCCCGCAAATACGCTTGCGCCTTTGCGGTTGGCGTCACCTTCCAGCCCGTGGCCGATGGCCTCGTGCAGCAGAATGCCGGGCCATCCGGGGCCAAGGACAACGTCCATCACGCCAGCAGGGGCAGGGACGGCGTCAAGATTTACCAGAGCAATGCGCAGCGCTTCGTCCACGGTTGCCTTCCAGCTTTCAGGTGCGAGATAGCCGTTCAGGGCAACACGCCCGCCACCGCCGTGCGATCCCGTTTCGCGGCGTCCGTTTTCCTCGACGATGACCGAGACATTCAGGCGGACCATCGGACGTACGTCTTCCAACAAGGTGCCGTCGGGGCGCAGAATCGCGACCTCTTGCAGTGCTGCTGCTATGGATGCCGACACTTGAACGACCCGCGAATCTTTTTCGCGGGCATAGGCGTCAATCTCGCGCAAGGTGTCGACTTTGACCGGAAACGAGGCGTCGGTAATCGGATCACGGTCACTATAAAGCGCAGGACCAGCCCGTTCCGGTGCCATGGCAAGCGTTCCACCACCATTGCCAACCGCCAGGCGTGCAGTGTCAGAGGCACGCTCGAGCGCCGCCAATGACACATCGGTCGAATGCGCATACCCTGCCACTTCGCCTTTAATCGCCCGTAATCCGAAGCCTTCCGAGGCGTCGTAACTGGCCATTTTCAGGCGTCCGTCGTCAAAAGCCAGCATTTCGGCGCGTTTGCGTTCAACAAAAATTTCACCGTCGTCGGCGCCGTTTGTGGCCGACTGAAGCACTTTTAGGGCATCATCGAAGGGTAAATTATTGTCAAAAGGGCGAAATTTTGCGTCTGTCATCATGCCTCCAAGCGGGAATTTTGATCTAAATCAAGAAAAGCGTCCGTTTGCCGCAAGCTTATTTCTTGTCCCGCGCTCTAGAATATGGTTTCTCCTGCCGACAACACAACGGGATTCCGTCAGGAGTGCCGTTTGGGAATTAAGTTAATAACCGATCAGGGTGAAACATGCGACTTCTGACGAAACTTCTGGGCCTGATGGCCGCATTAGTGGCCATGCCTGCAACTGCGCAGGAAGGTCTTGAAATCATCGGCCAGCCGACACCGGGTGGTTTGGGCTTCCAGCCCGCCGCAACCGAACTGGCGCGCGACCTTCAGTGGCTGGACGGCTTTTTGCTGGTCATCATTACAGCAATCTGTGTGTTTGTGATTGCGCTACTGGCTTGGGTGATCATCTGCCACAATGCCCGTGCAAATCCCACACCGGCGACTTTTTCGCACAACACGCCAATCGAGGTTGCTTGGACAATCATCCCGATCATCATCCTGATCGCAATCGGTTCGGTTTCGGTTCCGACCCTGTTTAAACAGCAGCAGATCCCCGAGGCCGACGTGACCATCAAGGTCACCGGCTACCAGTGGTATTGGGGTTACGAGTATGTTGACCATGACTTTGGTTTCGAAAGCTTCCTGCTGCAGAAAGACGAGCTGGCGGATTACGGCTACTCTGAAGAGCAGTGGTTGCTGGCCACCGACACCGCCGTTGTTGTTCCGGTCGGCAAGACCATCGTCATGCAGGTGACCGCAGCAGACGTGATCCACAGCTGGACCATTCCAGCCTTTGGTGTGAAGCAGGACGGTGTTCCTGGACGTTTGGCGGAACTGTGGTTCAAAGCTGAAAAAGAAGGCGTTTACTTCGGTCAGTGTTCCGAGCTTTGCGGCAAGGACCACGCCTATATGCCGATCACCGTCAAAGTCGTGTCTGAAGAAGTCTACGAAGACTGGCTGAAGGGCGCGATTGACGAATACGCAGACGCTGGCAGCGACGGTTCGTACCAGATTGCCGCACTGAACTAATCTTCTGTGGTGCCCGCTTCGGCGGGCACTATCTGCCCCCTGAAACGGGGCAACCAAAAGCAGGACGATCATGAGCGACGCATCGATCAACACACGTATTCACGAGGGCGAGGCCAGTTTTGGCGACTATTTCGCGCTTTTGAAGCCGCGCGTAATGTCGCTGGTGGTCTTCACTGCGCTGGTCGGTTTGCTGGTCGCACCTAACCCAGTGCATCCGTTCGTTGCTTTTGCCTCGATCTTGTTTATCGCCGTTGGCGGTGGCGCCTCGGGCGCTCTGAACATGTGGTGGGATGCCGACATCGACCGCAAGATGAAGCGTACGCAAAAGCGTCCGATCCCGTCCGGTAAGGTCGAGGAATCCGAAGCGCTGGCCATCGGTGTCACCCTGTCGGCCTTTGCAGTGGTTATGCTGGCCTTGGCGGCCAACGTCTTTGCTGGGCTTTTGCTGGCATTTACGATTTTCTTCTACGTTGTGATCTACACAATGTGGCTCAAACGCTCGACTCCGCAGAACATCGTGATCGGTGGCGCGGCTGGCGCGTTTCCTCCGATGATCGGCTGGGCGGTCGCTACTGGTGGCGTCAGCATCGAATCGGTTCTGATGTTCATGATCACCTTCATGTGGACCCCGCCGCATTTCTGGGCGCTGGCGTTGTTCACCAAGTCTGATTACGGTGATGCCGACGTTCCGATGCTGACCGTAACACATGGCCGCAAATCGGCCCGTCTGCACATTCTGGTCTACACCTTTATTCTTGCAGCCGTGTGCCTGGCCGCTGGCTTCACGTCGATCGGTGGGCCGCTCTATATGACCGTTGCTGTAGTTCTGAACGCCTTGTTCATTCGCGGGGCTTTCCAGATTTGGCGCCGTGACGATGCTGCCGCGGAAGAAGACAACTATCTTGCAGAACGCAAGTTTTTCAAACTGTCTTTGCTGTTCCTGTTCGTGCATTTCGGCGCGCTGATGGGCGAAGCTGCCTTGGCGCCATTCGGATTGGGGGGCTGGTGATATGAGATTCCACGAACCCCACGAAGTGCACAAACGCCGCTTTGGTCGCAATCTGGGCGTTGGCCTGACATTAGGCGCGTTCATTCTGATCGTGTTTGGTCTGACAATCGCCAAGGTCAGCCGTCAGGATTACCCGGCAGCAGGCGTGCCAACTTCGGAGGCCTCGCAATGACGATGGCAACCGAGCATAGCAATTCGGCTAAAACCAAGACGGTCTGGCAGCTTCTGGCCGTGATCTTCATTATGGGATCGCTAGCTTGGGCATCGGTTCCGCTGTATGATCTTTTCTGCCGCGTCACCGGCTTTGGCGGCACGACCAGCACGTCAGACCAAGGGTCGGACGTGATTTTGGATCAGATCATGACCATAAAGTTCGATGCCTCGAAAACCCGCGACATGCCGTGGGAATTCAAAGCTGTCGAGCGTGAAATGGACATAAAAATCGGCGAAACCGGCTTGGCCTTTTACGAGGCTTACAACCCCACCGACCGCGTTGTAGCGGGATCAGCCAACTACAACGTATTTCCCTACGACGCAGGCAGCTTCTTTGTGAAGATTGATTGCTTCTGCTTTGAAGAGCAGGTTCTGCAACCCGGCGAGCGGGTTCAGATGCCGGTAAGCTTCTATGTAGACCCCGAAATTGTGGATGATCGTGACGCAAAGTTTGCCAAACACATCACGCTCTCATACACATTCCATGAGATCGACGTTCCCGAGGACTATGTCTCCCCGGCAACGACCGAAACAACAACGAAACTAAACTAACCTCCAACTGAGGGACACGCGATGGCGCACGAAAAAAATCACGACTATCACATCCTGACCCCGTCGATCTGGCCCCTACTGGGCGCGGTCGCGGCGTTTGTAATGCTTTTCGGAGCGGTTCAGATGTTCCACGACAATGGTCCGTGGATCTTCCTGATCGGCTTTGTAGCGGTTCTTTACGTCATGTTCGGCTGGTGGGCTGAAACTGTGAACGAAGAGTTCGCCGGCGATCATACACCGGTTGTGCGCATCGGCCTGCGCTACGGTTTTATCCTGTTCATCATGTCGGAAGTCATGTTCTTCTCGGCTTGGTTCTGGAGCTTCTTCAAGCACGCCCTTTACCCGATGGGCCCCGAAAGCCCGTTGAAAGACGGCGTTTGGCCCCCTGTTGGCATCGAAACTTTCGATCCTTTCCACCTGCCTTTGATCAACACCCTGATCCTGCTGTGCTCGGGTGCCGCCGCAACTTGGGCACACCACGCTCTGGCGCATGAAAACAACCGTAACGACATCAAGTGGGGCTTGATCATTTCGGTTGCTCTGGGTCTGATCTTCACCGGTTTTCAGGCATACGAATACAGCCACGCAGCCTTTGGCTTCTCTGGCAACATCTATGGTGCGAACTTCTTTATGGCGACCGGTTTCCACGGCTTCCACGTTGTGATCGGCACGATCTTCCTGTTCATCTGCCTGATCCGCGCAATGCGTGGTCACTTCACCCCCGAAAGCCACATCGGCTTCGAGGCGGCAGCTTGGTACTGGCACTTCGTTGACGTTGTCTGGCTGTTCCTGTTCGTCGCAGTTTACATCTGGGGTGGCTAAGCCAATCGATTGCGGTTGAAACACCGCGTACAATAAGCAAAAAGCAGTCGCGGGCGGGTAACGTCCGCGACTTTTCTTTAAGGGGACTTCCTTGGTGCGCCGACTGATCTTTCCTGTGCTCTTGGGACTTGCCGGAACTTTGGTTCTGGCCAGCCTTGGCATGTGGCAAATGCAGCGCATGGCGTGGAAAGAGGGTATCCTTGCCGATATGCAGGCGCGGATCCACGATGCGCCCGTTTCATTGCCGGAAAGCCCGACGCAGGATCAGGACCAATTCCTGTCGGTGCAGGTCAGCGGAACGTATCTTTCGGGCGACCTGCCGGTTCTGGCCTCGAACCGCGACGTCGGGGCGCTGTTCCGGATCGTCGCGCCATTCCAGATAGATAATGGGCGGACCATCCTTGTTGATCGCGGCTATGTACTGGATGAACTTCTGGATCGCCCCAGACCTTCTGGCGACGCGACCCTAATTGGCAATCTGCATTGGCCGGACGAAATCAACAGTTCTACACCAGACCCCGACCTCAAGGCCGGCATCTGGTTCGCCCGCGACATTCCCGCTATGGCCAAAGCGCTTGGAACCGAGCCAACTTTGCTTGTGGTGCGTGAAACGTCGGAAACGAACATCGAAATTACGCCCTTTCCGGTCGACACCGCCGCCATACCGAATAATCATTTCTCTTACGCTGTTCAGTGGTTCGGCTTCGCCCTTGTCTGGGCCTGCATGAGCCTGCTTCTGATCTGGCGGCAGACACGCAAAAACGAAGGCTAAACGATATGCGTTATATCTCGACCCGCGGCAACGCGCCGGTTCTGAGCTTTGAAGAAGCCATGCTGACGGGATTGGCCCGTGACGGCGGCTTGTATGTCCCCGAAACGATCCCGCAGATGAGCGCCGAAGACATTCGCGCCCTGCGTGGCCTGTCCTATGAAGAGGTGGCATTCCGCGTGATGCGCCCGTTCATCGGCGACACTTTCACTGACGCAGAATTCAAAGAGATTATCGCCAAAGCCTATAGCACGTTCGGCCACGATGCCCGCGCGCCCTTGGTGCAGCTTGATAGTAACCATTACCTTCTGGAATTGTTCCACGGCCCGACACTGGCGTTCAAAGACTTTGCAATGCAGTTGATCGGTCAGCTGTTTCAAGCAGCACTTGGCCGGTCAGGCGAGCGTGTGACCATCGTTGGCGCGACCTCGGGCGATACGGGGTCGGCGGCGATCGAGGCGTTCAAGGGCTTGGATGCGGTTGATGTGTTTATCCTTTACCCACACGGTCGCGTGTCCGAGGTGCAGCGCCGCCAGATGACCACGCCGTCGGAAAGTAACGTGCATGCATTGGCCGTCGACGGTCATTTCGATGACTGTCAGGCGCGCCTGAAAGATATGTTCAACGACTTCGATTTCCGCGATGGTGTGCGCTTGGCCGGCGTAAACAGCATCAACTGGGCGCGGGTTCTGGCGCAGGTGGTATATTATTTCTCTTCGGCCGTATCGCTGGGCGCGCCGGACCGTAAGGTCAGCTTCACGGTGCCAACCGGCAACTTCGGCGATATTTTTGCCGGATATATCGCCAAGCATATGGGTTTGCCGATTGACCGTCTGGTGGTCGCCACTAACCAGAACGATATCCTGCATCGCTGCCTTTCGACCGGTGCCTATCAAACGTCCGAGGTGCATCCCTCGATCAGCCCGTCGATGGATATTCAGGTCAGCTCGAACTTCGAGCGCGCCCTGTTCTACGCCTACGGGCAGGATGGCAACGCGGTCTCGCAACTGATGTCCGAGTTGAAAGAGGGCGGTTTCAACGTTTCCCAAGGCGCGCTGGAAGCCCTGCGCGAACATTTCGACAGTGGTCGTGTTTCGGAAGCAGAAACCAGCGCCACCATCACCGAGATGCTGGCCCGCACTGGCGAAATCCTGTGTCCGCATTCGGCCATTGGCGCCCGCGTCGGTGATCAGCACCAAGACGGGGCGACCCCGATGATCACGCTGGCAACCGCCCATCCGGCGAAATTCCCCGATGCGGTTGAGGCCGCCACAGGGCATCGCCCGGGTCTTCCCAACCGTATGTCCGATCTTTATGACAGATCAGAGCGCGTGACCCGTGTAGAAAACAATCTGGCTGCGCTTGAGGCTTTGGTTAAAGAACGGATCGTGCGTTGACGGTAGAAATTTCAACACTTTCAAACGGCCTGCGGGTTGTCACTGAAAACATGCCGGGGCTGGAATCCTCGTCTATCGGCATCTGGGTTCAGGCCGGTGGCCGGAACGAACGCATCGAGCAAAATGGGATTGCCCATTTTCTTGAGCACATGGCGTTCAAAGGCACGAAAAGACGCAACGCGCTTCAGATTGCCGAGGCGATTGAAGACGTAGGCGGCTATATCAACGCCTACACATCGCGCGAGGTGACAGCATATTACGCCCGCGTTTTGCGTGAAGACACAGGTCTGGCGCTGGATGTGATTTCCGACATCCTGACAAACTCGATCTTCGACGCTCGCGAAATCGAGATCGAGCGCGGCGTGATCCTGCAAGAGATCGGTCAGGCCTTGGATACACCCGATGATGTGATCTTTGACTGGCTTCAGGAAGAGGCTTATCCCGATCAACCGATCGGCCGCACCATTCTGGGACCTTCCGAGCGCGTACGCAGCTTTGGGCGCGATGACCTGACAGGATTTGTGGCCGAACATTATGGTCCTGAACAGATGATCCTGTCAGCGGCGGGCGCCGTGGATCACGATCAGCTTGTTAAACTGGCAGAGCAACAGTTGGGAGGGCTACAGCGCCGTCCTCAGTTGATCTCGAGCCCTGCGCAGTTTCAGGGCGGGCAGCGGATTGTCGAAAAGTCGCTTGAGCAGGTGCACTTCACACTTGGTTTTGACAGCCCGCATTACAAGGACAAAGATTTCTACGCGGCTCAGGTCTATAGCTCGGCGATGGGTGGCGGTATGTCCTCGCGTCTGTTTCAGGAAATCCGTGAAAAGCGGGGCATGTGCTATTCGATCTTCACGCAGGCCGGTGCCTATTCCGATACCGGTATGACGATGATGTATGCCGGAACAAGCGCCGAGCAGATCGAGGAACTGGCGCTTGTCTGCATGGACGAAATGAAACGTGCCGCTGACGATATTTCCGAAGCCGAGGTGAACCGCGCCCGCGCCCAGATGAAGGCGGGACTGTTGATGGGGCTGGAAAGCCCGTCATCGCGGGCCGAGCGAATGGCGCGGGTTCTGCAGATCTGGGACCGCATTCCCAACCTTTCGGAAACCATCGAAAAGATTGACGCGGTGGATGTGGCAAGTGTGCGGGCGTTTGGTGGCAAACTGATTACCGATACGAAAATGGCAATGGCGCTTTACGGCCCTGTGAAAGGGGCACCGCAGCTTGAAACCCTGAAACAAAGACTGGCGGCCTGATGTTTTTCACGAAGCGGAAAGTCCATATTGATACCGAGCGCCTGACTCTGCGTTTACCGCATCATGGGGACTATCTGGCTTGGAGCGCGCTTCGCAATAGCAGCCGCGATTTTCTGACCCCGTGGGAACCGACTTGGGCCAGCGATCATCTGACCCGCAAAGCGTTCACCAATCGCGTGCAGTGGGCGCAGCGTTCGGTGACGACCGGAAGTGGCTTGCCGCTATTCATGTTCCGCAAGGCAGATCAGGCGCTAATCGGAGCCATCACACTGGATAACATCGTGCGCGGTCCGTCACAGTCGGGCACCCTGGGCTATTGGGTCGGGCAGTCCCATGTGCGGCAGGGATACATGCGCGAAGCCATTCTTGGCGTCGTGCGCTATTCGTTTGAATCGCTAGACCTCAGCCGGATTCAGGCGGCGTGCCTGCCAGAAAACGAAGCCTCGCGCGGTGTGTTGGAAAAGACCGGTTTCAAATACGAAGGCGTGGCGCAAAGCTACCTTCAGATCAACGGTCGCTGGCGTAATCACGTGATCTATGCCTGCCTTAGGCATGACCGCCGCGGGCGCACTGTGGTGGGCTGATCATGAAGCTGCAGCCGGCGGATACCCCATTCATTGCGCGCCTGACACAGGCCCTTCCGGAAAACACCATTCGTCAGGCCGAGCCCCGATATCTGGAAGAGCCGCGTGGCAGTTGGCAGGGTATTGCCGGATGCGTCGCTTTGCCGACATCGACCGAAGAGGTCGCGACCATCCTGCGCATAGCCAATGAAGCCTGCGTGCCTGTTGTGCCTTATGGCGGGGGCACAGGGCTTGTTGGTGGACAGGTCTATCCCGAAGGTCCGGCACCCGTTGTCCTGTCACTTGAGCGTATGAACAAGGTGCTGGATGCAAACCCTGCCGAAAACGTGCTTGTGACCCAAGCAGGGGCAACCTTGGATAGCTTGCACAAGGCTGCGGACAACATTGATCGGCTGTTCCCTTTGGCGATTGCTTCGTCGGGGACTGCGCAGATTGGCGGGAACCTTGCGACCAACGCGGGCGGCTCGAATGTTTTGCGCTATGGCAATACTCGCGATCTATGTTTGGGGCTTGAGGTCGTCTTGCCCGACGGACGCATCTGGAACGGCCTGTCGCGTTTGCGCAAAGACAATACAGGATACGATCTGCGCGATATCTTCGTGGGCTCGGAAGGCACGCTTGGCGTGATCACCGCCGCCAGCCTGAAACTGTTCCCGCGCCCCTCTCACTACGCAACCGCGCTTTTGGTCGTTCCTTCACCATCGGCAGCGCTTGATCTCTTGGCGCTGGTGCGCAGCAAGGTAGGCGAGACCGTGTCGGCCTTTGAGTTGATCCACGGCAACGGCTACGCTTTCCTGCGTGAAACCATGCCCGACTTCAAACTGCTGTTCGACACGCCCCCCCAGTGGTCTGTCCTGCTGGATCTTGGCCTATCTGAAGGAATGAACCCAGACGACACGCTGGAAGGTATTTTCACCGATGCCTATGACGCCGGATTGGTGACAGACGGCTTGTTGGCAGCATCCTTGACGCAGCGCGACGAATTCTGGGCATTGCGTGAAACTATCCCTCTGGCGAACCGCGCTGTTGGCGCGATTGCCTCGCATGATGTGTCATTGCCCATCTCGCGCATTCCGTCGTTCATCGAGCAGGCCGACAAAGCCTTGGCCGCACTGGCGGATATGCGCATCAATTGTTTTGGACATCTGGGCGATGGAAATCTGCACTACAACGTCTTCCCGCCAGTCGGAAAAACCAAACAGGATTACCAGCCTATCCGAGAAAAGGTCAGCGAGGTTGTGCACGACCTTGTGCATCAACTCGATGGCTCATTCAGTGCCGAGCACGGAGTGGGGCGGCTAAAAACGCATGATCTGATGCGCTACGGCGATCCCGTGAAACTGACCTTGATGAAGGGCGTAAAGCAACAGTTTGACCCAAATGGTATTATGAACCCCGGCGCAATTTTCCAAAACGAGGCAGAGTTTCTGATTTAAGATTGCGCACCAAGCGGCTAGCATTGGGATGTTGCTGGTAAAGGGGTTAAGTCATGAGTTCCGACAAAAAAACACTTGAAGCATCGCTGGGGCTTCCCGCAGAGGTGCTTGAATTCTCGGGAGTTGACAGATCGGCCGAGACCAAACGCCTGATCCAGCTTATTTCCCATGCAAAAAGGCTTGCCCAATCCGACAACCCCGATGACCGGCAAAAAGCCTCGGGGATACTAGAGCTCGTGTCCTATAGGCTAAGTGTTTTGCAATCCGACCTACAATCAGACTGACCCAAAGAAAAAGCCCGGCGGGGGAGGAACCGCCGGGCTACGATGAATATGGGATCCGTCAGAGGGAGGGAGGGAGAGAGGGGGAGAGAAATATCCTATTTCATCGCGATATGGTGAAGAATGGGTGACTTGAAAATGTCGGTGAGGAGTTTGAGGTCCTCAAAAAGCTCGTCTACCATTTTCATAGCTTCCGAGTTTGAATTACCACCGCTTGGGGCCACGAGGGAGCTTGCCTCTAGCGACTGGTCCGCAAGACGTCCCAGATTGCCAGACACGCTGCAGCGAATAGCCTGAGCGGCATCAGCGTTCATGTGTATGGGGTTAATCTTGAGCATCGTTAATCTCCGTCTTGCATGTACAATTTAACGGAGAGCAGGGGGTGTTCGATAGCTGACCAATGGGTGAAATACCGCTATCTTTGGGATAGGTGGGATTAAGTGTATGAAATTTAAAGAATTATAATTATCACTATGATAATACGTCAAAAACTAAATTGCAATCTTAGGCTGCGTAAAACGTAAGCCCTACTTTCGGGACATGACTAGACCTTCGATGTGAGTCGTTTTTGCGATTTTGGGTCGAAACAACGCCCTTATGAGCATGCCACGGGAC
>CAYVRN010000052.1:0-21742 GCA_964453855.1 uncultured Rhodobacterales bacterium
TTGCCCTTCTTCTCGATCTTACCGATGGTGATTTTTCCGATCTCGCCCGTGCGCGCCACATGGGTGCCCCCACAGGGTTGTAGATCAATCTGCTCGTCCTTGGTGCCGATACGTACCAGACGCACCTTCCCTGCCCCACGTGGCGGTTGCACTGACATGGTTTTGACCAGACCGGGATTGGCATCCAGTTCGGCGTCGGTGATCCAGTCTGTGGTGATCTCGTAATCCTGATCGATAAGCGCCTGAAGTTTGGAGGCCAGCTCTTCCTTTTCGCCGGGGTGGTCGGGCATGTCGAAATCCAAGCGACCCTTTTCGGCAGTGATCGCGCCACCGGTTACTGGCAAAGGGATCACGACCGACAGAAGGTGCAGCATTGTATGCACCCGCATAAGACGGTAGCGATAGTCCCAATCAATCGCTTGTGTCACTGATGCGCCAACCGGCGGCACTTCTGACCCCTCGGCGGGAACCAACACGATTTGATCGCCTTCACCTTTCACCGTTGTGGCAATCTCGCAGCGTCCGTTCTCCCACGTCAACTCACCCTTGTCGCCGGGCTGGCCACCACCCGTGGGATAAAAGATCGAAGCGTCTACAACGATACCCCCCTGTTCGGTGATGGCGGTGACCGTCGCTGGTGCTTGCTTGAGATAAGCGTCGTCTCGGAACAGGGGTTGGGTCATGTCTTTTTCTCTTTCTCCAGCCAGTCTTCGAGATTGCGGATTGTGATTTCGCTTTGGTTGAACGGAATTTCGATGCCTTCTGCCGCAAAGCGGCTGGCAATTTCATGATTGATGTCGGACTTTACGTTCATGATCCAGTTCACGTCCTTCAGCACCGCACGGATTTCGAAATCAAGGCTGCTGGCCCCGAAGCCCTGAAAATAAACCGAGGGTTCGGGATTGTGCGACACTTGTGGATGGGCCTTGGCAATCTCGGACAGGATATCGGCAACCTTGCGGGTATCGGTGCCATAGGCGACACCCACAGGAATAATCACGCGACCACGCAGATTGCCGCGGGTCCAGTTTGTGACCTGACCGCTGACCAGATCCGAGTTGGGGATAATCAGATCGGTACGGTCAAAGGTTTCCACACGGGTCGAGCGGACCGAGATATCACGCACGTACCCGTGCTTGCCTCCAACCTCGATCCAGTCCCCTTGGCTGATGGGGCGTTCGATCAGCAGGATGATGCCCGATACGAAGTTCGAGACAATGTTCTGTAGGCCAAAACCGATACCGACAGAAAGCGCACCAGCGACGATAGCCAGAGACGACAGATCAATACCCGCCGAGGAAATGGCGATAATCGCAGCGGTGAATATCCCCACGTATCCCACGCCCGAAACGATAGCGTTTTGCCCACCAGTGTCGATGCGGGTTTTTGGTAGGACCGAGTTTTTCAGCGTGCCTTGAAGCACGCGGGTAATGGTGTAACCGACTATGAAGACCAGCACGAAACTAAGGAAATCAGTGGGGGAAATGCGACTGTCGCCTAGAGTGAACCCTTCTTGAAATCGGGTCCAGATTTCGGAGAGATCGGCCAATCGTGCGCCCCAGATAAGGGCAAGAAGCGGTAGCGAACCTAAGATTAGCAGATAACCGAAAAGAACAGTTACCAGCGAGTCGCGGTTCGTGTCTTCGCGTGTGACCAGCACAAAGGTTTCGGTGAAAAGGTGCTGAAGCACAATAACAAGGCCGATGGGCCCCAAAGAGCGGATCGCAGGATAGATCAGTCCATTGGCGGCACTTTCATAGCCGATTGCAGCCAAGATCGCGGCCAGAACAGCCGCCAGCATCAGCCCTCGGCCCAGAAATGGAAGCAAGCGATTGCTCGCAAGCTCGGAGTCGCCTGTAGTCCAGTGTCGGGTCAGTGTGTGCGCCAACCGGAACAGCATTAAACTCCCCAGAAGAACAAGGGGCAAACCGATCACTGCCCGGGCTTCAGCGGGGTAGAAATCGCGGGCAGCGATGACAGCGGTCACTCCGCGCGCAACAAGAACAGTGGTCAAGCCCGCGATCAACAGACGGGCACGACGGCTGGCTTCGGGAGCCATTTTGTAGATCGCGTCGTTTTCGTCTTCGTTGAAAATCTGACCGGCAAGCCATTGCCCTACGATAATAACCCCCGCCCATAGGGGAAGATTATCCAGCAAAACAGTCGCTCTGGGGCCACCAATATTCGAAAACGCGGCGGCCTCGGCCAACGCATATATCCCGATCATCGGCAAAGCCACTTGCCCTGTCGAAATCAGGAATTGCCATAGGAAACCTTCGATGTGGTAGCGACGTCGCAGTTCATAGCCCAGTCGCATCATCCACTTGCGACCACGAACGATCAGGATCGCACCAAATACGACCAAACCGAGGATGGCCGGCAGTCGATCCCGCAGCGTGGCTTGTTGCGTCGGATTATTCCAACCTTCACGAATACCGGCCGCCAAACCGTTGAAGCTGGTTCTCAATTCTTCGATACCGCGCGGCCAATAGAGCGGGTTCAGAGGTGTAGGGCCAAGCTCAAACAGTTGAGAGGTCTGCCTTTCACGAATAATTCTGTCGATCTCTCCTATAACCCCGTCTGCGCGACTATAGGCTTCTTCCGCCTTTACTATTGGCTCTTGCAGACGTGTGATTTGCGCTGTCAGCTCAGCGCGGCGTGCGGATATTTCTTTAGATTCAGCCGGTTCTCCCTCCATCGGCGCGGGACCAAGGGCTTTCAATTGCGACCGCAGGGTCCCCAGACGCTCCGCACCAGTTTCCTGGGCGGTCAGAAAGGTTTGTCGCCATAGGACAACCTGTTTGCGCAGCTCTTCGAGCGCTTCATTGCTGGCGCGCGCACTTTCAATGGCCCCTTCGGCGCGTTCCGCCACTAAAGTCCATTGGTCATAGTCAGGCCCGTCTTGTGCCAGAGCCGTACAGGGTATGAGCAGCGTTATCAAAAACGCTGCAAAAACAGATTTGAACCGATGATAAATCGTGATCATGCGTCCTCAAACACTGTCGGGATTGTGCTTTCCCGATCCTCGAGCCACGCGGGTACCGGCAGACCTTTTTCTTTCAAGAATGACGGATTGAACAGTTTGGATTGATAGCGGGTGCCGTAATCGCACAGAATGGTCACGATGGTATGACCCGGCCCCATTTCCTTGGCCATGCGAATGGCACCTGCGACGTTGACGCCGGATGAGCCACCAAGGCAAAGCCCTTCATGCTCTAGCAGATCGTAGACGACCGGCAGGGATTCGTGGTCGTCTATGTAAAAGGACATATCCGGCGTAAAACCTTCCAGGTTCGCGGTAATGCGGCCCTGAGCAATACCTTCCGTGATAGATCCGCCCTCGGCCTTTAGTTCGCCGTTCAGATAGTAATTGTGAAGCGCCGAACCTGTTGGATCTGACAATGCAACCTTCACACCTTTTGGCTGTAAAAACATACCCATACCAGCCAAAGTTCCACCTGATCCGACAGCACAAGTAAAGCCATCAATCTTGCCGCCGGTTTGTTCCCATACCTCGGGACCTGTGGTTTCAATATGCGCTTGCCGGTTGGCCACGTTGTCAAACTGGTTGGCGAAGATCACCCCATTCGGTTCGGTCTTGGCCAATTCCTCGGCCAGTCGGCTGGCGTAGCGGATATAGTTGTTGGGATTCTTGAACGGCGCCGCGGGAACCTGCACCAGTTCAGCCCCTGCAAGGCGGATCATGTCTTTCTTTTCCTGAGACTGGGTTTCAGGGATCACGATCACGGTTTTAAAGCCCATCGACGCGCCAACCAAAGCCAATCCGATTCCGGTGTTGCCCGCAGTGCCTTCGACAATCGTGCCGCCGGGCTTGAGTTTGCCGCTGGCAATCGCGTCACGGATGATGAACAGCGCCGCGCGGTCTTTGACCGACTGACCGGGGTTCATGAACTCGGCTTTGCCGTAGATGTTACACCCCGTCAGCTCACTTGCGTGGCGCAGTTTGATCAGCGGGGTGTTACCTATCGCTTCTTGCAGGTTCTCGCATACGCGCATGTCGGGGCCTTTCCATTGTGGTCCAGACAGCATTACGCATTGGCGAAACGAGTTTCAAGCAGCCCCACGAAGCCGTGAGCGGTGCCGAGCCAACCAGTTCAAGCACAAGATCGTCGGAAGGATGTTGATCTCGCCGGAATCAACCAGCTGCATTGCGTGGTCAAAGCCCAAAACATGGCTTCTGATGTCTTCGCCTTCGTCTTCACACCCGCTGGCGTCACTGTAATGATCCGACAGATCACACAAACCAATGTATAGGAAAAAATACCCGCTGGATGCACCCGGACTTGAGTATCCATTGGCAACGGTTTCCAAGGCTGAAAAGGACAATCCAGCCTCTTCCATGGCTTCGCGATGAGCGGTCGTTTCCGGCTCTTCCCCCGCGTCCACCAGTCCCGCTACGGGTTCCAAACACCAAGGTCGCGGATCGCCGCGTCCGGTGGGCCCCATTCGGAACTGTTCGACCATCAGAACCTGATCGGTCACGGGGTCGTAAGGTAGAACAATGGCGGCATCGGCGCTTAGAAAAACCTCACGGCGCAGCAGGTCAGACTGTCTGCCATCGAATTTCTTGTGCCGCAGCGCCATTACATCCAAAGCGTAAAACCCCAAGTGACCCCGTTCGACGCTTTCCTTTTGGACATCTTCTGATGTGCGATCAATTCTAACCGCGGCCGGAGCTGGCTGTCGCTGAGCCCGAAGGCGTGACGCGGCGCGGCGCACAATCATCGGGTAAAGTACAGCTAATTCATGTGTGGTTATCATGCCAAAGTAAGACATGGTTTCCGTCGCCGCGAGACGGATGGTTTCGCCAAACCTGTCTTGCCAAAGGGTAAGATCCCACGGGTCTCCACAAACGAGTTTTGGATCATCGGGCCAATACATTTGGCAATTGGCCGCGCCGATGTCCGCGGACACCTGAAAATCGCGAAGCTCATAGCCAAATCCGCCTTCGTAAAAGTCCAAGCGTGCGACGTGGTTTTCAGTTAGCCCTTGCACCAAAAGACCCCGCGCTTCCGCGCCGGTTTCCGTGACGATGATGGGATAGGATGCGTCTTTGACCCAATAAACTGAATGGTCTATCAGCACAGCGTCATGAATCACAACGTCGCCGTGACCATCGCCCAACACGATAGAAAGCAGGCCCCGATCACACAGGGTTCCATAGAAAAATAGATCCATTGCGGCCTCTTACGGGAGTTTGCGGTTCACGATTTCCGACACCAGACCAGCCAACGCCGATCCGATCACCAAAACCAGTATCACGCGCACATCCAGCAATAAACTGCCGTAATCAAGGAATTCGTCCAACACACCGTTCAGAGCATCCCATGGATCGCGGTAGACCTTCCGAAATGACATTTTCCAGACTTTGCCGCCCGAAAATAACAACAACGCCCAAAAGGTCAGCAGTCCCCCGGCGGTTAACCCGGCATTGATCGAGTTCGTCCATCCATGCCCAAGCCGCCGCCCCAAGGTGTGCCACCCCAGCCCCAAGGCCAAAATGACACTCACGGGTAAAAGCTGCCGTGCTGGAATGCTATCAGGCAGGACGGCGCGGATTTGATCCGCGGCAAGATACGCCACCAGCGCCAGAGAGAGCGCCGAGATAAGGCGACCGAATGTGGGCATATATCAGGCGGGCCTTTGTATTGTGATCTGGGTTACATCACAATTTCCGCTGTGAAAGGTCGCAGCACAAGAGCAGAGGTAGAAATTCCACATCCGACGGAAACGATCATCGAATCCCATGTCGATTATCCTGTCCCAGCGATCATTAAACGCATCATGCCAGCGGCGCAGGGTCTGCGAGTAGCTTTCTCCGAACTCGATTGAGTCGACCACGTCCAAGCCTGCCTTGCGTACTTCCTGCCGCAAGACACTGGGGCTGGGCAGCATACCGCCCGGAAAAATGTACTTCTGGATGAAGTCCACGCCCTTACGATAAATCTCGTAACGCTTGTCTTGAATGGTGATAATCTGAAGCGTGGCCTGTTTGCCCGGTTTCAATCGTTCGCGCACGGTATCGAAATAGGTCGGCCAATATTTCTCGCCGACAGCTTCGAACATTTCGATGCTGGCAATCCCATCATAATGACCGGTTTCATCACGGTAGTCTTGCAATTTAAGCTCGACCATATCTTCCACCCCTGCCCGCTTCATGCGCTCTTGGGCGTATTTCAATTGTTCCTGTGAAATCGTGAGACCAGTCACCCGCAAGCCGCGTTCCTTGGCGGCGTATTCGGCAAACCCGCCCCAGCCGCAACCGATTTCCAGCACATGGTCTCCGGGCTTGACCCCCATCAGGTCAACCATGCTGGCGTATTTGGCAATCTGCGCCTTTTCCAAGCTTTCCTGCCCCGTTTCAAACTTGGCAGAAGAATAGGTCATCGTGTCATCCAGCCACTCTGAATAGAAATCGTTGCCGAGATCATAATGATACGAGATGTTCTTTTTCGCCTGTTTTTTGGTGTTTCGCTGCAACCAGAAGCGCATTTTTTCGTAGGCACGTACAAAGGCCATGCCGGGGAAACCATCGTACAATTCATCATTATCCGCGTGGATCAAATCCATAAAGGCCATCAAGTCAGGCGTTGACCACCACTGGTCAAGATAGGCGTCACAAAACCCCAGATCGCCTTCACGGATCAGGCGCGCGAATACATCAGGATTGTGCACGTCGATCTGAGCAACCGGTCCCGGACCTTTGGCCTTGGCGCGGAAGATGCGGCCGTCTGGCATTTTGAAATCCAGAATACCGTTCCGCATATCTTTTGCCGCCTCAAATACTTGAGTAAAATAACGCGGTAGGTTTTTGTGCCCGTCGATAGTTTCGTAAATCATTGTCCGCCCCTTCTAGGTCGTACCCGAAAGGCTAGGACAAGGTCCACCGTTCGGGCAAGAATTTTTTGTATCTCTTTCGATACGACAGGCACACCGATACGGATCAGATATTCAGTCTTTATTTCAAAACTTTTTCCAAAGCCTCCAAGAGCTTGTCGATTTCGGCCTTGGATGTGTAGTGCACAAAACTTAACCGCAAAACACCTTTGGCGGGATCAACCCCCATCGCTTCCAGCGCGCGGACTGCGTAGAAATCACTGCCCCCCGCCATGATACCCAAGGGGGCCAGTTTTTCAGACAGCTCAAAAGCATCAGAGCCGACATCAACCGCAACGGTCGGAGCACGGTTTTCGGCACGTCTTGGTCCCAGCAAGCGGACCGAGTTTTTTGAGCCGAGATAATCCAAAAGCGGTTGCAACAGGTCCGTTTCATGATCCCGCATCAGATCGTGGACAGCAGCCATTTTCGCGGCTGGTGTATTTCCGGCCAATCCGTGATGTGCGTGCAACTCATCAAAATAGTCTGCCATGCCGGCACTTGCCGCAACCTGCGCGTGATCGGGACCCGCGGGCGTGAACCGTTTATACAGGCTATCGCCATTGAAATAATGCCCCTGATTGGGAAGCGTCATCCCCAAGGCACGCCGCATGACCATAACGCCCTGATGCGGTCCGTAGGTTTTATAGCTTGAGAACAGGTAAATATCCGCCCCCAACTCTTCGACATTGGGCAAACCATGTGGCGCATAACTGACCCCGTCGACACAAACAAAAGCGCCCGCGGCATGCGCAGTTGCTGTAATCTCGGCCACCGGATTGATTTCGCCCACTACGTTCGAACAATGGGGAAAACACACCAGCCGGACCCTTTCATCCAGCAGGTTCACCAAGCCTTCCGGATCAAGGTGCCCCGTGTCGGGATCAATTTTCCATTCGCGAACCTCGATCCCGTCATCATCCAGCCTGCGCCAAGGGCCGGTGTTGGCCTCGTGATCCTGATTGGTCACAATGATCGCCTCGCCCGGCCGCATCCATTGGCGAAAGGCGTTGGCCAACACATAGGTGTTTTGGGTGGTGGATGGACCAAAGCTAAGCTCATCTGTTTCAACCCCCATCAAGGCGGCCAGACGGGTGCGGGCTTCGTCCATTTCCTCGCCACCCAAACGCGCGGCTTCATATCCGCCATAGGGTTGCACCTTGCGCTCGTGATAAAACCGGAACAGTCGGTCAATCACCGGCTGGCAGGTATAACTGCCGCCCGCATTTTCGAAAAAAGCCTGGTCTTGCAGGCTGGGTTGCGCGAAAGCTGGAAAGCGGCTGCGGACGAAATCAATATCTAGCGTCATGGTGATCCTGCGTAAATGGTTGCGCAAAGAGAAGCCAATTTACACCGGCGATGCAAGGGGCCAAAACTGCTTCCCTAAGGTCGGGTCTGCGTTCCTCCGCCGACAGAGGCGGACACACCCGTGGTCATCGGCCCTGTGGTCGGCAAACCCAGTTTGGCACGAATCGCAAGAAAGGCTGTGGTTTGCGCGCCAAGACTGTCGGGCTCCATGCCCCAATCCTGTGCAAGTTTCATTGGCTGGGACAGACCCGCATCCGTCAACCGCATCAACATCTCGTGCCCTGTGCCGGACCCGTATGCGACGATCGTTTCCGTCAGCTTAGGGAAGTGCTCGGTCGCCAATAGAAGTGCGGTCGCAGTCATTCCGCAAAGTGTAGCTTCGGCGTCGGCATCCGCCAATTCATAGACCAGAGACAGCATCTGCTCAAAGTCTTGCGCGCCGATCCATTTTGGCGGCATGCGCCGAAAGAACGGCTCGTCCAGAAAAAGCTCCAACGCGCCATCGACAACCCTGCCGCCTTTGAATGTTCCCTCCGGTCTTTGGGCATGAAGTGCGGACAGCGCATCCAGTGCGGGGCCCACTTCAAAAGCCATCACGGCTTCATCAGCACAGGGGTCATTTATCGCCGGATCAACCCAAACAACCGAAGCAGAGCCTTCAAGCCGCAAAAAAGCCACCGGAGCAGTGCCGCGATTGCTGCGGGCCAAGGCATGCAAGTAAAATGGGGACAAAGGCGTGCCACGCCCCCCCAAAGACAGATCAGAGAGCCGCAGATCAGAAATTACGGTTACGCCTGACTGCGCGGCCAATTGTGTTGGATCACAGGGGGGCATCCTACCTGGAACAGAGCCGGTCCCGATAAGATCGCAGCCCGCAAAAGCAGGGGTTTCCATGCGTTCAAGCGGGTGAACCTCAAGCACGTCAATCCCGTCAGACACCACTATTGCCCGTTGCCACAAACCATCGATGTCGTGGTATATCCCAAGCGCCCGGATCGGTTGTTGTTGTTTCATTGTCCACCCTGCACCAAAACCGGTTTTCTCCGGCTCATTTGCGGTCTATAGACTGCCCCGCAACGTGAAAAGGGACAAGAGATGACCTACCACCCAAAATCAGACTTCATGGCAGTGATGATGCAGCGCGGATTTCTGGCGGACTGCACCGATTATCAAGGCCTTGATGAGGCACTGACCAAAGGGGTGGTTCCGGGCTATATCGGTTTTGACGCAACTGCCAAATCGCTGCACGTCGGTTCGCTGATCCAGATCATGATGCTGCGCTGGTTGCAGAAAACCGGTCACAAACCGATCACCCTGATGGGCGGCGGCACCACCAAAGTGGGCGATCCGTCTTTCCGTGCCGATGAACGCCCACTGCTGACACCTGCGCAAATTGACGATAACATCAGCGGCATCCAGAAGGTTTTTGCGAAATACATCAGCTACGACGACGGACCGACTGGCGCGTTGATGCTGAACAACGCCGAGTGGCTCGATAGCCTGAACTACCTCGACTTCCTGCGCGATATCGGGCGCCACTTCAGTGTGAACCGGATGCTGTCGTTCGAAAGCGTAAAGTCGCGTCTGGATCGCGAGCAAAGCCTGAGCTTTCTTGAGTTCAACTACATGATCCTGCAAGCTTACGACTTTCTTGAACTGAACCGCCGCTATGGCTGTCTGGTTCAGTTCGGCGGCTCGGACCAATGGGGCAATATCGTCAACGGTATCGACCTGACCCGTCGCGTGCTGGATCATGAAATCTATGGCCTGACCTCGCCGCTGCTGACCACCAGCGACGGAAAGAAGATGGGCAAGTCCGCAGATGGCGCAGTTTGGCTGAACGCCGACATGCGTAGCCCTTACGAATTCTGGCAGTTTTGGCGCAATACCACAGACGCCGACGTGGGCCGCTTCCTGAAGCTTTACACCGAAATGCCGCTGGATGAGTGTGAGCGTTTGGGTGCTCTGGCTGGGTCCGAGATAAACGCCGCAAAAATCATTCTGGCGAACGAAGTGACCACCCTGTGCCACGGCGCAGATGCCGCTGCTGCTGCCGAAGCGACAGCGCGTGAGGTGTTTGAAAAAGGCGGCGTGGGTGATGACCTGCCGACGCTTGAGGTATCTGCTGACGATCTACCAGTTTCGATCATTCAGTTGATTGTCAAAACCGGATTGGTAAAGTCGGGAAAAGAGGCCAAGCGCCTGATTGCCGAAAACGGCGCAAAGATCGATGATGCGCCGCTGACTGATGGCGGATTGATGATTGATGGGGCTGCGCTTTCGTCACCCATCAAACTGTCCGCCGGCAAAAAGCGACACGCGCTGGTGAAACTGGCAAACTAGGGACGCCTCCGGCGGGAGTATTTGGGCCAAGAAGAAGCCTGATTTCATCTTACCAAAAATACTCAATCAAAGGGGCCTTAAGGCCCCTTTTTTCTGTGCCAGCATCCATTTTCCTTCGGGCCAAAAGGCGTGAAAGGCAAAGGCGAAAAGAACGTCATGTGGCACATCATTGCCAGCCATGTCCCGTACGCGCACCGATCCGATATCGCGACCGGACCCGATATCGCGTTGATCCAGCGCTGACGCCTGCCCTGACTTCCACGAAAGCACAACATCCGCCTCGGAAATCGTGCCTTCCTTTGCCAGACGGGTAAGAGGCCAAGCGGTATCTCCGACACGTACAACCCGCGCCAAAGGCGGTATTCCGTGTGGTGGCTCTTCGCCGGAATAAAGAAACGGACGCCGAGAGCTGTCGTATCCAACATAAGGATTGGCGCCGTACTTCCGACGAAAGGCGGGTTCTGCCATCACAAGACCATCAGGATATGAAGCAAGAAAGTGGTCCCAGCTTTCCATCCATGTGGGAAGTGTCGAAAGTTGGGTTCCCGTTAACTCACCGACGATGGCCTCGCCGATGGCCTGCTGCCACCAGCTTTCGGTTTGGCGATCATACATCACCATATCCGAATTGCGCAGTTTTCCTGAAACGCCAAAAGTTAACTCTCCGTATTCAGTCCGTCCGTCAAACGTTATGCCGGAATTGCATAGAGGGCAGAATGTAACTGTCACGGGCCTGTCCCCGATACGGTCGTTCACGATTTCATGCCAGGTCAGATAGCGGATCGGATAGGCCCTCGCCTTTTCACCGTCCAAGACAACCGTGATAACAGGTTCGGTTCCAGCAATGCGGGTTTCGTCCTTAGCCTCAATAAACTGTGGGTTATCAATTGCCGGTATCCCGTCTTTCGAAGGGCCGTCTGAAATAATTTCAGTCCAGCTTTCAACAGTTGTGACGTCAAAGTCGGTTTCCGGCCATTCGAACCTCCAGAACTCGGGGCTAGCAAGGGAAGCGTTGGCACTGGCGAAAAGGGAACAAACGATGATGAAAGTTCTGATGAACATGTGCGTCTCCTGACATCTATAATGATCCAGAGAACACCCCGATCATAGTCGGGCGCACGCATTTGTGACGGGCTGCGATTAACCGCCATTTCATCATTTTCGTGTGATCAGGTGGGAATGAAACAGACAACATCTTTGCATCAACACGAAAACTATGCGCGCGCCGTTCGGCGGCTGGGGAGCTATTCGCATTGGTATAATACTGAATGCGGGCCGGTTCTGGGTGTTGAACGGCGAAAATTGGGGTTGACGTTTTTGTGGGCGGTAGGGCTGCCACAAGGGGTCAATCTGCCACCGGCCAATGTGACCATTTTCAACATGTGCCACAGCGTGTCCCGTCCTGCTTGGACGATACGCGTGGCCAAAGGCGTTGAAACGGCACTTTGGGACATTCGCCCCGACATAATCCAACTTCGCAGCGGATTGTCGCAAAAGTGGCGCAACAGGCTGGCGCGCGCCGAGCGTAGCGGTTTGGAGATGATTGCCGATGAGCTGCCAGCGGACCCGAACCACTGGTTGCTAACAAAAGCGCAAGAACACGGCCGGATCAGCGGCTATCGTGGTTGGCCGCCCGCAATGACTGCTGCTTATGCCGCGGACCCCAAGGCATCTTTGTTGGTGCAGACCGCGGACAAATCGGCGGCAATGCTATTTCTGCGGCATGGGATTGGTGCGACCTATCACATTGGCTGGCGGGCGATTGACGTGCCAGTCGGGGTCCAAAACCTGATACTTTGGCAGGCCATAATGATGCTGAAAGTAGAAGGCATTCAGATTATTGACCTTGGCACTCTGCCGAAATCCAACAAGGGCCTGTGCCATTTCAAACTTGGCACTGGAGCCCATGTGCAGCCCACAGGCGATACCTTTTTAAAACTGCGCATTGGCCAAGAAAAAAGCCGCCGAAGCGGCGGCTTTTCCAAGAAAGTTTCAGGGCTTATTCAACCACCGTGACCTTGGTCATCCTGTCTGGTTCGCCAAGCACGGCACCGTTAGACCCCGCACCCAGCTTGATCGCATCAACGACCTCCATGCCGTCCACAACTTGACCAACAACCGTATACTGCCCATCCAGGAATGGACCCGGTTCAAACATGATGAAGAACTGGCTATTGGCACTGTTAGGGTTTTGGCTACGTGCCATGCCGACTATCCCGCGATCAAAAGAGACCTCGGAAAACTCGGCTGGAAGGTCTGGATAAGACGAGCCGCCCATGCCGGCATTGCGCATATCACCACCCATCGCACCAAACTGAACGTCGCCGGTTTGCGCCATGAAGCCTTCGATCACGCGATGGAATACCACATCGTCATACGCCCCTTCGCGCGCCAAAGTTGATATCCGTTCTGCGTGAAGCGGGGCGACGCTTTCGAACAGGTCTATATAAATCGTCCCGTTCGCCTTGCCCGCGACGGTGATGGCAATGTCTGCCTTGCCATCGGTCGTCTGCACAGATGTATCGGTTTCTTCAGCCTCAACCGGTTTTTTGATCAGCACTTCCCAAATACCGTAGCCCACCACCAGACCAACGCCGATAAGGAAAACAACAAGGGCGATGACCCGATCACGCCGCGGGCGCTTGTTCGGATCAGAGGTGTTATCAGACATCTGCGGCAACCTTGACGCTGATCATGCGATCAGGATTCGCTGGCGGCTCGCCGCGGGTGATGGCATCGACATGCTCCATTCCGCTGATGACACGGCCATAGACGGTGTACTGGCGATTCAGGAAGTGGTTATCATTGAAGTTGATGAAGAATTGGCTGTTGGCGCTGTCGGGGTTTTGCGATCGCGCCGCTCCCAAGGTGCCGCGATCATGCGGAATGCCCGAAAACTCTTGTTTCAAGTTCGGCAGATCCGAGCCGCCCGTGCCCGCCATGCGCAGGTTAAAGCCGTCTTCCATGTCGCCATGCTGCACGTCGCCGGTTTGGGCCATGAAGCCTTCGATCACGCGGTGGAAAGCCACGTTGTCGTACTGACCCGAACGCGCCAGTTCCTTCATGCGCTCGCAGTGGCCGGGGGCGATTTCGGGCAGAAGCTCGATGGTCACGGTGCCGCCTTTGAGTTCCATCAGGATGGTATTTTCGGGATCTTTGATTTCGGCCATTGGGCGCTCTCCTTAAATTTTGCTTTCGTCCGATTTAATTAGATTAGCTTGCGTTGCCAAGTCGCGTTGACCATTGATGGCGAAATGAGTCTTTTGACCGCAGTAAACTTATAAGGAGCTTAACGCATGAGCTGGAAAACCCTTGATGATATGGACCTCAATGGAAAGGTCGTTGTGACCCGTGTGGATATCAACGTGCCTGTCAAGGACGGCGTGGTGACGGATGCCACCCGCATTGAGCGTATCAAGCCAACGATCGAGGACATTCTGGCCAAAGGCGGCAAGCCGGTTCTTCTGGCGCACTTTGGGCGCCCTAAAGGGCAACCGGTGCCGGAAATGTCTTTGCGGATTACCGTACCGACACTGGAAAAGGTTTTGGGCCGTTCGATCACATTTATCGAAAAACCCAGCCGTGAAATGATTGACGCCGAAGCATCGGATGCCGTGATCCTTGTCGAAAATACCCGTTTTACCGACATGGAAGAGAAAAACGATCCGATGATGGCTAAGTTTCTATCATCGCTAGGTGATGTGTACTGTAATGATGCGTTCTCTGCCGCGCACCGCGCTCATGCCTCGACTGAAGGGATCGCGCGCTTGCTGCCGTCTTGCGCTGGTCGCCTGATGGAAGCGGAACTAACCGCGCTGGAAAACGCGCTGGGCCAGCCGCAACGCCCCGTTGTGGCCGTCGTCGGCGGTGCGAAGGTCTCGACCAAGCTCGAACTCTTGGGCAATCTGGTTGAAAAGGTCGATCATCTGGTCATCGGTGGCGGAATGGCCAATACCTTCCTTGCTGCGCAAGGGATCGACGTGGGCAAATCGCTAGCAGAGCATGACATGACCGGAACCGCGGTTGAAATCATGGAGAAAGCAAAGGCAGCGGGATGCGAGATCATCCTGCCCGTAGATGTTGTTGTTGCCCGCGAATTTGCCGCGAATGCCGCCAATGAAACGGTTGCCGCAGATGCCTGCCCTGCTGATGCGATGATACTGGATGCGGGTCCTGCATCGGTTGCAAAAGTATCGGAAGTTTTGGAAGGCGCAAAAACGCTGATCTGGAACGGGCCTTTGGGTGCTTTCGAGATTGAACCGTTTGACGCCGCCACCAATGCGGCGGCAGCGAAAGCGGCGGAATTGTCGAAAGCGGGCAAGCTGATCTCGGTCGCAGGAGGCGGCGATACGGTTGCTGCGTTGAACAAGGCCAGCGCATCGCAAGACTTCACTTATATTTCGACCGCAGGCGGTGCTTTCCTTGAGTGGATGGAAGGCAAAACGCTGCCCGGCGTGGCTGCGCTGGAAGCGCAATGACACAATCGTGGCGCTAACGCATTTTTTTAGCGCCACCGTCGTTGCCGACCTTTCCGGTATGCCGTAGAACGCAAGGAACTTCCTTGGTTTTACGCATAGGGTGAATGAATATGAGCAACGCAAAAATGCACGAACAGATGAAAAATGCCCCCGGGTTTATTGCCGCCCTTGATCAAAGTGGCGGATCGACCCCAAAGGCATTGCGCCTTTATGGCGTGTCCGAGGACAGCTACTCGGGCGATGAACAGATGTTCGACCTGATCCACGAAATGCGATCACGGATTGCTCAGGCACCTGCCTTCACTGGTGAAAAGGTGATTGGCGCAATCCTGTTCGAGATGACAATGGATCGCCAGATCGCGGGCAAACCTGCCGCGCAGTTTCTGTGGGAAGAACGTGGCGTTGTTCCCTTTCTGAAATGCGACAAGGGTCTGGCTGACGAAGAGAATGGCGTTCAACTGCTTAAACCAATGCCCGAGTTGGATGCGCTTTTGGATCGTGCGGTCGCTAACGGAGTGTACGGCACCAAAATGCGGTCTGTAATCAATTCTGCAAACGCAGAAGGCATCGCAGCAAACGTCGCCCAGCAGTTCGAGGTCGGAAAACAGATCATCGCCAAGGGCTTGGTGCCGATCATCGAACCGGAAGTGAACATCAACATCTCGGATAAAGCCGAAGCGGAAGATATCCTGCTTGCAGAAATCATGAAACAGCTGGATGCGCTGAATGATGGCCAAGAGGTCATGTTAAAACTAACCCTGCCGGAAACACCCAATCATTATGCGCCAGCGATCAACCATGCCCGTTGCGTGCGGGTTGTGGCGCTGTCAGGTGGCTATAGCCGCGACGAAGCCAACGACCGTCTTTCAAAAAATACTGGCATGATCGCCAGCTTCAGCCGCGCCTTGACCGAAGGTTTGTCTGCTCAGCAGTCAGACGATGAATTCAACTCTGCCATCGCTGAAACCATCGACAGCATTTATGCGGCCTCAGTCGCTGGGTGATTTATTTAATTTCCAATCAAAAAGGGCGTCCCGTTCGGGGCGCCCTTTTGCCTTTATGACGCATTTCCGCCGGCTCTAAGGATTCCGTTTCACAAAACCGGCAAAGTTTGTCATACTGCTACAAAAGCCCATAAGAGGCATTCGAGGCAGGATTATATAAATGGAACAGGCGCAAACCGGTTCGCAATTCCGATTGTTGGGATTATTTTCTATAGCACTGGCGGCAAGCATGTATTTCGCCTTTGCGGCGGTACAGGGTGAATATGGTCTATTCCGTCGCGCCGAAGTTAATGCGGAAATCCTGCAGCAGCGTATTATCCTGAACGATCTGATACAGGAAATTCAGCGCATGGAAAACCTGACCGAACGCATGTCAGACGATTTTCTGGACCTTGACCTACTGGATCAGCAAGCCCGAGACATACTTGGCTTTGCGCGGCCGGATGAAATCATCCTGAATTAACGGCAAAAAATTAGACGATTTCACTGTGCGCATAGCTGCTATGCGCTGTTTTCCAATTTTTTTCTCGCCTCAAAGCCCCTGATCCTGTAATAGATAGTTTAATACTAAACTATTTCTTAAGTGGAGAGGGGAAACAGTATGGCTGCCCGAAAAACCGCAAAGAAACCAAATGTTTCCGCCGAGGAACTGCTTGGTTACTACCGCGATATGTTGCTAATCCGTCGATTCGAAGAAAAGGCTGGCCAATTGTATGGCATGGGTCTGATCGGAGGATTCTGTCATCTTTACATCGGTCAAGAGGCCGTTGTTGTCGGCTTGGAAGCCGCCACAAAAGAAGGTGACAAGCGCATCACATCATACCGCGATCACGGCCATATGCTGGCCTGCGGTATGGACCCCAAGGGTGTCATGGCCGAGCTAACAGGACGCGAAGGCGGATACTCTAAGGGTAAAGGCGGCTCGATGCATATGTTCTCGAAAGAGAAGCATTTCTACGGCGGTCACGGCATTGTTGGTGCTCAGGTTCCGCTTGGCGCAGGTCTGGCGTTCTCGGACAAGTACCGCGGCAACGATAACGTGACTTTCGCATATTTCGGCGACGGCGCAGCAAACCAAGGTCAGGTCTACGAGGCCTTCAACATGGCTGCCCTTTGGGACCTTCCAGTGATCTTCGTGATCGAAAACAACCAATACGCCATGGGTACAGCGCAGAATCGTTCGACCTCTACCCCTGATCTCTATACTCGCGGCGAAGCGTTCGGCATTTCCGGCCAAACCGTCGACGGCATGGACGTTTTGGCGGTTAAAGAAGCCAGCGAAAAAGCGGTAGCACACTGCCGCGCGGGCAAAGGGCCCTACATTCTGGAAGTCAAAACCTACCGTTATCGCGGCCACTCGATGTCAGACCCGGCGAAATACCGGACCCGCGAGGAAGTGCAGAAAATGCGTGACGAGCGTGACCCTATTGATCACGTGCGTGATATGCTTCTGACAGGAAAACACGCCAGCGAAGATGACCTCAAGGCCATCGACAAGGAAATCAAAGCCATTGTGAACGAAAGCGCCGAGTTCTCGAAGCAGAGCCCGGAACCCGCTTTGGAAGAACTTTGGACAGACATCTACGCAGACGCGTAAGGAGAAGACGACAATGGCAACTGAAATTCTAATGCCCGCCCTGTCGCCGACCATGGAAGAAGGCACCCTGGCCAAATGGCTGGTCAAAGAGGGTGACACCATCACCAGCGGCATGATCATCGCCGAGATCGAAACCGACAAAGCAACGATGGAATTCGAAGCGGTCGACGAAGGCACAATGGGCCCGATCCTGATCGCGGAAGGCACTGAAAACGTAAAGGTCAACACTGCGATAGCGGTTTTGCTGGAAGAGGGTGAAGACGCCAGCGCGGCGGTTGCCGCCCCTGCTCCGGCAGCTGAAGCAACCCCTGCCCCTGTTGTGGCGCCAGCCGTCGTTGCTTCGACCCCTGTCGCGGTTGAATCAAACGCCAGCCCTGACTGGCCCGAAGGCACACCGATGAAAACCCAAACGGTGCGCGAAGCACTGCGCGACGCCATGGCCGAAGAAATGCGTGCGAACGAGGAAGTCTTCCTGATGGGTGAAGAGGTCGCAGAATATCAGGGCGCCTATAAGGTTTCCCAAGGTCTGCTGGACGAGTTCGGCAGTAAGCGCGTGATCGACACCCCAATCACCGAGCACGGCTTTGCCGGTATCGCAACCGGTGCGGCCTTTGGTGGGCTACGCCCGATTGTCGAGTTCATGACCTTCAACTTCGCCATGCAGGCGATTGACCACATCATCAACTCGGCCGCTAAAACACTTTATATGTCGGGTGGACAGATGGGCGCACCAATGGTGTTCCGTGGTGCAAACGGTGCAGCAGCCCGCGTGGGTGCGCAGCACAGCCAAGACTATGCTGCTTGGTACGCACAGATCCCGGGCCTTAAGGTTGCTATGCCCTATTCTGCATCCGATGCCAAAGGTTTGCTGAAGTCAGCGATCCGCGACCCGAACCCGGTCATCTTCCTTGAGAATGAAATCCTCTACGGTCGTCAGTTTGAAGTGCCGGATATGGATGATTTCACCATCCCGTTTGGCAAAGCCCGCATCTGGCGCGAAGGCAGTGACGTGACCATCGTCAGCTTTGGTATCGGCATGCAATACGCTTTGGAGGCGGCTGATAAACTGGCCGAAGAAGGCATTTCAGCGGAAGTCATCGATCTACGCACCTTGCGCCCGATCGACTATGACACCGTTCTAGCCTCAGTCATGAAGACCAACCGCTGCGTAACCGTCGAAGAAGGTTTCCCCGTTGCATCCATCGGCAACCACCTGTCAGCGACCATCATGGAACGTGCGTTCGATTATCTAGACGCGCCCGTGATTAACTGCACTGGCAAAGATGTTCCGATGCCGTACGCCGCCAACCTTGAAAAGCTAGCGCTTGTGACCACCGACGAGGTGATCGCAGCCGTCAAGCAAGTCACCTACCGCTAAGGAGAGCGAGCAATGCCTATCGAAATTCTCATGCCTGCCCTTTCTCCGACAATGGAAGAAGGCACTCTGGCCAAATGGCTGGTCAAAGAAGGTGATACTGTAAGCTCGGGCGACGTCATCGCCGAGATTGAAACCGATAAAGCAACGATGGAATTCGAAGCCGTCGACGAAGGCGTGATCGGCAAGATCGTAGTTGCGGAAGGCACTGAAGGAGTGAAAGTAAACTCTCTGATCGCGGTTCTTCTGGAAGATGGCGAAAGCGCTGATGATATCGGATCGGCCTCAGCGGCGGCACCTGCGCCCGCGGCTGAAGAAGCACCAGCCGAGGCTCCTGCAGTGATTGCAGCTCCTGCTCCGGCAGCGCCTGTGAAAGCCGATGGTAGCCGCTTGTTCGCAACGCCTCTTGCACGTCGTATCGCAGCAGACAAAGGTCTGGACCTCTCGCAGATCCAAGGCTCGGGTCCACATGGGCGGATCATCAAAGCTGACGTTGAAGGTGCAACCGCGCAACCTGTAGCGGCGGCACCAGCAGCAGCGGCTCCGGCTCCTGCCTCAGCAGCACCGGCGGCCGCAGCAGTTGCGACCGGACCTTCGACTGACGTGGTTCTCAAAACCTACGCGGATCGTCCTTACGAAGAAGTCTCGCTTGACGGCATGCGCAAAACTATCGCTGCCCGTCTAACCGAAGCCAAGCAGTCGGTTCCGCACTTCTACCTGCGCCGCGATATTCAACTGGATGAGCTGCTCAAGTTCCGTGGCCAGTTGAACAAGCAACTGGAAGCACGTGGCGTAAAATTGTCGGTTAACGACTTCGTCATCAAAGCCTGTGCCTTGGCGTTGCAAGCCGTACCAGACGCTAACGCGGTTTGGGCCGGAGATCGCGTTCTAAAGTTCAAAAAATCCGACGTCGCCGTGGCTGTAGCCATCGAAGGCGGTCTGTTCACGCCTGTCCTTCAAAACGCGGACGACAAATCTCTGTCTGCCCTTTCGACAGAAATGAAAGACCTTGCAGCCCGCGCGCGTGACCGCAAACTTGCTCCGCACGAATACCAGGGCGGTAGCTTTGCAATCTCGAACCTTGGCATGTTCGGCATCGACAACTTTGACGCCATCATCAACCCGCCCCACGCGGCAATCCTTGCTGTCGGTGCAGGCGTGAAAAAACCGATTGTCGGCAAAGATGGCGAACTCGCTGTCGGAACGGTGATGTCTGTTACGTTGTCCGTAGACCACCGCGTGATCGACGGTGCTCTTGGCGCCCAATTGCTTCAGGCAATCAAGGACAACATCGAAAACCCGATGCTGATGCTTGCATAATCGTTATCGCTAACAAAATCTGATATGGCTCAAGGCAGTGTACCCTGCCTTGAGCTTTTTTTATACCCGAAACCTGAGATGGAGAATCACAATGGATTTTAAAAAAGAACTAGAAACGACCCGCGATAATATCGACAATTATCAAGCCGAGCAGCCCCGCGGCGCTGCAGGATTTACAAAGCTTCATCAAGCAGCGATGTTCGACGGTGAGATTTCCAAGAAACACAAAGAGTTAATTGCGCTTGCCATTGGAATTGCCCGCCAATGTGCCGACTGTATCGGATTTCATACCGAAGCTGCCATCAAAGCCGGGGCCTCAAAACAGGAAGTAGCTGAAACCGTCACTGTTGCCATTATGATGGGTGGCGGACCGTCCTACATGTACGGCGCACGCGCACTAGAGGCGTACGATCACTTCTGCCCTGAAGAAGACGATTAATAATCAGCCTACAGGGGCCGACCGTTATCTAGGGTCGCCCACCATCTGATCCATTTCAAGCGCTGGCTGGTCACAACCAGCCTTTCCAACGACCTTCGCAGGAACGCCGGCAACCGTCGTCGCTGGCGGAACCTCTTGAAGGACCACCGAACCGGCCGCAATCCGTGAGCAACACCCAACCTTGATATTGCCCAAGACCTTGGCGCCTGCACCGATTAGAACACCGTCACCAATTTTCGGATGACGATCCTCTTCTTGTTTACCGGTGCCACCCAGTGTCACCGAATGCAACATCGAGACGTTGTCGCCAACAACAGCGGTTTCACCGATGACAATCGAATGCGCGTGGTCGATCATTAATCCGCGACCGATATTTGCAGCCGGATGAATGTCGACCCCAAAGGTCTCAGAGGTCCTCATTTGGATCATATACGCCATGTCCTTACGGTCCTCGCGCCAAAGCCAATTCGCAACGCGATGCGCCTGAATGGCTTGGAAACCTTTGAAATACAGCAAGGGTTGAACAAATCGATGGCACGCAGGGTCGCGCTCGGTCACGGCAACAATGTCTGCCCGTGCGGCTGCAACCAGATCAGGATCCGATCGATAGGCTTCATCCGCAATCTCGCGCAGGATCTGTTCGGACATCTCACCCGAAGCAAGCTTCATCGATGTCCGGTAAGCCAGCGCACTTTCAAGCCGTTCGTGATGAAGAATGCACGAATGGATCATACCACCTAAAAGTGGCTCGCGTGAAACGATGTCTTCCGCTTCACTGCGTACACGATCCCAAACGGGATCAAACTCGGCCATCTTCAATCGGTTCTGGTACATAGCATTCTTTCCCTTCACGATCCCTATACACCAAATAGTCCTTCATCACAAAAACGCAATCGAAAGGGCGAAAATTGCCTTGCTTTGGTTCGTAGCAATTTCGTGATGCTACCTTGGATCGACCGTTCTTCTGTTCTCGGCGAGAGC
>CAYVRN010000053.1:0-15960 GCA_964453855.1 uncultured Rhodobacterales bacterium
GAACCCTCGATGCGGATCATCTCGGACATTATCGAATACACCTCGAACGAGATGCCCAAGTTTAACTCGATCTCGATCTCCGGCTACCACATGCAGGAAGCGGGCGCGAACCTTGTGCAAGAGCTGGCCTATACGCTGGCTGACGGACGCGAATATGTGCGCGCGGCGATCAATGCGGGCATGGATGTGGACAAGTTCGCCGGTCGTCTGTCGTTCTTCTTTGCCATCGGCATGAACTTCTTCATGGAAGCAGCAAAACTGCGGGCGGCACGATTGCTGTGGCACCGTGTCATGACTGAATTCGGAGCGCAGAACGAACGCTCGAAAATGCTGCGGACCCACTGCCAGACCTCGGGTGTGTCGTTGCAAGAACAAGACCCCTATAACAACGTGATCCGCACAGCATACGAAGCAATGAGCGCTGTTCTGGGCGGCACCCAGTCGCTGCACACCAACGCTTTGGACGAAGCGATTGCCCTGCCAACCGAATTCAGCGCACGCATTGCGCGGAACACGCAGCTGATCCTTCAGGAAGAGACCGGCGTGACCAACGTGGTCGATCCATTGGCTGGTAGCTACTATGTCGAAAGCCTGACAGCGGAACTGGCCGACAAGGCTTGGGCCTTGATGCAGGAAGTCGAAGAGATGGGCGGCATGACCAAGGCTGTGGCCAGCGGTATGCCCAAGCTGCGGATCGAGGAATCTGCCGCCACCCGTCAGGCGATGATCGACCGTGGCGACGAGGTGATCGTTGGCGTGAACAAGTACCGCAAAGACAACGAAGATCCGATCGACATTCTGGACGTTGATAACATGGCGGTGCGCGACAGCCAGATCGCACGCCTGACCAAAATCCGCGAAACCCGCGACGAGGCCGCGTGTCAGGCCGCTTTGGCCGAGCTGACACGCCGCGCCAAAGAAGGTGGAAACCTTTTGGAAGCCGCTGTCGAAGCCGCCCGCACACGCGCATCAGTCGGAGAGATTAGCATGGCGATGGAAAACGAATTCGGACGTCACCGCGCCGAGGTGAAAACTTTGGCGGGTGTTTACGGAAAGGCCTATGAGGGCGACGAAGGCTTTGCCGCGATCCAGAAATCGGTCGAGGACTTCGCCGAGGAAGAGGGCCGCCGCCCGCGGATGCTGGTGGTGAAAATGGGCCAGGACGGGCATGACCGCGGGGCCAAAGTGATTGCCACCGCCTTTGCCGATATCGGGTTTGACGTCGATGTAGGCCCTCTGTTCCAGACGCCGGACGAAGCCGCTCAGGATGCGGTGGACAACGACGTGCATGTAGTGGGGATTTCGTCGCAAGCAGCGGGGCACAAGACGCTGGCGCCACAGTTGATCGAGGCGCTGAAAGACAAAGACGCCGAGGATATCATTGTGATTTGTGGCGGTGTGATCCCGCAGCAGGACTACGACTTCTTAAAGAAAGCCGGTGTGAAGGCGATCTTCGGGCCGGGGACTAATATTCCATCGGCGGCGCAGGATATCCTGCAACTGATCCGAGCCGCACGGGGTTAGGGTGGCGAGGGGGCTGTCTGCCCCCTCGCGCTCCCCCGAGAGTATTTTTGGAAAGATGAAGATAGGCGCAGGTTACTCTTGCGCCTCTTCTTTTGCAGGGGCTGTTTTCAGCAGGACATATCCCAGAACACCCGAGATGATTGAGCCTGTCAGAACACCCAAGCGGGTCTGGTTCAGGAGTTCAGGGCTGTCGAAGCTGAGGCCGCCGATAAAGAGCGACATGGTAAAGCCGATGCCTGCCAGACAGGCGACACCGTAAATGTGGCGCCAAGTGACCCCGTGAGGCAGTTGGGTGAAGCCCGCTTTGACCATGAGCCATGTCATTCCGAACACACCGATCTGTTTGCCGATGACAAGTCCAAGGATAATGCCAAGCGGGACAGGCTGCATAAAGGCATCCAGTGACAAGCCGTCAAGCACGACACCTGCGTTGGCAAAGGCGAAGACCGGAACAATGAAGAAGTAGACGTATGGCTCCAATGCGTGCTCGATCGAGTGCAACGGGGATTTGCCGTAGCGATCATATAGCGGCACGAAGAAGGCTGTGACCACGCCCGCCAATGTGGCGTGCACGCCAGATTTCAGCACCAGCACCCACAGGACGATACCCAACAGGATGATCGGGGCGTGGCGATGGATTTTCATCTGGTTTAGAAAGAACATTGCGGCCAGCGGGACAAGCGCCATCAGCAAGAAGTTTACCTTGAGGTTCGCTGTATAGAACAACGCAATGATCAGGATCGCGCCGATATCGTCAAGAATGGCCAGTGTCAGCAGGAACACCTTGAGCGGGGCGGGGGCGCGGGTGCCGACCAAGACCAGAATGCCCAAGGCAAAGGCGATATCGGTTGCTGCCGGAATGGCCCAGCCTGACATGGTTTCAGGATTGCCCCAGTTCAGCGCGGCGTAAATAATCGCAGGAAGCGCCATGCCGCCAACGGCCGCTGCGCCCGGCAATATAACATCGCGGGGGTTCTTGAGCTTGCCCTCCATCATCTCGCGCTTCAGTTCGAGCCCTATCAGGAAGAAGAAAACTGCCATCAAACCGTCGTTGATCCACAAAAGCATCGGTTTCTCGATGCCTTTACCGTTCATGCTGACCTCGCCGATGGTGTCGAGAACGAAGTTATAGGATGGGGCAAGGGCCGAGTTTGCTACGATCATGGCAAGTACGGCCGACAGCATCAGCAAGATGCCTCCTGCGGCGTCATTTTTGAAAAACTTCTCAATTGTCTTGATCGGCATCGGTTTTCCTGAGTTAAATTGTCATAAACCCGAAGATGGTCACCAAACGTTCATCTTCAATACCTAGTAATACGGATTTACGATGGAATTAGATCATCTTGTCGTTGCAGGTTCTTCACTGGCCGAGGCTGTGGCCGCGTCAGAACAGGCTTTGGGAACGTCTCTTACCGCCAGCGGGCGGCATGAATTATTCGGCACCCACAACCGGCTTTTAGGCTTTCAGGATCGCGCGTACTTTGAGGCGATCGCGATTGATCCCGACGGGAACGATCCTGGGCGACCGCGTTGGTTCGGGCTGGACCGGTTCCAGGGGCCCGCACGGCTGGTGACATGGGTTGCGCGTGTGCCCGATTTGGACGCGGCTTTGGCGATCTACCCCGAGGCGGGTGACGTGATTGATCTTGCGCGGGGGGATTTGCGATGGCGCATGGCGGTGCCCGCGGACGGGGCGCTGGCACTTGATGGCATCATGCCGATGTTGATTGAATGGCAGGGTGATCTGCATCCGTGCGATCAACTGGAACAATCTGCCTTGGGAATTGAACGGCTCAGCCTGAAGCATCCCGAGGCGCAGGAAATCGGGGACTTGTTCAAAGCCTTGGGATTGGACGACCCGCGCATTCACCTTGAGCAGTCTGATCAGGCAGCCATAGAAGCCCAGATTTCGGGTCCGGACGGCATCAGGAGGTTGGCATGATTCGACAGGCCAGACCTGAAGACGCCGAGGCCATAGCCGAGATGCTTCGGCCAATAGTTCGGGACACCACGGTCACGTTCACGAGTGAGGAAAAGACCACCGCTTCGATCGCAGCCGATATAGATGCGCGCGGCAATGCGTTTCAGGTGGCCGTTCTGGATGATCGTGTCGTGGGGTTTGCGACCTATTTTCCGTTCCGCCACGGTCCGGGATACGCCCGAACGCAAGAGCATTCGATTATCCTTAGACCCGAAGCACATGGAAAAGGGCTTGGGAAGGCATTGTTAGACCGATTGTCAGACATAGCCCGCGATCAAGGCGTGCACAGTCTGATTGCCGGTGTCAGTGGCGAAAACACGGCCGGATTGGCGTTTCACGCGGCGGTGGGGTTCAACGAAACCGCCCGCCTGCCCGAGGTGGGTTATAAGTTCGGACGCTACTTGGATCTTGTATTGATGCAGAAAATACTGTGATGCCCCATGACTTCCCCTTGGTGCGCAGGTAGGGTGAGGGCATGTCGATTTGGACCCGCATATCCGAAGCCTTGCAGGCACTTTCCCGGGGTGAACCTCTGGCGAATGTCTTTGAGATGCTGCGCAGCCCGCCCGAGCGGAGTGTGGCATTTACGATCGCAGTCATCGCCCTTGGGGCGAAGATGGCCAAGGCTGACGGTCTGGTGACCAAGGATGAGGTCACGGCCTTCCGCGAAGTATTCCATATTCCAAAAGCCGATGAACAGTCCGCAGCGCGGGTCTTTGATCTGGCCCGCAAGGACGTCGCTGGTTTTGAGGATTACGCCAGCAAGATCGCCCGCATGTTCGGGGATCACTCGACCGTCCTGTGCGACCTGATGGAGGGGCTGTTTCATATCGCCGTGGCTGACGGTGAATATCATCCCAACGAAGACGAATTTCTTGAACGCGTTGCGGGAATATTCGGCCTGTCCGAAGTTCGGTTCCTTCAGCTTCGCGCGCGTTTTGTCGAAGGGGCCGACCCTGACCCATACACCGTTCTGGGCGTGCATCCTGAAATGGACCTGCCGTCTATCCGGACGGCGTGGCGGGCTTTGGTCAAGGAAAGCCACCCAGATCAGATGCTGGCCCGAGGTGTTCCGGAAGAGGCGATCCGTATGGCAGAGCGCAGGATGGTCGATATCAACCGCGCTTGGGAAGAAATTCAGGAAAGACATGGCTGATGCGGATTGCCACCTACAATGTGGAATGGTTCACCGAGCTTTTCGACAATGAGGGCAATCTGCTGTTCGACGAAACCCCCTCGGGGCGGCCGAAGATCACGCGAGAGGATCAGCTGACGGCACTGGGAATAGTGTTCGAGCGTCTGGATGCAGACATGGTCATGGTGATCGAAGCCCCCGACGAAAACCACCGCCGCTATACGGTTCCCGCGCTTCAGAACTTTGCCGAGCGGTTCGGATTGCGCGCGCGAAAGGCGCTGATCGGTTTTGCCAACACCACCCAACAGGAAATCGCGGTGCTGTATGATCCGAATGCGGTGACAGTGCATCACGATCCTTGGGGTGGGGACGCGGGCAGTGATGCGCCACGGTTTGACAGCACGTTCCACATTGATCTCGACATTGATGCGACCGAGGACAAAGTGACTTTCTCTAAGCCGCCGCTGGAATTGCAATGCGAAACAGCCGCAGGGTTCCGGTTCCGCATGATCGGCGCGCATTTGAAATCCAAAGCGCCCCACGGCGCGCATTCCGCGAAAGAGGCGATGCGCCTTTCGATTGCCAACCGTCGCAAGCAACTGGCCCAAGCCGTCTGGTTACGCCGCCGGATTGCGCAACATTTAGACAAGGGCGATCCGTTGATCGTGTTGGGGGATTTGAACGACGGGCCGGGGCTGGATGAATACGAACATCTGTTTGGGCGCAGTTCGGTTGAAATCATAATGGGCCTCGGCGCGTCCGATCAGGGACTGCCCCAAGAGCGTACACTGTTTGATCCCCATGCGGTCGAAGGGTTGTCGACACGCCTTGGACCGATCCCCACGACCGCGCGGTTCTATATCCAGCAGCAGGACAGATATATTCAGGCGCTTCTGGATTATATAATGATCAGCCAGTCATTGATGGGAAAGCGACCGTCATGGCGCATATGGCACCCCTATGACACGCCGGAATGTTTGGAAGACACCACAATGCGCACAGCGCTTTTGGTGGCGTCCGACCATTTCCCGGTGACGGTGGATATTGATATCTAACGCTGGTGTTTGACGTCCAGCGTGGCCTCTAACGTGCTTGCCAAAGATTGCAGCCGTGCCTGTGCCACCTCGCCGAACAGGTCCTCGGCATCCTTGGACAGGTGTAGCACGAGGTGCTTTTTGCGTGGGGCCCATTTGAATGTGCAGGGGTGGGCTTCTTGCTGCATCCACAGCATCGCTCCGAACCGTATCGCTTTGCCTAGAACCTCGGCTTGATGCAGGTCTTTTGGGTCAAGCAAGGCGGCCAGTTGTCCAAATCTGGCGTCGTCACGTTTGTTCTTGTAGCGGTGCAACAGTGCCAGCCCCAGATAGATGCGCTCGGAATGTTTCATGCCCCCCAGATTGGCGCGGGTGGCATAATCGAAACAGACCTCGGCGCGGTAGTCAGGATGGGCGCGCCAGCTAACGTCATGCAGCAGGCAGGCGGCATGTATCAGGCGCTTGCGGCTTTCCGGTTCGCCTTTGAACAAAGGCAACACGAAATCATACAGCACATTGCCGAAACCGGGCAGACGCGCATCTTTTTCTTCCGAGATCTGGCAGGCTTCGATCAGAGGATCCATGTCGCGCAGGTTTTGCGGCATCACCTCGTACAAAAGCCCTTCGCGGATACCATAGCTGGAGATGGCGATATCTGCGGGTTTGAAGGTTTTCACCAGACGCGACAAAACCTCGGCGGCGATAGGCACCAGCGCAATACGCGCGGGCGATGCCCCGCTGAGCGCGCGCAATTCGTCGGGTGTGTGGTCCTGAATGAATTCAATGGTGGCCCGAACCGATTTCCGAGACATGCGATATTCGTGCAGAACATGCAGCGGGTAATTGCGGCGGATCATGTCAATCTTGGCAATGGCCCGCCACGATCCCCCCACCAGAAACAGGCGGTTTGACTGAGGGCCCATCTGCGCTGCCAAGTCTTCGACCGTTTCCTTGATGAACTGTTTACGGCCTTTCTTGCCGCCTGAGATTCCTTTCAGACGCAGCGGGCCAAGCTGGGACGTGATGCATTTGCCCACCCGACCATCGGCAATCTCGGCCAGCTCCATGCTGGCACCGCCGATGTCACACACCAGCCCGTAGCTGCCCGGCCAGCCCAGCAGAACGCCTTGGGCGGACAGACGTGCCTCTTCCGGGCCTTCGATGACGCGCAGTTCCATGCCGGTCTGTTCGCGCACGTCGTTGCGGAAGTCTTCTCCGTCATCGGCTTCGCGCACAGCGGCGGTGGCCACGGCGCTTAGGGGGTCTATGCCCAAACTGCGGGCGATGGCCTGAAAGCGTTTGATTGCCGACAGCGCACGCACGCGCCCCTCGGGGTTCAGACGCCCCGTTTCGCGCACGCCTTCGCCAAGGCTACACATCAGCTTTTCGTTGTAGAAATATGCGGGACTGCGTGCTGCCCCGTCAAACACCACCAAACGCACCGAGTTTGATCCGACATCTACGACGCCGACCCGTGACAGGTAATGAGAGTCTGTCTCTTCGAAAAAAGCCGGCTCGTCGCCGGTTTTGAACAATGTCTTCGCCGCCATGGGATTCCCTAGTCTGAAGTCAGGTTGCGCCATGCGGTGCGCGAGGTCAATAAAGTCAAAGCTTTAATCGTCGGTATGAGCCAGTTTCGGCACATCGCTTGCTCCGGCCGAGCCTCGGCCGGAAAGCGATGGGTTTTCCATAAAGAACCTGTGGCAGTTAAATACAAACCCGTCCTCGGGAAGTGGTGGGCGCTCGAATTTCCCGTCAGGACGCAAGATCCAGCTTTGCGCAACGTCCGCCATGTTCGCGGCCATGATCTGGCTGACGATCTGTGCCTTTACGGTCGGGTTGTTGATTTCGATCAGCGTTTCGACGCGTCGATTCAGGTTACGGCTCATCCAGTCGGCCGAGGACATGAATACCGCCGCCTTTTTCGAGGGTAACCCGTGCCCATTTCCGAAACAGGCGATGCGAGAGTGTTCCAGAAACCGTCCGATGATGGATTTTACTCGGATATTGTCAGACAGTCCTTTGACGCCGGGACGAAGCCCGCAAATGCCGCGCACGACGCAGTCGATCTTCACGCCGGCCTGACTGGCTGCGTATAGCGCGTCGATCACATCGACTTCGATCAGTGCGTTCATCTTCAACCAGATCGCCGCAGGCTTGCCCGCCTTGGCATGCTCGGCTTCGGCGTTGATCATTTGAAGCAACTTCGCCTTCAGAGAGTGGGGCGAGATCGACAGGTTTTCCAGCTTCTCTGGCAGGGCATAGCCGGACAGGTAATTAAAGACCTTGGTCGCGTCACGACCCAAGGCTGCATCGCATGTGAAAAAGCTAAGGTCAGTGTAAATTTTAGCTGTGATCGGATGGTAGTTGCCGGTGCCGTAATGGGTATAGGTGACCAGACGATCCCCTTCGCGGCGAACCACGGTGCTGATCTTGGCGTGGGTTTTCCAATCAAGGAAGCCGTAAACCACATGGGCCCCCGCCCGTTCCAGGCGACGCGACTGGCGGATGTTGGCAGCTTCGTCAAAGCGGGCTTTCAACTCGACCAAAGCGGTTACCGATTTGCCATCTTCGGCGGCTTCGCACAGTGCCTCGACAATCGGCGATTTCTTCGAGGTGCGGTACAAGGTTTGCTTTATTGCAACGACATTCGGATCCGCCGCAGCCTGTTTCAGGAAGCGCACCACCATATCAAAGGTTTCGTACGGATGGTGCAGCAGCATGTCTTTCTGCCGGATGGCCGCGAACATATCGCCTTCGTGGTCCTGAACACGCTCGGGCACGCGCGGCGCGAAGATCGGCCATAGCAGATCAGGGCGTTCGTCCAGCACCATCTGGCTGAGATCGGCAATTCCGATCATGCCGTCAATCTCGACGATCTCGTCTTCGCCAACATGCAATTCTTGCTGGATCAGTTTCCGTAGCGAACCCGGTGCGTTTGCAGTGATCTTCATGCGGATCACCTCGCCGCGGCGACGGCGTTTCAGGGCGACTTCGAACTCGCGCACCAGATCTTCGGCTTCTTCTTCCACCTCGAGGTCGCTGTCGCGTAGCACGCGGAAAGCGCAGTGGCCTTTAAGCTTATATCCCGGGAACATGCTGTCGATGTGAACGATCAGCAGCTCCTCAAGGGGAAGGAAGCGGAACTCGCCCTCGGCGGACGGCAGGGATACAAATCGTTGAAGCTGGTTCGGGATCGGCAACAGAGCTTGAAGGGGGCGGTTATCTTTCTTGCGCTCAAGCTGCAGCGCCAACGAAAAGCCGGTGTTCGGGATAAAGGGGAACGGGTGGGCTGGATCAATGGCCAAAGGGGACAGGACCGGAAACACCTGATCCAGAAAGAAATCCGCCAAAAAGGCCAGATCAGCTTGGTCCAGGTCGGCTCGGTTCAGGATGCGGATGGATTCTGCTTCCATCTCGGCGCACAGCCCTTCAAGCGTCTTTTGTTGCTGCTCCATCAGGGCGCGGGCATCAGCATTGATCAGGGTTAATTGTTCCTGCGGGGTAAGACCGTCTTGGGCCGGATGGGTGTTGCCAGCGCGCGCAAGCTCTCGCAAGCCCGCCACGCGGACGGTGTAAAACTCGTCTAGATTGGTGGCCGAGATCGACAGGAAGCGGACACGTTCCAACAGAGGTACACGAGGATTTCCTGCCTCTTCCAGAACACGCCAGTTGAAACCCAGCCAACTGAGTTCGCGGTTGTAAAACCGCCCCGGTCCAGTCAGGTCGATATCCTCGATTTCCATCGCGGGCGGGGTGGGGTGTTTTAGAAAATCGGCCTGGGTCATGGCTGCTCTATGTACTGGGGCGTATCGGAATAGCTACGCTGTCAAATGTCGTCCGAATTTTGCAGAACTTCAACCGCCAGTGAACGGGATATTTTCCGCCCCTCCGATAGCGCCCGCCGATCCATTTGGTGGACAATTCGTACCGCTTCGGAGGCAGATCGTTCCATATTGCGCAAAAGATAGGTAACCGCCTCGGGCGAAGGCATCAGCTGGCGGTCGGCAAACATCTTGGTCAGCATAGCGGCCAGCAGATTGTCGTCGGGCTGTTCAAGAGCGGCAACGCTGGTACCTTCCATCCGGCTTTTCAGATCGGGCAATGCGATAGGCCATTGGGACGGTGCCTTTATGGCTGTCAAAAGCAGGGCGTTTCCCTCGGCAGCGATCATGTTGTGAAGGTGAAACAAGGCTTCTTCAGTGTCGGGGTTGCCCATGGTTTGATCAACGTCTTCGACGACCAATGGGGTCAAAGCCAAAAGCGAAATATCCAAGGTTGGCAGCGACGCCGCGTTGATGATTTGCGCGCGCGATATCCCTGCCCAGACATGGGCAAGATGCGATTTTCCCGCGCCCTTGGGGCCGGTCAGGATCATTTTCCGATTTGGCCAGTTCTGCCAGTTTTCAACGCTGGCCAAAGCCACTGCGTTTGATGGCGATACGAAAAAAGCATCGCGCCCCAACGCCGTACGTGTCGGGAGATCAAGAGGAAGCTGCGTGGCCATTTAGTCGTTGCCCTGCTCCGATAGCCCTTTGTAGAGCCGACCTTTTTTGTATTGATCTATGATATAGCGCACCATTACCCCGATCACCGCGGCGACGGGTACCGCAACCAACATGCCGACAAATCCGAAAAGTGATCCGAAAACCGACAGGGCGATCAGCAGCCAGACAGGGTGCAACCCGACCGAGCTGCCCACCAGCTTGGGCGTCAGGACGTTGCCCTCGATCATCTGGCCAATCACGAAGATCACCCCGACCAGTCCAAGTGATACCCAATCCCCCCAAAACTGGAACAGACCAAGGCCAAGCGCCAGCGCGCCGCCGACGAGGGCGCCGACATAGGGGATAAAGGTAATCAAACCGGCGATGAAGCCGACAACCAAGCCGAATTGCAGCCCGACCAGCATCAGGGCGACAGCGTAATAGGTGCCCAGCACAAGGCAGACTGTGCCCATGCCGCGGACAAATCCGGCGAGGGTTGTGTCAATGCGTCCCGCTAGGTCGCGCACCACAGGGGCGTGATCGCGGGGAAGCAGGCTGTCAATCTGGGCAACCATGCGATCCCAATCAAGCAGCAGATAGAAGGTGACCACTGGAACGATGACAAACAGCAACACCACGTTCACCAGCGACGAAACCGAGGCAATGGCCGAGCTGACAAACTGTCCGCCGCGGGACTGGATGCTTTCCCCGATGGAGACAAGCGATTTGCGCAAAACAGATTCTGAATCCATCAGCGAGGGAAACTGCGCGGTCAGATATTCGCGGAAATCCTCGATAAGCGCAGGGGCTGTGTCGAACAGTGTTAACGACTGCTGCACCAGAAGCGGCACGACCACCAAGGCCGCAACGATGAATAGCAAGGCCGCAACTAGGGTTATCAGTGTTGTTGCCAATGCCCGAGACAAGCCCATGTTTTCTAGCCGGTCTGCAATCGGGTCAAGAAAATAGGCAATCGCTGCGCCAATGACGAAGGGCAGCAGAATATCCCCCAGAAACCAGAGAACGGCCAGAAACACCACAGCAACGATGCTCCAGTATTTTGCCTGCGTTTGGATTGGATATGCCATCAGCGGTGTCTTTCCCTATCTTGCATTACACATCGCCTTTTGCCGCGCAGGTTTCAAGACTTGGTGATGATTTCGCGTGATCGCACTTGTCTGTGCCCGTTGCCGCGTCTAAACCCGTTTTCGATTGAAAACAGCTAACCCAGAGGGGTTTATCATGCGTCTGTCCCGCTATTTCCTGCCTGTCCTCAAGGAAAACCCGTCCGAGGCCCAGATCGTCAGCCACCGCCTGATGCTGCGTGCCGGTATGATCAAACAAGCTGCCTCGGGGATTTATTCGTGGTTGCCGCTGGGCTTTAAAGTTCTGCGCAAGATCGAAAACATCGTGCACGAAGAGCAGGTGCGGGCGGGGCATATCCCGATCCAGATGCCGATTTTACAATCGGCGGATCTATGGCGCGAAAGCGGGCGGTATGATGATTACGGCCAGGAAATGCTGCGCATGCAGGACCGCCACGGGCGTGACATGCTTTATACCCCGACCGCCGAGGAAATGGTCACCGATATTTTCCGTGCCCATGTCAGCAGCTATAAAGACCTGCCGCTGACACTCTATCAAATCCAGTGGAAGTTCCGCGACGAGGTTCGTCCGCGTTTCGGCGTAATGCGGGGCCGTGAGTTCTATATGAAAGACGGCTACAACTTTGACCTGACCAAAGAAGATGCGCTGCATGCTTACAACCGCCATCTGGTCAGCTATCTGCGCACCTACGAGCGGATGGGTCTTCAGGCGATTCCGATGCGTGCGGATTCGGGCCCGATTGGGGGCGATGATACGCACGAGTTTCTGGTTCTTGCAGAAACCGGTGAATCGGAAGTGTTCTACGATTCAGCTGTAACCGATCTGACCTTTGGCGATCGCGAGATCGACTATGACAGTGTTGAACAGTGCCAAGGCGTGTTGGAAGAGTTTACAAGCAAGTATGCTCGCACAGATGAAACCCATGACGAGGCCCTGTTTAACGAAATCCCGGAAGAGCGCCGCCGCGTCGCTCGCGGGATCGAGGTGGGACAGATCTTTTATTTCGGCACCAAGTATTCCGATGCTATGGGCGCAACCGTGCAAACGCCGGACGGGCAGAATGTGCCGGTTCACATGGGGTCGCACGGCATTGGTGTGAGCCGTCTTTTGGGCGCGATCATCGAGGCCAGCCATGACGACAAAGGCATCATCTGGCCGGAAGGGGTCACGCCGTTCCACGTTGGCATCGTGAACCTGAAACAGGGTGATGACGAAGCTGATGCGGCCTGCGAGGGGCTTTATAAGGCGCTGACCAAAGCCGGGCTTGAGCCGCTATATGATGACCGCAACGAACGCGCAGGGGGTAAGTTTGCGACGATGGACCTGATCGGCCTGCCTTGGCGGATCACTATCGGGCCGCGTGGTTTGAAAAACGGTGTGGTCGAGCTAACCAGCCGCCGGACTGGTGAAAGCGAAGAGCTGTCACCGGAAGCCGCAGTGGCGAAAGTGGTTGAGATTTACGCGAACCACTAACGATTGCTTGCGCCGAGGGGTGGGGAGCCTCCGGCGGGAGTATTTTGGGTAAGGTGAAAGTGCTTAGGCACGCAAAGCGCCGGTTTGGGAGAACTCCCGAACCGGTGTTTTCTTTTGATCTCTTGGAAAGTGGCGGGCCCGCCTTGGTGGTGGGGTTCTTTAGCCTAAGCGGGGCGTCACTCCCGCACCTGTCGATCTGCCGGTATGTCGGCTGACCCCTGTTGGTGGCAGGGGCCGAACCCGTATTAAGCGCTTGGAGGGGAAGATGCCGCCGAAAAGTTGCGGTTTGGTTAGTTCACCGTTCGGTCAGAAGGTGAGAACCGTGTTTCCCCGCTTGTGGCCGGTGTCGACATGGGCGTGGGCATGCGCGATCTGCGCAAAGGCGAAGCGTTTGTCGATGACGGGCGAGACTTTTCCGGTCTCGTGAAGGCGCAAAATGATTTTAAGGCTCTCTTTGGTCGCCATTGAGGTTTCCCCCACGATTCTGTGCGACCGCATGGCATTGACCAAAGGCGTTGCCAAAGCTTCGGCCATGGTGCCGGTGACCATGGCGAACCGCCCGCCCTTTTCCAGAAGATGGCGATGCTTCGCATAGGGCATCGTGCCCGGGCAGTCTGCGATCACGTCGTACTTCTGCGACAAGGTGGTAAGGTCGGTGGTATGGTAGTCGATCACTTCGTCTGCACCCTGTTCGCGCAGGAAACCATGGTTACCTGCCGATGCAATCGCCGTGACATGTGCACCCCGTGCGTGGGCCAGTTGCAGCATGGCAATGCCAACAGAACCCGCTGCCCCGTTGATCAGGATGCTTTCGCCCAGTTGCAGTGCGGCCTTTCGGAGAAAGTGAAGTGCTGTGCCGGTTCCAAAGACGTAGGACGCGGCGTCCTCGAAGGATAGGTCGTCAGGGAGAGCGGCCAGCGCCGCGCTGGCTTTGAGGGTCACGAATTCCGCGTGGGTGCCCATTTTCATTTCGGTGCTTCCAAAAACACGGTCGCCCGGTTTGAAATCTGTGACTAGGTCGCCGACCGAAACGACTTCACCTGCGAAGACGGTGCCGAGGGCCGTTATTTTTGGCTTGGAAAAGCCGAACATCATCGACATTAGAAATCCGTACCCCTTGGGCACGTTCTTGGCGCGGATGCGGGCATCACCCGAATTAACCGTGGCCGCACGGTTGCGGATCAGGATTGCGTCAGGCTTCAAAGCGGGGATCGGGCGTTGGGCGATGCGAACCACATCGGCGCCACCGAACGCGGTCAGAATGGCGGTATTCATGGTTGCGGGGATCATGCGATTGTTCCTTTACTGATGGGGGATTTGACGAAGAATTTTTCGGCGATGGCAAGATTGATCATCCAGCCAGCGACTTGGATCACGTCGTTCTCGAGTTGTGAGACATCCCCGAGGATCAGATACATCGGGGCAAAGATGAACGGCAGGGTGCCTGCAGCCAGTGCGATAGCATAGGCGCGGATGATCCAGTTCTGGTGGTCGATCAATCGCCTGTGCATCGCGGCGCGAATGGCAAGTACGGTAAAAATTACCATTGCAGAACCAAACAGAAGGCGACCACCGATTAGCAGGGGTGTGCTGATATCCAGATGCAGAAGGGTCATCCAGATGCCGGTCAGGCCGCCTAGGATGGCGCCGAGACCTGAAATGCGCCCCATTCTGCGATGAAGAGCTGGGCGGCGGGCGCGTAGTTTGGCAGAGAACTGGAAGGCGCCGAGCACCAGAAACAGGGCCATGCCGATACCGTGGAGGAACAACGGCAGGCGGTCGACGATCTGTGGATTGAAGTCAAAGGTCCAATGACCGGTGTTGATGATTTCGGTCAGGCGGTAGATCGTGCCGCCAAGCGGGATCAGGGTAAGGGCACCCATAACGTAGGGCATAGCCCGATTGTTCATGGAAATGACCATGGGAAGGCTCCTTTCAAGGGAAACTAGTTTGTGAACTGTTTGGGGCGTCAGGTGGCCCGAGCGATGATAAAGACGGCTTTGCCCGCAGAGGGTTGCCAGATTTCGGTGATCTCAAAGCCTGCATCGATGATTTGACGTTGAAGGCTGTCGGAACTAAGCGGCAAAACTTTGGGTATCAGTCGTGTCACAGACGCCAGAGGCAGCAGCTTGGACAACAGCCAGCTATGATCGCGGATGCAAACGGTAGAGGTGATAAACCAGCCTCCTTCATCCAGACGGCGGCGCGTCTGGCGCAGCGTGTCGTCCAGATCCTCAACCAGGTGCAGCACCGAATGGGCCATGATCAAGTCATAGGGGCCGTTTTCTATGTCCCAATCCTCAAGCGTTGAGAGGTGAAAGCTGACGTTGCCAATTCCGGCTGTGTTGGCTTTGCTCCTTGCGATGCTGATCATTTCGGAAGAGAAATCCAGCGCGTCGATTTGGGCAACCCGTTCTGCGTGATAAAGCGCCGTCGTGCCGGTGCCGCAGCCGAATTCCAGTACCTTCATGTCCGGCCTCATCAGCGCTGCCGTCTTGTCGAGTTTGATCTGATAGGCTTCCGGATCATCGACAGGGCGTTTGGCGTAACCTGCGGCAAAGCGGTTCCAGATACGGGCCTGTGGGTAGCGCGCATTGGTCATGGGGGACCTCGTTTTATAGGGGTGAGATGGGTTTACTCGTCCATCTCGATGGTGAAGACGTCGCTGATTTCCTTGCCGAACACACGAGCGATCAGAAAGGCCAGTTCCAGCGTCGGGTAATATTTGGCGTTCTCTATTGCGACGATGGTCTGTCGCGTGACGCCCACCTGATCCGCCAGAGCTTTTTGCGTCATTTCATCGGCATCAAAGCGCAAACGGCGGATGGTGTTGGTGATTTTGGGTTTGTTCGCCATGTTCAGATGCTCATACGGTAGCGGGCGAATTTTACAAGCTCACCGAACAGGCCGCCCAGCGAAAAGCAGAACATCAATGTGACAAGACAGTCGATCGGATCATAACCGAATTTGATGCCGCTGATCAGGATGATGAACCCCAGGCCTGTGAAGCCCATCGTGATCTTGTTGCCCGAGTTGGCGATCATTTTGTCGCGCTCGTCGGATATGAAGTTCTGATCTGAGTCACCGGTGATGATGGCCTCGATTATGGATAACAGGATTGTTCCGATAATTGCCATGATGATCCCACCTACAACCGCGTAGACGATGACCCAGAACATGGTTTCTGCCCAAATCTGTATGGCATCTGGCCCTTCCATA
>CAYVRN010000053.1:16060-21606 GCA_964453855.1 uncultured Rhodobacterales bacterium
GATGACCCAGAACATGGTTTCTGCCCAAATCTGTATGGCATCTGGCCCTTCCATAACGCCGGATGCGTAAAGGCCGCGGACCTTTATGATGACCCAGATATTCACGGCAATGCCAATGATGATCTGGAGAACGGTGTTTTTTTCTTCGTGTGACATGTTTTTTATTCCTCGTGTCGTGTTTTTACGACGTGGTGTTAAAAATTCTAGACACAATATGGATACGGAGACTTATAATGTCAAACAAATCATACATCGGGTAAAAGATTTTATATTTTATGTCGGATATTCAATACTTTGCGGCGCCAAGCCTGCATGTCGCCTGCGGATGTTCCGGCGAATCACCGCCGTTTTCCCTTGTCTTTTCTTGACCTCGGGGGGCATTACGCGCAGGTTTCGCGAAACGTGATAAAGAGCAGACATGGCCAGAACCGCACCCTTTTCCGCCCTAGAATGGATGATCGCCTGGCGCTATCTGCGTGCCCGCCGCGCCGAGGGCGGCGTCAGCGTAATGACATGGATCAGCGTGATCGGCATTTCTTTGGCGGTTTTTGCATTGATCGCCACTTTGGCTGTCCGCTCTGGGTTCCGGTCTGAGTTTGTGGGAACTATTTTGGGCGCCAATGCTCATGTGACCGTTTACAATTCGATCCAAGTGGATGCCGAGGGCAACACCTCTCGCCTGATGGCGGACTATGCGGAGCGGGCAGAGGCTGTTAGGCAGGTCGCGGGGGTGACCCGCGTTGCGCCGTTGATCAAAGGGCAGGTCATGGCCAGTTCTCCTAACGGGGCGTCTGGCGTACAGGTCTTCGGAATCATGCCTGCGGACTTGAAAACACTTCCGCGGATCGCCTCACCGGAAACCTCGGCGGGGTCGATTGATGATTTCGGTGAGGGCATTGCCATAGGATCAGGCGTCGCTCGCGAGTTGGCGCTGGGGGTTGGCGATGTGGTCAAAATCATTTCGCCCGAAGGCACCAAAACCCCGTTTGGCACCAGCCCGCGGATCAAGTCCTACCCTATCAGCTATATCTTCACAGCAGGACGGTACGACATCGACCGGACTCGGGTTTACATGCCGTTTGACGAAGCGCAGGTGTTTTTCAACAAACAGAGTGGCGCGGACGAGCTTGAAGTCATGGTGACCGATCCCGAAAACGTCGAAGCTTTGGCGCTGGATTTATTGCGGGCAGGGGGTGATCGCGCGCTATTGTGGACATGGAAAGACGCCAGCGGGTCGTTCCTGCGGGCGCTTCAGATCGAGGATAATATGATGTTCATCATCCTGTCGATCCTTGTTCTGATTGCCACGATGAACATCGTTTCGGGGCTGATCATGCTGGTGAAGAACAAAGGGCGCGATATCGGTATCCTGCGCACTATGGGGCTGACCGAAGGATCTATTCTGCGGGTGTTTTTCTTGTGCGGCTCGGTGACGGGTTTGATTGGCACCAGTATCGGGGTCATTTTGGGGTGTCTGTTCGCGATCTACATTGATCCGATTTTTTCGGCGGTGAACTATTTCTCGGGCGGCGGTGTCTGGGACCCGTCAGTACGGGGCATTTACGAGTTGCCTGCCGAATTGCGCTTGCCTGATGTGCTGTCGGCAGTCGGGCTTAGCCTTGGGCTAAGCTTTATCATCACCATCTTCCCGGCCCGGCGCGCGGCGCGGATGAACCCGGTCGAGGCGCTGCGGTATGAGTGACATGGTGCTGAAGCTCTCGGGGATCACCAAAGCCTATCGCAAAGGCGAGGCGGGCGAGGTGAATGTGCTGCGCGGTGTTGATCTAGAGATTAAGGCCGGTCAGGTGGCGGCGTTGATCGCGCCGTCGGGCGCAGGAAAATCGACGTTGCTGCATATTGCCGGATTGCTGGATCAGCAGGATGCCGGAACGGTTTCGGTCTGCGGGCAGGATTTGAGCGGGGCGACTGACCGCCGCCGCACGCGCACCCGCCGTAATGATATCGGGTTTGTCTATCAGTTCCATCATCTGCTGCCCGAATTCACCGCGCTTGAAAATGTGATCCTGCCGCAAATGGCAAATGGGGTTTCCAAAAGCGATGCGGCCAAGCGGGCGCAGGCGCTGCTTGAAACCGTTGGCGTTGGCAATCGCGCAGATCACCGTCCCGCCGCCCTGTCCGGAGGCGAGCAGCAACGTGTCGCTTTTTGCAGGGCGCTGGCGAACAGTCCCAAGCTACTTTTGGCGGACGAGCCGACGGGAAATCTGGACCCCGAAACCAGCGAGGTGGTGTTTGAAGCGCTGATCAAGGTGGTCCGCGAAACCGGTTTGGCGGTGTTGATCGCGACACATAACATGGAGTTGGCTGCACGGATGGATGTCCGCTATCGGCTGGAAAACGGACTTTTGAAGAAGGACTAAGTGATGGCCGAGATTACGCTGGACGAGATTGAAACCACTGTGAAAGCCGCTTTGGTCGCGCACGGGGCACAAGACTGGATCGCAGCGCATGTTGCGGACGCAGTGCGTGTGGCAGAATCCTATGGCAACAAAATCTGCGGTCTTTATTACGTGGAGAGCTATTGTCAGCAGCTCGCGTCAGGTCGTGTAAAAGGCGATGCAGAGCCTGTGGTATCGCGGCCCCGTCCTGCGCTGGTGCAGGTCGATGCGAAGTTCGGCTTTGCCCAATCAGCCTTTGCACGTGCCCTGCCGGAAGCGCTGGAGGCAGCACGCGAATGCGGTGTTGCGACGCTAGCGGTTGGGCACGCCCATACCTGCACGTCCTTGGGATACTTTACCGAGCAAATCGCCCGCGCCGGAATGATCGGCATCGGGTTGACCAACGCCACACCAATAGTGGCGCCTCCGGGCGGGAAAAGCCGTGTGATCGGCACCAATCCCATTGCTTTTGCGGTGCCCGATGGTCAGGGCGGCGTTGCGATGCAGTTTGACCAGTCTACTACCACCGTTGCGTTGGGCAAAATCACGATGGCCAAAGCCGCGGGGCAAAGCATCCCCGAAGGCTGGGCCTTGGACAAAGAGGGCAAGCCGACCACTGATCCGGATGCAGCGCTTCAAGGATCGCTGGTGTCGATGGGGGGATACAAAGGCTGGGGCTTTGGTCTGATGGCCGAGTTTCTCGCGGCGGGTATGACTGGAAGCTTGGCGTCGATGGACGTGAAGCCGTTAAAAGCACCACAGGGCGAACCGCACGATTTGGGGCAGTATTACATTCTGATTGATCCGTCAGCGTCAGATGCCTTTGCAGATCGGGTCAAACAAGTGGCCGCCGCCGTCGCCGCCGACCTAGGTACGCGCATGCCGGGCGAGGGGAAGACCCCGCAGGATCCGGTTCAGGTTGGCGATGCTGTTTGGGCGCAGATGCGAGAACTCGCAAAATATACTTAAGAATATGTGACCAACTAAAAGCTATTTCTATTAGCCTTAAGATACATGGCAGAAATCAATTTCTTCGCGCTATGGTAATACCGAAGCGCGGGTGCCTGTTGCGGAGCGGTATACAGCCAATCCAAGCCCGTGTTTTGTCTGTCATTCCGTCCCACCCTCTTATGGATGACAGGTTTCATGGCTTTGCCATGATCAGTTGCTCCACTGTCGCCCGCTTCCCCCAAGGCGGGCGACCTTTTTTTGGGGGTTACGTCAGGCGGGTCAGGCCGATCCCACCCACCATGAACGCCAGTCCAACCGCGCGGGTTAGGTTGATTTGAGTGACGGCAGCCCCAAACAATCCGAAATGGTCGATTAGCGTCGCACTGATGATCTGGCCAACCAGTACAAAAAACACCGCGTTACCGACCCCGAATTTCGGGGCGATGAAGGTGATCGACAGGACATAGAAAAGCACAAGTAATCCGGCCAGAAACAGGTGTTTCGGTTGGCTGGCCAGTTGGCTGAGACCCTGAAATCCGGTGGCTGCGCTTAAGATCCAAGCTGACAGAAAGGCAACAGAAAACAGGATCGCCGCTGCTGTGATGGGAGAGCCGATTTTCTGACCTAAGGCGGCGTTCATGGCTGCAAGAATGGGGATGCCGACGCCTGCTGCTGTCATGATCAGGGCGTAGTTCAAGTTTGAGCCCATTTGGAACCTTTCCGAAATAAAAGCTATGCGTTGGCGAGCACAGTTGACCGAGCTATAAGCAAGATCAATAGACAACGCGCCGTCATAATGTTTTGAAGGTGTCAAAGAGGGAGAGCAGAGATGACTTTCAAACCGATATCCCCCGTAATTTTCGCGGCGCCTGTACTGGCGGTTCTGGCAGGCTGCGCAGGATTTGAGTGGCCGATTGTGTCAGGCAAAGCGGTTTATGACGAAAACTGTGTGATGTGCCACGGAACTTCGGGCGAAGGCGACGGGCCATTGGCGTCTGAATTGTTCAGCCCTCCGCCTGATTTGACACGTCTTTCCATCGACAACGGGGGCGAGTTCCCGCGCGTTCGGGTTCTGTCGCATATCGATGGCTATGTACGTGGCGAGAATTCGAGTGGCGCTATGCCCGAATTCGGCCCGCTTCTGGTTGGCGATAATGTGCTTCTTGAGACTGGTGAGGGCGTGGTGACACCAACCCCGAAACCTTTAGTGGCTGTCGCAAACTATCTGGAAAGCCTGCAAGTTTCCGAGTGATCAGGGGGTCAGCTTTGACCCAACATCCTGAAGGATGCCATAGATTGCCAATCGGAAAGCCGCATCCAGCGCCAGACTGCGCGGTTCGTTGGTGACAACGCCTGTTTCAAACTCGAGTATCCGGTTCAAGGTGACGTAGTTCATCGTGTCGCCCTGGTCCTTTCGGGACAGCACAGTTTGGCTGACAGTGCGGTTTGCCACAGTCTCGCCGGTGCCAACGTTTACAAGGCGCAGGTTCACGGTGATCACATCCTTTTGCACGCGGTTTATGACGCCGACGTTTTGAATGCGTAGCCCTGTGCCGCGTGACAGAACGTCGGTGTCATGCGCAACAATGGCGCCGGTCATGATGTAGTCGGCGATCAGCATTTGCGGCAGGGCCGAGGGTTGCAAAAGCCGGTCATAGGATGGTGCCAACGGCACGGCCTTGCGGCGTGTGTCCGCGTAAGCTTGCAGGTCCGCCAAGGCGCGCTCAAACGGCGGCATCTGAGCCAATTGTTCTGCGTTGGCAGATTGATAGTCCGCCTCGAGCTTTGCGCGATAGGCAGCGACTTCAGCGTTGATGTCGTCTAGCAAGCGTTCCCTATCAGCCTGCGCTTGCTGTGCGTGCTGCCGTTGACCCGCGTCATCAGCTTGAGACAGGGCCATGCGACGCTCTTGCAATAGCGGCTCAATCGCCTTTCGTTCGACGATGCGGAACCAACTGCCGCCCCCGACCTCGCTTAGGGCTTCGACCACCAAAGCATCGGCCCCCTGAGACACTGCCTTTGAGAACTCGGCGAACTCATCCGTGCGCAGATTGGCCCCCGTTAAGTCGGGGATATCGTAAACGGCAATTGTCACAGGGGTGTTTCGCGTTGGCAGATCGGCCAAGGGGCGATAGTCGGCAGATTTGGCCGCCACGCTGTCGCCGCCACGCACAACTTGCGGCCCTTCGCCCTCGGGCG
>CAYVRN010000054.1:0-16096 GCA_964453855.1 uncultured Rhodobacterales bacterium
TTTAGGTTCTGGCGCCGCAAGGCGTGGGGGTTCAAGTCCCTCCACCCGCACCATTATCAAGAAAATCTGGAAGCGAATGCGTCGTGCTTCATGTGCAATTTTGACGATGCATTCGAGGCGATGTATTCGATATGTATGCTTATTACTTGACTGCACAAAGTAAGCATTGTTATTAAAATTATTAGCAATCAAGTATTGGAGTGAAGATGCAGTATTACAGGGACGGTTTTAGGGGGGGTGATCCGGACATGAGTAATGCAGCGCCAAATAGGCGTGAACGAGGGCAGCATGCGTCACTTCCGGAACAGGTTGATGTACTCATTGTTGGGACTGGACCTGCAGGTTTGTGTCTTGCGGCGCAACTGGCCCAGTTTTCTGATATTGAAACGATGATTGTCGAAGCTGCTCCCTGCAATATTTCCAAAGGTAAAGCGGACGGAATTAATACCCGCACGATGGAGATGTTTCAGGCCTTTGGCTTTGCCGACAAGGTAAAACGCGAAAGCTATTGGGTAAACCAGACAACCTTCTGGAGGCCGGATCCAGAATATCCATCGCACATCAAACGCATAGGGCGGGTGCAGGATGTGGCGGATGACAGTTCCGAAATGCCGCATATTCTGATCAATCAGGCGCGCCTGCATCAGCTGTTCTTAGACGTCATGCACAATGCTCCTACGCGATTAGGCGTAGACTATAATCTTGCATTCTCTGAGTTGAGCATCAACGAAGAGGACGGTGACTATCCAGTTACGGTGACACTTGAAGATACCGGCGTAAACTGGGGAGAAAAGACCGAAGTTCGTACAAAATATGTTGTTGGGTGTGACGGCGCACGTTCAAAAGTCCGCAAGGCGATTGGCGGAGAGTTACATGGGGATGCCGCACATCAGGCCTGGGGCGTCATGGATATTTTGGCTAACACCAATTTTCCGGATGTGCGTCAGAAATGCCTGATCACGTCGGCGAACGAAGGTAACGTGCTTATTCTGCCCAGAGAAGGCGGATATCTTTTTCGCATGTATGTTGAGCTGGACAAGCTTAACTCAGATGAACGTGTATCGGATCGCAATATCACTCAGGATCAGCTTGTGGCGGCAGCCCAACGGATCATGCGACCCTATATACTTGATGTTAAAGATGTCGTGTGGTGGTCCATTTACGAGATCGGGCATCGATTGACTGACCGATTTGATAATGTTCCGGACGAGGAACGAGCACACCGAATCCCGCGTGTCTTTACTGCCGGTGATGCGTGCCATACCCATAGCCCGAAAGCAGGGCAGGGTATGAATGTCTCAATGCAAGACACTTTCAATCTTGGGTGGAAACTAGCACATGTACTGCAGGGGCGCTCTGAAGCTAGCCTTTTGCACAGCTATTCAGGCGAGCGGTGGCTTGAAGCGAAACGACTCGTTGAAACAGACCACGAATGGGCCCGTATAATGTCGGCGCCTCCAGGCTCGTCTGAGCTGGATAACGGGGAAGAGCCCAGATTTGTTCGGGCGTTCAAAGAAAACTTAGAGTTTACCGGCGGATTGGCTGTCAAATACGATCAGTCAACTTTAACCGCTGAGCCAAAGTATCAATCTCTGGCGACGGGCGAAGAAATCGGGCGTCGCTTCCATTCGGCCCCGGTTGTGCGGTTGGCTGATGCCAAACAGATGCAGCTTGGTCATGCGGCCAAAGCGGATGGTCGTTGGCGAATCTATGCCTTTGCTGGCACAGATCATGCGCGTTTGTATGAATTGGTTGATTGGCTGGAAAAAGATCAGGCGTCTCCAATTGTCAAGCACACGCGAGAGGGTGAAGATATCGACGCAATAATTGATTTGCGCGCTGTTTTTCAGGAAACCTTTGACCTTCTAAACTATGAAAAGATGCCGTCTTTGTTGATCCCAAAGACCGGGAAGCTTGGTTTGCAAGATCATGAAAAAGTCTTTTGTGTAGATCACAAAGGGCTAGGTGATATCTATGATATGCGGGGTATAGATCGGGAAAGCGGCTGTATGATTGTTGTGCGACCGGATCAGTATATAGCCAATATCTTGCCGTTGGATGCATTCGAAGCGCTTGGCGAGTTCTTCCGAGGCATTTTGTTGCCTGCGTAAATTGATCAAAGATCAGCGAAGGGCGCCCCGTCTGTTGGGCGCCTTTTTTGTTTGCAACACGGTTGGTTTAACTACTTTGCGCGTTATTGCCTTCGTGATACCTAGAAATTGCAAAGGCTTGCGATCATTCCAAAGATTTGGGGAAGATGAGTGACTACTGAGGCTTCTGACAACCAAAAGTTGGGCGTTGTCATCCCCGCTCATGATGAAGCTTCGGTTATCCAAAGGTGTCTGAAAGCACTTTTGCAATCCGTCGGTGACACACCAGCAGTTAAAGTCGTTGTTGCCGCGAACGGGTGTAGCGATAACACCGTGAAGTTGGCGCGGTCCTTTGAAGACGCATTTTCAGAGCGTGGATGGTCGCTTGGCGTCCTAGACATTCCGGAGCCTGGGAAAATCGGCGCTTTGAATGTGGCTGAAAGCTGCGTTTCTGGTCTTCCAAGAATAAATCTGGACGCGGACGTCGAGGTTGGACCTGAATTAGTCCGTCAGATCGCGATTGCTCTCTCGCCGCCTACGCCGGTGTATGCTTCTGGAAAGATGGTCGTCATGCCTCCAAAATCCCTACTTAGCCGGTTGTATCTTCATGCATGGCTCAAGACTGGTTTTATGCGTGGGGTTGCACAAGGGGCGGGGGTCTATGCCGTCAACCTAGCTGGACGGATGAAATGGTGTGATTTGCCCCAAGTCATTTCCGATGACACCTATGTGCGCACCTTGTTCGACCCGATGGAACGAGTGGAAGTCTTGGCTAGGTATCATTGGCCGTTACCCGAGGGGTTTGGAAACCTTGTGAAAGCTAGGGCGCGGCAAGATGCCGGTATGCGTGAACTCTACGAAAAGTTTCCGACACAACTTACCAACGAGTCCAAACCCCGAAATAAAGTCTGGTCGGTTATCGTGACCAATCCGCCTGCATTTTTTGTTTATGTGTGCGTAAGACTTGCGGCGCGACTTAAAAGAAACACTAATGGATGGCTAAGAGGGCGCTAGCCGAAACCAGTTTATACGGGAAACCGAACATCTATGTCCGACCGTTCGCAAAAATCCGTACTGTACCTTACGAACCAGTACCCGAAAGTCAGCCACTCGTTTATTCGCCGCGAACTAAGGGCGGTGGAATCGCTGGGTGTTAGGGTGCACCGTGCGGCGTTTCGCGGTTGGGAAGATCAGAGCTTGGTCGATCCGCTGGATTTGCAAGAAAAAGAGAAGACGTTTTACACGTTACGGGCGGGGATGCTTGGCCTGATGCTAGCGGTTCTTTTGACCAAGCTGAAAACGCCGCGCACCTTTTTACGGGCGTTCGTCGAGATGTTTCGTTTTTCAAGATTGTCCGATCGAGGTGTTTTCTATCATTTTATCTGTCTCGCGCACGCTTGCCGTATGGTGCGACGCTACCGAGGCGAAAACATTGACCATATGCATGTGCACTTTGCGACCTACCCGGCCGAAGTCGCCTGTCTAATGAAACTGCTCGGAGGCCCGAAGTTCAGTTTCACCCTTCACGGCCCAGAAGAATTCGACGACATCAAGCGCATGAACTTACAACGCAAAGTCTCACATGCGGAAACTGTCGTGGCGATCACAAGTTTTTGCAGGTCACAAATCTTGAAAGAGCTTCCCACAGATTTGTGGCATAAAATTCGGATAGTTAGGTGCGGTATTACCAAGGATTTCCTTGATGCGCCAATCAGCCCTAAGCCAGATCAATTGACGTTCATCAATATTGGGCGTTTCTCATCGGTCAATGCGCAGGTTCTACTGGTTGAGGCATTTGCCGACTTCTTAGAGCACACCCCATCCGCAAGATTGGTTCTTGCGGGGGACGGTGAGCTGCGCGGGCTGGTCGAGCGGCGCATCGACGCATTAGGGGTTCGGGAGAGTATTGAAATCACAGGATGGATAGACAGCGAACGAGTGCGCGAGTTGATATCAGACGCCAGTTTTATGGTGCATCTAAGTTTCAGTGAGGGGCTACCAATTGTCTTTATGGAGTCGATGGCTTTGGGGCGTCCCGTCATCGCAACGGCGATTGCCGGGCACCCGGAACTGATTGAAACCGGCGTAAACGGATGGCTCGTGCCAGCTGGGGATCGTTCGTTGATTGTCGAGGCTATGAAGTCTGCCGCTGCGTTAGATCAAAAAGCATGGCAGGAAATGGGACGCTGCGCCAAATTAACGGCTCAGCAGCGTCATTCTGTAGACGAAAGTGCAAAACAGTTGACGCAGCTTTTCTTTCATAAGGTCTGAAGCGCCAAGCACGTTGCTTTGCAAGTAAATAAAATTTAAAATGTCCCGGCTATCATTTCGGGAGGTGAAATGAACCCAGCGGGAATAACTTTAAAGCAAATACGGGCGGTGGATGCTGTCGGACGGTATCAATCAATCACTCGTGCCGCCGAAGCTTTAGGACTCACTCCTCCGGCGGTTCATAGTCAAATTAGACTCCTTGAAGAGTATATTGGCAGCGAGTTGGTGAAGCGTACGTCCAGCGCGGGTATGGAGCTGACCAGCGAAGGCAAGATCATTCAGTCCCTTCAACAGGTGATTGACAGCAATCTTGAAAGTAGCCTTGCTCAGATCAACGCCATGCGCCTTGGACTTGCCGGTTCGGTCAGATTAGGCGTGGTCTCAACCGGCAAGTATTTCGCTCCTGCTCTTGTTGCCGGTTTGAAAAGGGCACTTCCCGATATTGAGGTTGCACTAATCGTCGGCAACAGGGACGACATTATCGAAGCCCTTGCGCACCGGGCAGTTGATCTTGTGGTCATGGGGCGACCCCCGCGCATCCCCGAGGTCAAGGCTGTACCAATTGGTCCGCATCCTCATGTTATTGTGGCCCCGCCTGATCACCCGCTTGTCGGAAGAACAGATATCCCAGCAGCAGACCTTTTGAAGGAAACGTTTATTTCTCGCGAACCTGGGTCAGGGACGCGCATTCTTATGACACGCTATTTGGATCGTATTGGTCAGGGAACAACCTACGACACGTTGGTAATGAACTCGAATGAAACGATCAAACAAGCGGTCATTGCGGGTCTAGGTGTTGCCTTGATTTCCCAGCACACGGTCACAGATGAGATTAAATCTGGGCGCTTGGCCCTTTTGCATTCGCCCGAGTTGCCAATCGTCCGTCAATGGTTCTTGCTTCACCGAGCGGATCAAGAGCTTTCTCCTGCGCAATCCTCAGTTTGGGACTTTGTCTGCAATCGATGTAGCGATTACTTTCCCGCTTTGGATTGATCGAAAGCGCGCTTGTTGTTCTTAGAATCTCGGGGCAATGTGTCGGTAAATTCGAAATAAGGAATGAATGACATGGCAAAAGTAGCTTTTCTTGGTCTCGGGGTCATGGGCTATCCGATGGCGCGCCACTTGAAAGAGGCAGGGCACGAGGTCACGGTGTACAACCGCACCGCTACAAAATCTGAAAAATGGGTTTCAGAGAACGGCGGAACGGCTGCTAAAACGCCTGCGGAAGCGGCTGTGGGTCAGGATTTCGTGATGGCCTGTGTTGGCAACGACGATGACCTGCGTGGCGTTTGTTTGGGCGAATCTGGGGCTTTGACCGGTATGAAATCAGGTGCGGTTTTTGTGGATCACACAACCGTATCCGCCAAAGTAACGAGGGAGCTTTACGCACGGGCAGAGGCCAATGGAATAAAGTTCGTCGATGCACCTGTGTCCGGGGGACAGGCAGGTGCAGAGAACGGTGTTTTGTCGATCATGTGCGGAGGGGACGAAGATGCCTACTCTGCGGCTGAGCCGATTATGCAGGCATATGGCCGCTCGATCAAACGATTGGGCGAAAGTGGGGCGGGACAGTTGACGAAAATGGTCAACCAGATATGCATTGCCGGACTGGTTCAGGGACTATCCGAAGGGCTAAACTTCGCGGAAAAAGCGGGATTGGATGCAAAAGCGGTTGTCGAAGTAATCGCAGGCGGCGCAGCAGGCAGCTGGCAAATGTCTAATCGATACGAGACAATGGTGGACGATCACTTTGAACACGGGTTTGCCGTTGATTGGATGCGTAAGGATTTGGGCATCTGTTTGGCGACGGCAAATGAAAATGGTGCGAGCTTGCCTGTTACAGCTATTGTGGATCAGTTCTATAAAGACGTGCAGCAAATGGGTGGCGGACGCTGGGATACCTCATCACTGATCAAACGTCTGCGCGACTAACTCCAAACACGAGGGTTTGAAATGCGAAGTGGTGGACAGCTTCTGGTCGATTGTTTGATCGCTCTGGGTGCACAAAAAAGCTTTGGTGTACCTGGAGAAAGTTACCTGGCAGTGCTGGATGCGTTGCACGATACCAAAGGAACGCTGGACTATGTGCTCTGCCGCCAAGAGGGCGGCGCGGCATTTATGGCCGCTGCCTACGGTAAACTGACTGGTTCGCCCGGAATTTGTTTTGTGACCCGCGGTCCGGGTGTCACAAATGCATCAATCGGCGTGCATACAGCAATGCAGGACAGCGCCCCGATGATCCTATTTGTTGGGCAGGTTGGAACAGACATGAAAGGACGTGAAGCCTTTCAGGAAATTGACTACCGTGCCGTCTATGGAACCATGGTCAAATGGGTAACCGAGATTGATCAAGTCGCGCGTATCCCAGAAGTTCTTTCACGGGCATGGGCTTTGGCGACGTCAGGTCGACCGGGGCCGGTGGTGATTGCACTACCCGAGGACATGCTGCGCGACATGACCGATATTGCACCGTTGACCGGCCCCGCGCGTATTGCCGAGCCAGCAACCGACGATACAACCATGCGTGACGCGTTAGAGCTTTTGTCAAAAGCAAGCCGACCCTTAATCCTTGTCGGGGGGTGCAACTGGTCGTCCGTTGGTCAGGCCGCATTGCGTGATTTTGCTGAAAAGTCGGATATTCCCGTTGTGGCGGCGTTCCGTTATCAGGACATGATCGACAATCACTCTCCTGTTTTCTGCGGCGAGGCTGGGGTGGGCATGCCGCCTCATGTCAAACGGTTGATCCTTGAGGCTGACGTGATCCTTGCGATCAATACCCGCTTCGGGGAATCCACCACCGACGGCTACACTCTTCTGGATGTACCGGTTCCAAAACAAACGCTGATTCATGTTCACGGCTCTTCGCTGGAGTTGGCAAAGGTCTATCAACCCACCATCGGGATCGTTTCGGGACCTAATGCATTTGCGCAGGCGCTGACACCGATTTCGGGTGATTGGTCCGATTGGCGGGCTTCGGCTCGAGCGGATTACGAAGCCAGCCAGATTGCACCCGATCAGCCCTCGCCCGTGGATATGGGTAAGGTGACTTCGTATTTGCAAAAACGCCTACCTGGTGATGCAATCATCACCAATGGTGCCGGAAATTTTGCAATCTGGTCAGGCAAATTTTTCCGTTTTAGCGCGGAGCAACGCCTCATTGCCCCGCAATCGGGGGCGATGGGATATGGCCTGCCTGCGGCTATTGCGGCCAAGATAGCCGAGCCAAACAAGACGGTGGTTTGCTTTGCCGGAGACGGCGATTTCCAAATGACTTTGCAGGAGTTGGCGACTGCCAAGCAGGCGGGTGCCCAGCCGATTGTGCTGATCCTGAACAATGGAAGCTACGGAACAATTCGGGCGCATCAGGAACGCCACTATCCTGCGCGCGTTTCAGGAACGGATATGGTCAGCCCCGACTTCACCATGCTTGCCAAGTCCTACGGCTTTCACGCCGAGCGTATCGCCCGAACCGAAGATTTCGAGGCGGCTTTTGAGCGCGCCTTGGCGTCAGAAACTGGGGCCATACTTGATCTGGATATCTCGGTCGAGGCACTAACGCCCCGCGCAACCCTAAGCCAGATGCGTGCGTCTGCTTTAAAAGTAAAGGGGGCGTAAGCCCCCGATCGACTTTAGGTCCAATCCATCACGACTTTGCCAGCTTGGCCGGACAGCATCGCGTCGAAACCGCTGGCGAAGTCGTCGATATGGATGCGGTGGGTTATTAGGCCAGACAGGTCCAAGCCCGATTGCACAAGGGCGATCATCTTGTACCACGTCTCGTACATTTCGCGGCCGTAAATTCCTTTTACGGTCAGCATTTTGAAAATGATTTCATTCCAGTCGACGGCGAATTCGGTTGGCGCAATGCCCAGAAGCGCGATTTTGCCTCCGTTGTTCATGCGTCCGATCATTTGCCGCATAGCATCTGCTGCACCTGACATTTCCAACCCTACATCAAATCCTTCGGTCATCCCGATCTCATTCATCACATCGCGTAGACTGGTCGTGGAAACATCAACAACCGTTTGAACGCCCATCTTTCGGGCTAGGTCCAGACGGAATGCTGCAATGTCAGTGATCACCACTTTGCGGGCGCCGACTTGCAGAGCGACCAAGGCGCCCATGATTCCGATGGGGCCTGCGCCAGTCACCAAGACATCTTCACCCACCAAATCGAAACTGAGCGCGGTGTGCACCGCATTGCCAAACGGGTCAAAGATAGCCGCGATTTCGTTTGGGATGTCGTCGGGAATGGGGATCACGTTGCTTTCAGGCAGACACAGGTATTCTGCAAAAGCGCCGGGGCGGTTGACGCCAACCCCTTTGGTATTGCGACAAAGCTGTCCTCGTCCGGCGCGACAGTTGCGGCAAATACCGCAAACGATGTGGCCTTCTCCAGCGACACGTTGGCCGATAGAGTACTTCACTGCCCCTGGACCGCAATCTACGATCTCGCCACAAAATTCATGTCCGACGACCATTGGAACTGGAACCGTTTTGGCTGACCATTCATCCCACTTCCAGATATGAACATCTGTACCGCAGATCGCAGACTTGCGGATTTTGATCAGAACTTCGTTCGGACCGGGTTCGGGCACCGGCACGTACTCCATCCAAAGACCCGCTTCAGGCTTGGCTTTGACCAGAGCTTTCATTTCATTGCTCATGGAATGATCCCCATTTCCTTGCCCACAGCTATAAAGGCATCAATTGCGCGATCAAGTTCGGCGCGGCTGTGAGCCGCAGACATTTGGGTCCGGATGCGGTCTTGTCCCTTTGGGACCACCGGAAAGCTGAATGGCGCCACGTAGACACCTTTGGTATCAAGACGATGGGCCATTTCTTGTGCAAGCTTGGGATCCCTAAGCATGACCGGAATAATTGGATGTTCTCCAGGAAGAAGATCAAAACCGGCTTCAGTCATGCGGTTGCGAAAATGTGCCGCGTTTTGCATCAGGCGATAGCGCCTTTCGGTGCTGGCCTCAAGCATGTCCAGCACCTTGATCGATGTTGCCGCTATCACCGGCGCCAGCGTGTTTGAAAACAGGTATGGGCGCGAGCGTTGGCGCAGCCATTCAATGACTTCTTTCTTGCCGCTGGTATAGCCACCCGACGCGCCGCCCAGTGCTTTGCCCAAGGTGCCGGTGATAATGTCCACGCGCCCCATGACCCCGCAGTGTTCGGGACTGCCGCGTCCGGTTTTGCCGACGAAGCCTACCGCGTGGCTGTCATCGACCATAACCAATGCACCGTATTTATCCGCCAGATCGCATATCTCGTCCAGTTTGGCGATATAACCGTCCATCGAGAATACACCGTCCGTCGCAATCATTTTGAACCGACAGCCTTGCGCGGACTTCAACTGCCCTTCAAGATCGGCCATGTCGGAGTTTGCGTAGCGAAAACGCTGGGCCTTGCACAAACGCACTCCGTCGATGATCGACGCATGGTTTAATGCATCCGAAATAATTGCATCTTCAGGGCCAAGAAGTGTCTCGAAAAGCCCCGCATTCGCATCGAAGCAAGACGAATACAGGATCGTATCTTCCATTCCCAGAAACGAAGATATCCGATCTTCGAGTGCTTTATGTTCCTCTTGAGTGCCGCATATAAATCGAACCGAAGACATGCCGTATCCGTATCGGTCCAAAGCATCTTGCCCGGCAGAAATCAGATCAGGGTTGTCAGATAGGCCAAGGTAATTGTTGGCGCAAAGATTGATAACTTTTTTGCCGTTCTCAAGCGCGACGGTGCCTGCCTGCTTGCTTGTGATGACTCGTTCAGACTTGAACAATCCTGCGCTTTTGAGGGCATCCAGTTCGTTGCTTAAATGGTTGATGAATGCATTTGTCACGGTGGTCTGATCCTGATCGTTGTTACCCCTCTGACCAAAGGTTCAGAGGGGTGTGCAGTGCTCCCAGCGGGTCAGAGGTTTCAGGCGCGCATATTTGCGCCGTTCGCGTCGTAAAGTGGGGCGCCTTGGACTTCAGCATCGTAGAACTCGCCTAAGATTTCAACCTGAAGTTTCGTGCCTGCAGCTGCGTAATCGGCGCTGACATAGCCCATGGCCATGGACTTGCCGATGTGATGCGCAAATCCACCCGAACTGACATAGCCAACCGCTTTGCCGTCACATAGGATCGCTTCGTCGTTGGAAACGTCGATGCCTTGCACGTCGATGGTGATTGTCACCAGTTTGCGCGAAGCGCCTAGGTCGCGGAACGCCGCGGTGGCTTCTTTCCCGACGAAGTCCTTGTTCCAGTTAATGAAGGCATCCAAACCGCTTTCCACCGCATTAAAGTCGGGACGGAAATCCAATGTCCAAGCACCCCAACCTTTTTCCAGGCGCATGCTCATCAATGCACGTGCCCCGTACCAGCAGTATCCCAGATCGCTGCCGGCCACTTCAATCGCTTCAGCCAGCTTGATTAGGTATTGCGGGCGGCAATAGATTTCGTATCCAAGTTCTCCGCTAAAGCTGATGCGGTTCAGGATCACCGGCACTCCACCCACATAGGTCTGGCGCATGTCGCGGAATTTGAATGCCTCGGCGCTGACATCATCGCGGGTGATGCGCTGCAGCAATTCGCGCGATTTTGGTCCCGACAGGGCGATACCGTGCCAGTCATCGCTGACATTGGCGTAACTCACATCTGTGGGCAGGTCTTTTTCAAACCAGCGGCGATGCGCTTCCTGCATCGCACCCGAGCCGAACAGCATGAAGTGATCCTCGGCCAGACATGCGACGGTCAGATCGCCATAGAGCTTGCCTTTCTCGGTCAACATGGGGGTCAGAGTCAGACGACCCGGCTTTGGGACAAAACCTGCCAAGGTGCGGTCAAGGTACGCACGAGCTCCTGAGCCCTTGAATTCGTGCTTGGCGAAGTTGGCGATTTCAATCCCGCCAACGGCTTCGCGAACCGCTTTAACTTCACGGGCGACATAATCATGGCTTCGGTTGCGCTCGAACGTTGGTTCTTCATGGGCGTCCTCAGGGCTATCCGCAAACCAAAGCGCATTTTCCAGCCCGAAACCTTGCCCCATGCGCGCGCCCTTTGCGACCAAACGATCGTAAAGCGCAGTCGTCTTTTGCAGTCGGCCTTTTGGCAGGGTTTCGTTCGGAAAAGTCATTACAAAACGGCGTTCGTAGTTCTCGGTTGATTTCACGGTGCCCCAATCGGGCGTAGCCCAGTCACCAAAACGGGCAACATCCATGGCCCAAACATCAATCGAAGGTTCCCCGTCAATCATCCACTCGGCCATGGTCAGACCCACTCCACCGCCTTGGCAGAATCCCGCCATGACTCCCACAGCGCACCAATAGTTTTTCATGCCCGGAACCGGTCCGATCATCGGGTTGCCGTCAGGGCCAAAGGTGAAGGGGCCATTGATCGCATCCTTGATGCCCGCATTGGCAAGTGCCGGTATGCGGTCAAAGGCCAGTTCCAGACGGTCAGCGATATTGTCCAGTTTGGGTTGCAATAATTCGTGGCCGAAGTCCCAAGGCGTGCCTTCTACCTTCCACGGAGTGCCTTTGGGCTCGTAGGTGCCCAGCAGCATGCCGTCCCGTTCCTGACGGAAATATATGTTGGCTTCGTAATCGATCCCGCAAGGCAGACGTTCAGTTCGAGCTGCGATTTCGGGAATGGTTTCGGTTAGAAGATAATGATGTTCCATCGGTTGAACGGGGATATTGATCCCTTGCATATGCCCGACTTCGCGCGCCCAAAGGCCCCCGCAGTTAACGATATGTTCGGCGTTGATTACGCCTTTGGGTGTGGTCACATCCCAGCTACCGTCGGCGCGTTGTGTTGTGGCAGTTACAGGCGTGTGAGTAAAATACTGGGCCCCATGCACCTTGGCCGATTTGGCAAAGGCATAGGTCGCCCCCGAGGGGTCCAGATCGCCGTCCTGATCATCCCACAGTGCGGCATAATAGTGTTTTGGGTCGATCAGCGGGTGCCGCTCGGCCACCTCGGCGGGCGAGATGAATTCCTGATGCAGCCCCATGTACCGCGCTTTAGAGCGTTCGCGCTTCAGATAATCGTACCATGTCTTGTTCGACGCCAGATAAAACCCGCCGGTCATGTGCAAGCCAACCGATTGGCCGCTGGTTTCTTCGATCTCTTTGTAAAGGTCGATCGTATAGCCCTGCAGGCGGCTGATATTAGGGTCAGAGCTTATAGTGTGGATTTGTCCCGCCGCGTGCCAGCTGGACCCGCTGGTTAATTCGTCGCGTTCCAGCAAAACAACGTCTTTCCAGCCGAATTTCGCCAAGTGGAACAAGATCGAACAGCCGACCACCCCGCCGCCGATGACGACGACCTTGGTGTGGCTTGGCAGCTTCTTTCCGCCCGAGGTTTCTTCCTTGATGATAGTTGGCATTTATCTCTCCCGAAAATGTTGGTGACGTGTGTCACGAAATTCTAAATCTCCAAGCCGCACTTGCGGCCTTCGTAAAACGCCCAAGGGGCCTGACGCGGTGCCTGGGCGTCGCCGATCAGGCGCACATCCAGATCGGTCAATTCCTCTGATAATGGATCAAAGGCACGGTTGGTGGTGGCCATTACCAAAGCCGAGGACGGCACATCGACTTCGGCCCCGTCCAGCAGATTTTTCAAGCGCGCTCCGTTACCGGACCAGTTCAGGATCGCGTGTTCGGTCAGCATTTGTACGCTAAGCTGCGCAAGTTTCGCGCGGATCGGAATGTCAGCACTGGTACGCGATAGCTCTTTGCCGACAAACGGATCGGGCGTTACCAAGGTGAGCTGCTTGCCGGTTTCCGCCAAATACCAAGCCGTTCCGACCCCCCGCATGTTACCGCCTTCGTCATAGACGATCACACTGTCACCCAGAGGCGCTTCGCGGCGCATGACATCTTCTGCCGAATAGACCTGACCGTTTTCTAAACCGGGCAGGGGGCCAAGCTGTGGTAGCCAGCGTTGTGTTGCGTCCTCGTCCGGCAAGGAACCGGTTGCCAGCACAACAACATCAGCACCGATTGCGCGCACCTCGTCTTGTTCAAGATAGCTGTTGAGGTGCAGCCTTACACTCAAACGGTCGAATTGCCGTTCGTACCAGTTCAGCAAGTCCGTGATCTGGGCGCGGCGTGGCTGTTCGCCAGCCAAGCGGAATTGCCCGCCGATTACAGAGGCCGCTTCGTGAATATCAACACGGTGGCCGCATTCGGCCGCAACACGGGCAGCTTCAAGACCGGCGGGACCAGAACCCACGACAAGCACATGTTTGGGTTTTTCAACAGGTGAAAACCGGTCGCCACCCCATTCATGTTCGCGTCCGGCCGATGGGTTGATCAGGCATGAAATCCAATAATCTCGAGACCGCCGCCCCCAACACATCTGGTTGCACGAGATACAGCCACGAATGTCTTCGGGCCTTCCCTCGGTCAGTTTGCGGGCAAGATGCGGATCGGCAATCTGACCTCGGACAATAGACACTAAATCCGCTTGCCCTGAACTTAGTACTGTTTCAGCGTTTTCAGGTGTTCGAATTCCGCTCTCGGACTGCACTTTGGCGTGTTTGAGCTCGCGTTTAAACACCTCTGTCGCCGGAATCGTCAGCTTTTCACCCAATGCAAAGGTGGGCATGAGCTTTTCAAAATCCAGATAGCCGCCCGACCCACAGCTCACATAGTCTAAGTGGCCGGTCGCATCGTGAAGCGCCAAAATTTCTGTGGTTTGTTCGATGGTCAAGGACACCGAATAACTATCAGAGTAGCTTACCGACATGCCGACAATAAAGTCGTCGCCACATGCTTTGCGAATGCCTTCCAGAATGCGCATCGAAATGCGTGTCCGGTTTTGTAGCGACCCACCCCAATCATCATCACGTACATTAGACCACGGGGTCCAAAACTGCTCGAGCAGCGAGTGATACGCTGCCCAGATTTCAACCCCGTCAAAGCCTGACTTCTGGCAACGCACAGCCGCTGCAACGAAGGCGGCAATCATTTCCTCAATCTCATTGACCGACATTGCATGACTGCCGTCGCTGTCGTGATAACTGGGTTTGCCAGACGGTCCCCAATGGGGCTGATAGCTTAGATCAGAATCGCCGTGCTGCCCAACATGATAAAGTTGCTGCAAAATCACGGCTCCAGCATCTTTTATGGGGTCAAGAATTTTCTCGAATGCTGGGATAATTGTATCGTCTTCCGCCAAGAAATTTCCGCGTGTCAACACGCCGGTTCGATGCACCGGAACAGGCTCGGCGACGATCATACCGGCACCACCAATGGCGCGTTCCAAAAGGTAGGCTCCGTACTGCGCGCCCGGAAGTCCATTCACCGACATGTTGGCGGTATGCGCGCCAAAAGTAACACGGTTCCGCAACGTTTTGTGTCTAAGCGTCAGTGGCGATGTCAGTCTGGCAAAAGTTGCCATAGTTTTGATCAATCCCTAATTGGCTGCTTTGTCCGTTTAGTACCAAGCATCAGGCAGCTCTTCCTTGCGCTTGCTCACAAATGCATTCAGTTCTTCGCGCTTTGCGTCGTCCATTGGCGGTTCTTCGTAGTGTTCAAGCATGCTATTCCAACGCTCGTAGGCGCGTTGCCGCATGTCTTTGGAGCCGAGATCCTCCCAGCTTTCGACATTTTCGCTGTCGGATAGTTTCGGCTCGTAAAAGGCAGTTTTATAATTCCGCATTGTATGGGCCGAACCTAGGAAGTGGCCGCCAGGCGCGACCTCACTATAGGCATCACGTGCCAAAGCCTCGTCAGAGCAGTCCAACCCTTGGTCCAGAACTTTCTGGTAGGAACCCAAGCGATCTGCATCCATGATCAACTTTTCGTACCCTGTGCAAAGACCACCCTCAAGCCATCCCGCGGCGTGAAGCACATAGTTGGCTCCTGCAAGCATTGTCGAATGCATTGAATCGGCGCTTTCGTATGCTGCTTGAGCATCTTCAATTTTTGATGCGGTCAAAGAACCACCACAGCGCAAAGGTAAGCCAGCGCGACGAGCCAGTTGACCAATCGCGTAGTTTGAAATCACTGGCTCCGGCATGCCGAATGTTGGCGCGCCTGATTTCAGTGACATTGAAGACAAGAAATTACCCAGCACAAACGGAGCACCAGGACGCACTATCTGAGAAAAGGCGCAGCACATCATCGCCTCGGCCATAGCTTGAGCAACCGATGCCGCTGTGGATACTGGCCCCATAGCCCCGGACAGGATGAACGGGACTACGACGATCCCCTGATTGCGACCGCAATAGACACGGATTGCCTCGGTCACGACCTTGTCGACCAGTAGCGGCGAGTTCGTGTTCACGTTACCCATAATAACGCAGTTTTCTTCCATAACGTCGGCGCCATGAAGGATTTCCGCCATAGCCACACTATCCTGAGCGCGGGACATTTCGGTGATGGCCCCAAGGTGCGGTTTGTCCGATAATGTCATATGGGCTAGCACCATATCTAGATGCCGTTTGCTGACCGGCACGTCGCAAGGCTCGCAAATAACCAGGCCAGTGTGATGCAGGTTGGGGTGCATATAGGCCAGCTTTACCAGTTGCTCAAAACTTGCCATGTCGCCATAGCGGCGACCTTTGGAAAGATCGCGCACGAATGGGGCCCCATAGATTGGGGCAAATACCTGATTTTTCCCACCGATTGTGACCGACTTATCAGGGTTTCGGGCCAATTGGGTGAACTGGGACGGTGCCTTGGCGCACAGTGCACGGATCCAATCTGCGGGGGCACGCACAATATCACC
>CAYVRN010000054.1:16196-20732 GCA_964453855.1 uncultured Rhodobacterales bacterium
AAAGACTATGTGATCCTTGAAAAATCCCATGATTAGAATAGACACAAGCTATGCGAAAATCATTGTCTCATATTCATTCCCCTCGCAATTTGGTGATTTTCGAAACCGCCGCTCGCCTCGGGTCTTTTACTAAAGCTGCCGAGTCTCTGCATATGCAGCAGCCTTCGGTCAGCGCTGCAATCAAACAGTTGGAAGAAGCGTTAGGGGTTCAGCTGTTCTATAGAGGGCACAGAAAGGTCGATTTAACTTCTGCCGGAGAACGGCTTTTTTCAGGCGTTACGAGAGGGTTGAATGAAATTGAGGCGTCTATAAATGCCGTTCGACAAATCGGTCAAAGCACCCATGTTACGCTGAACGCTTCATCCGCGTTTTCCTATTACTGGATGATCCCCAAAATGGCCGATTTACATGCGCGCCATCCCGATGTTGATTTGCGCCTGCAAAGCAGTGACCGAGAGCCAGACTTGGATGCAGAAGGGATCAGTCTTGGTATTCGTTTGGGAAATGGTAATTGGGCAGATTGCCATGCGACTTTGATTGCGGAAGAGATCATTTACCCGGTGGCTAGTCCGCAGGTTATGGCAGCTGCATATAATTTGCACGGCATTGCAGATCTGCTGGATAAGCGTTTAATTCACCTCGAAGAACCTGTGCGCCAACGCCCGTCATGGGAGCAGTGGTTTTCGTATCACAATGTCCGTCACGCTGAAATTCAAGCTGGTTTGCGCTTGAATGACTATGCGCTCGTGTTGCAAGCTGCTGTCTCGGGCGAGGGGTTCGCGTTCGGTTGGGATCACGTGGTCAGAAACCTGATCACAAGGGGCCTTCTTGAGGCGCGCAAAGAATGGTCGTGGAATACCGGCAATGGGTTCTATGTGGTCTGGTCAAAGTACCGTCCACTATCAGCGCAAGCTGCAAAGGTTCGCGACTGGATCGTTTCCGTGTCAGACTTCCCACATGGCCAATGACGGATTGTCAAATCTGCAACTGCTCTGCTATCTGCGACTATGGCTGGACAAACAGAAACACTGATCGCACAGATCCTAAATGAGATCGACAAGGGGAACTTGAATCCCGGTGACCACATTGAGGAGAGGTCGCTGATCGAAACCTATGGTGTATCTCGCACGCCCTTGCGTGAAGCTCTACTGCGACTTGAAGCTATGGGGCTTATTGTCCGGCAGCCCAGAAAAGGGGCGGTGTTATTCAAGCCGACATTGGAAGAGTTTTTGTCGATCCTTGAAGTTCATGCCAAGCTTGAAGGGCAGGCGGCAGGGTTGGCAGCACGGCGGATATCACCTGAGTTTATGCGCAGGTTGAACGATGTTGTCACAGCGTGCGAAGTTCATGCGGCAAAAAAGGGCGACAACGATCCGGACGGATACTATCAATTGAACCTTAGGTTTCACGAAACCATCGCTCTGGCGTCCGGAAACAGTTTTCTCGTCGATATGATCAAAACGAACGCCCGCAAACTGCTGGCCTATTATCGTGCGCGTTATCGCTATCCGGGGATGATTGCCCAGTCAGCCAAGGAGCACCGAGAACTTGCGGAATTGATTCTCAAGCACGAAGCAGAAATGGCAGAAACCTATATGGCCCGTCATGTTCAGTTCGATCGCGTAACAGTCATGGATTTGCTAGCGGCATTAGACTAACCTCTGATGTTCAGGTTTGCGCCTGCCGGAAAAACGCGATGATCCACTTGGCAAATAGGGCATTGTCCGTTTTCTGATTCATCGACGCGCGCGCGGCTGAAATGACCTCGGCTGGTTTTTGTGTCTCAAGTTCGTCAATAAGGGCGGTCATGAAATCAGCGGTGATCTCGGGGTGGTACTGAGTTGTGAATACTTTTTCGCCGATCACATAACCTCCGATCGGGCACTCCGCGTTTCCATGAACGATGATGGCGTCCTCGGGGGCTATGACAACCTGCTCGACATGTGCCGCATGCAGTTTAACTGATCGGGAATCCTCTATCCAAGGTGGTGGTTTTACGGCGGTCGTCTCGGTCACTCCGAACACCCAGCCGCAGGGGTTATTGGCAACCTTACCCCCTAAAGCAACGGCGATGGCTTGGTGGCCAAAGCAAGCCCCGAACAAAGGGACTTTCGCATCTATGGCGGTTCGAATTAGGTCAAACAATTTGGCCAACCAAGGGTCAACGTCGTGGACAGACGCAGGGCTTCCGGTAATCAAAGCACCATCGAATTTGGTGATATCTTCAGGAAACTCGCCGTCTTTTACCGAGAACACAGAAAATCGGCAATCAGGACAGGCTGGCGTTAAAAGCGCTGGCCATTTCTCACCGTCTTTTGGGTGCGCTTGGGCAAAGTCGCTTTCATCCGTGTTTGACATCAGAATAGCAAGATGCATGACGTAGCCTCAGAATTTTCTTTACATATTTAGTAATTCTATGAATATATTTATAGTTAGCTAAAAAACAATCAAAATTTTGGGAGTGTGTGCATGACCGTCTGGCATCCAACCGACAACGGCTACGCCGATTTAGCCAGCCACGACACATTTGTTGATGGCGCACCCCACAACACCTTCGCGCGGCTCCGACGCGAAGATCCTTTATCTTGGACGGATTGGGATGGGGGCAAAGGATTTTGGTCGGTGACGCGACACGCGGATATTCTTGAGCTGAACCGTAACTATGATTTGATGTCGTCGGCTCAAGGAATTCGGATGGAAGATCAAAGCTACGAAGAATATCTTGCCCGACGCACGTTTCAGGAAACCGATCCGCCTGAGCATATGAAAACGCGGATTAAGGTGGCAAAGGCATTTTCCAAGCCGGTTGTTGCAGGGTTTGAGGGGCAAATTCGTGAGCTTTGCGAAACCATTCTAGATCAGGCGGTCGAAATGGGCGAATTTGATGCCACTAAAGAGATCGCCCGCAAGCTGCCCATGTTAATGCTTGGGCGCATTATCGGCACGCCTGACGAAGACTTGCCCTGGTTGGTTGAAAAAGGGGATGCGCTTATTGCCAATACGGATCCTGATTTTACAGATCACGTTTTGGACAAAATGGACACAGACGCATACCGTTTGATGCCGTTTAATTCCCCGGCCGGGGCCGAGTTGTTTGACTATGCCAAAGACCTTATGGCCGAGAAAAACCGAAAAGGGGACACCAATGGGGTTCTGCATCTGATTTTGCAACCAGACAAAGACGGCAACGTTATGCCAGAACTGGAATTTCGGAATTTCTTCTGTTTGCTGGTAGCTGCGGGCAATGACACGACCCGCTATTCGATTGCTGCTGGTTTGCAGGCTATGGCGCATCAGCAAGAATTGTTGGGCCAGATGAAAGCGGGCGGTGATATCTGGGAAACCGCTGCGGATGAAATCATTCGTTGGGCAACACCTGCTTTGTATTTCCGTCGAACAGCTACACGCGACTTCGAAATGCACGGGAAGCAAGTTCAAGAAGGCGATAAAGTGCTGTTCTGGTGGTCGTCCGGAAACCGTGACGAAGAAGCCTTTGAAGATCCGTTTCGCGTCGATCTTACGCGTTCTCCGAATAGGCACGTCAGTTTCGGGCAGGGTGGTCCCCACGTCTGTCTGGGGATGCACTTGGCGCGGTTAGAGGTCAGAATTCTCTTTCAAGAACTGGCAAAACGCATATCATCAATCGAGCCTACTGGGCCACATAAGTTTCTGCGCTCGAACTTTGTTGGGGGCATAAAGTCCTTACCGGTTCGAGTGACTGCATAAAACAATCGCAGGGAGGTTCTGATGAAGGAACGGTTGCGCGCGCTTTTTTGTGACCATCTAAGTATCATGCGGGGGAAGTACTTACAGAACAGTAAAATCGGTGATGATGAAACCCGGTTCTGTCGTTCGACCTTTGGAGTTCATTACGACAAAGATCTGTTGCCCGCGCCGGGCGCGATGATGATGGAAGGTCTTCCAGATATGGAACTGCGCTGGAAAGGTGCAGAAATCCGCGATGGCTGGGAAAGGGCAACCAAGGTTGTTATCGGTGACCTGTATGATCATGAAGGCGCACCTTTGCCCTTGTGTCCTCGTGGGGCGTTGAAGCGTGCTGTCGCAGATTGGCAAGCCAAAGGGCTGTCGCCTAAAGTGGGCATTGAGCTTGAGGCCTTTGTACTTCAGGCAAATGATCAAGGGCGGCTAGTGCCTTATGATGCTCCCGGTGGCGTAGTCTACGGGACCGGGCCGTTCACTGATCCGCTACGATTTACCGATGAAATCTGGGAGCGCGCGGATCAACTGGGCTTCCGTCTAGACATGATCACCGCAGAGTATGACAGCCCGCAGTTCGAGTTTACCTTGACTTTTGACGACGCCGTCAAGGCGGTCGATGATATCGTGTTGTTCCGGCTTATGGCGCGCGAAATTGCGCTGGAGCATGGGTTGATCCTGACCTTCATGCCCAAACCCATCGCCGAAGCAGGTGGCTCGGGAATGCACATCAACTTTTCGTTCAGCGATGACGAAGGCAAGAATGCCCTTTCGAATGGTCCTATTGGTGGGCCCGAACATATGAACGATCTAGCGCGC
>CAYVRN010000055.1:0-20544 GCA_964453855.1 uncultured Rhodobacterales bacterium
GCGCGAAGCCGCTGCTGCATAAACTCAAATAGAATCTGAACCAGAGCCTCAGTTACGAAAACGCTTCAGTATGCCGAAAAACTCTGACGACGGACACCCATCTGGCAAGCAATGATCGTTAATTTTAAAACGTAATTGGATACACTTGAACTGCATCAATTTGCTCAATTGAATGAATATGCTATTTATAGCAAAAAAGTAAACAAGATGTCATTTGGATCTGTGGGGCTATCCCTCTTTTGCGTAATTTCAATGTCTGCTTGTAACCCCTTGCAGATTCCTTACGCCCCTGGCACCCCAATAAGCCAGCTTAACGAGGATATCAGTTATTGCTATGAATAAGCGGAGGAAATTTACCCTATTTCAATAGCGACTTTTCAGGGTGCCGGATATTCCACTCCGAGCAATACTAACTGCTACGGTAGTCGTAATGGCGTCTCTTGCACGACTTATGGAGGCAACTTCATAGCTCCTTACACGTATCAGTCTGATATAAACGCGACAAAACCTGAGCTTGCTCGGAACCAGTGTTTTAAGGCTCGTGGTTACGCCATGAAATTTGTTGAAGAGTGCACGGGAGACGTTATCGGTATACTTGAAGCCTATAGAAGTTCTGAGCGTTCCGAAGTTCAGGAAGTAATAGACTCGCGCTCCTGTTGGATAAAGGAACCGGAAACCGGTCGAGTAGCTATAATAGCGGATCCTTAAGCAAAATATGCCGTGGAAGATGCGTCGATGAAAAGCGCCTCAACTTGAGAATTTGCTCGTATAGACGGTCGGCGTTTTGAGTTGAAACAAGAAACTGTAATAAAAATTGGTCGACTCGAGGACAAAAGCAGGGTTCTTCGAAATAATTTGCAACCGGTTGCAAAAAATCATTGACTCAAGCCTTGCTGCTGCGCAATCGTAAATGAGCGGCCGAAACAGAGTTGGGCATTACCATGGCTTTCATCTGACAAATTCGGCCTCGCGCGGCGTTTATTCGAAGGCGGAAACGTCGGGAAATCTTCCTGATTACATCAGGGACCGGTATATTTGGGAGCGGCGAACCGGCGCCACCTTGGGAGGAAATGAAATGAAAAAAACACTTACGACAGCAAGCATCGTCGCCATGTTGGCATCCGGTGCGGTTGCTCAGGAAATTGGCGCAACCTTTTCGCGTTTTGACGACAACTGGCTGACAGTTTTGCGTAACGGCATGGTTGAATATGCTGCGACGATTGACGGTTTGTCCTATCAGCAGGTAGATGCGACTGATGACTTGGCGAAGCAAATTGACCAGGTGAAAAACTTCGTTGCTCAAGGCGTTGACGCTATCATCGTAAACATTGTCGACACCTCTGCCGGTGCGGCTGTTTCGGCAGCAGCTGGCGACACTCCGCTGGTTTATGTAAACCGTGAACCGGACAACGTGGATATGCTGCCTCCAACCCAAGCATTCGTTGCGTCAAACGAAATCGAATCCGGCACGCTGTCCGCATTCGAAGTCTGTAAAAACCTGCGTGCCGCAGGTAAAGGCAACGGCGCACGCGGTTACCTGATGAATGGTCAGTTGACAAACCAGGCGGCCGTACAGCGTTCCAAAGACGTTTACGACGTGATTGGCATGGACATGTGTAACTTCATGGAAATCATTGACGAGCAGACTGCAAACTGGTCGCGTGACGAAGCGCAGGACTTGATGACAAGCTGGATGTCGTCGGGCGAGCCATTTGACTTTGTATTGGCGAACAACGACGAAATGGCCATCGGTGCGATTCAGGCGATGAAAGCAGCAGGTATGGATATGGCAGACGTTCAGGTTGGCGGTGTTGACGCATCACAGGACGCTCTGCTTGTTATGGCTGCAGGCGACTATGACGTCACAGTCTTCCAAGACTCGGTTGGTCAGGGGACAGGCTCGATCGATGCTGCGATCAAACTGGCAAATGGGGAATCCGTGGACAGCAAAGTCTACATCCCATTCGTTCTGGTTACCCCTGAAAACATGGGTGACTTCCTAGACAAGAACTAGTCTTGCCAAACTAAACATCGGGCGGCGCGAACCAGCGTCGCCCATCCTATTTCCGCCAATTCGGGGAGGCGCACATGGCTGATTCTAGCCACGGCACCGGCGGGCTGACCTTCGATAAATCGAAAAGGTCTTGGCCTAACGAGCTGAATATTCTTTTGGCTCTCGTCATCATCATCGTTATTTTTGAAATCATCGGACAAGTCGCCCCATATATGAACGGGCAGAGCTTTTTGTTTGACACAAGAGGCCGTTTCGACAGTATTTTTAACGAAGCTCGACTGAAGATTATGATCTTGCAGGTTGCCACGATCGGCATCATTGCACTCGGCGTCACTCAGGTGATCATTACGGGGGGTATTGACCTGTCATCCGGACCGCTTGTGGCGGCAACGGCGATGATCGCGATGAGCTTTGCACAGGTTGCCGAGGTTAATGGCTTCCCGAACCCGAAAGCATTGTTTGGCCCATGGGCTATGGACCTTCCGGTGTTGATACCAGTGGTCATAGGCCTGTTATTCGGGGCCATGATCGGGATCATTAACGGCACATTTATCGCCTATTTCCGAATTCCACCTTTTATCGCGACGCTTGGCATGTTCCTGATTTGTCGTGGCATCGCGCTGTGGTGGTCAGGCGGGAACCCGATCTCTTTCCCAACCGAAGGCTATGCTTGGATCGGGTCTGGCATGATGCCTGTTGTGTGGTTTATCATTTTGGCAATCCTGTTTCAGTGCATCATGAGCTTCACGGTTTATGGCAAGCACACCTATGCAATCGGTTCGAATGAAGAGGCTGCCCGGATGTCCGGGATCAACGTGAAGCGCCACAAGGTCTTGGTGTATATGATCGCATCCATTCTGGCCGCATTCGCTGGCATTGTGCTGAGTTCAAAATCCGTGACAGCGCAGGCTGGCATGGGCGAGTTTTACGAACTTTTCGCGATTGCTATGGCAGTGATTGGTGGGATTAGTTTGCAAGGCGGTCGCGGCTCGATCTTCGGTACGGTCCTTGGAGCGATGGTGCTTGGAGTTATTCAAACCGGGTTCATCTACATTAAACTCGACGGGTCCTATCAGCTTATGGCGATGGGTGGAATTATCATCGCAGCGGTGATCCTGGACCAATATCGCCAACGGCTTAAGGCATAGGGGCACGGATATGAGCGAAGACATAGTTCTGAAAACAGACGACTTGACCAAACACTATGGCGGTGTTCATGCGCTTGAGGGGGCGAACTTTGAACTCCGCAAAGGTGAACACGTTGCCATTATGGGTGACAACGGCGCAGGCAAATCAACTTTCGTCCGTCAGATTACCGGCGTTGAGCAACGCACCCGAGGTTCGGTCCAGTTGTATGGTGAGGACGTGCACTTTTCGGGGCCACTCGACGCGCGCGAAGCTGGCATCGAGACAGTGTTCCAAACCCTTGCTTTGGCTGATGACCTTAATGTGCCGGACAATCTGTTCCTTGGGCGCGAAATGACCTTTTGGAACTGGTTGGGGCCGTTCCGTTTTCTGGATTACAAAGGCATGCGTCAGGCGACGATCGACGGTTTGAACAAAACCGCCGTGAAAATCCCCAACATCCGCAACACCATTCGCAACATGTCGGGCGGTCAGCGTCAGTGCGTGGCAATCGCGCGAACGGCGACCTTCCATTCCAAGCTGACCATTATGGACGAACCTACGGCGGCTCTTGGGGTGCAGGAAACGGCGCAGGTGGAAAACATCATCCGTCAAATGAAGGAACAGGGCGAGCCTTTGATCCTTGTCAGCCACAACATGCGACAGGTGTTTGATCTGGTGGACAGGATCGTTGTGTTCCGGCGCGGCCGGATTTGCGCGAACCTTGATATCAAAAGCGGTGACTATACGGGCGAGGACGTTGTATCCTACATCACCGGCGCAAAAACCGGTGAAGAGTATATGGAAGCCACACTTTGACACTTTGGCCGGTCAATGGACCGGCCACTTTCAGTACTTTGGAAATGACCGCTTTGAACGGCGGAACGGCCACGCTGTGGGAGAACAGATAATGACCATCCGATTTGCAATTTTGGGCGCCGGTCGCATCGGGCTAGTACATGCGCAAGCATTGAAGGAAGTTGCCGGCGCAGAACTAGTTGCTATTGCCGAGCCATTCGAAGCCGCCGCCAAATCCGCTCAGGCGAAATTCGGAGGCGACCTGCGCAGCATTGATGACATCGCCGTATCTGAGGATGTGGACGCTGTTGTAATCTGCACCCCGACCGACACCCATGCTGACCTGATCGAGAAATTCTCGCGGGCAGGCAAAGCGATCTTCTGCGAGAAACCGGTTGATCTTGATGTTGAACGCGTCCGTGAATGTCTGAAAATCGTGGACGAGACTGAAGCGACACTGATGGTCGGGTTCAACCGTCGCTTCGACCCCGACTTTATGGCGCTGAAGGCGGCAATTGATGCTGGACAGGTGGGTGATGTCGAGATGATCACCATCACCTCGCGCGATCCGGGCGCGCCGCCTTATGATTACATCACCCGCTCGGGCGGCATATTCCGCGACATGACTATTCATGACTTCGATGTGGCCCGCTGGCTGTTGGGCGAGGAAGTGGAAACCGTCATCGCGTCCGCATCGGTTTTGACTGACCCGAAGATTGGTGAGCTTGGAGACTATGACAGCGCCAATGTGATCCTGCGCACCGCATCCGGCAAACAATGTGTGATCACCAATTCACGCCGCGCGGCCTATGGCTATGACCAGAGGATCGAGGTTTTGGGGTCAAAGGGCATGGTCAGCGCCCGCAACACCCATGAAGCGAATATTGAGGTGGCCGGCAAAGACGGCTTCCAATCCCCGCCCCTGCTGAATTTTTTCATGACCCGCTACACAGCAGCCTATGCCAACGAAATCGCGGCCTTTGTCCAATCCCTGTCCGAGAAAACCACCCCGCCCACCACAGGGGAAGATGGACTTCGTGCGTTGGAAATGGCGGATGCAGCGGTGAAATCGGTTGAGACCGGCCAAGCGGTCAAATTGACCTAAAGGAGCATTGCATGACCGGATATTTTTCAGAAGCAGACTGCAATATTGATGACTTCAAGGAGCTGATTGCCGAGGCACTTGATCCGGCGGCATTGAGTTTCACGGACACTGTCGCGAAGAACATCCCGATTTATGATGCCGAGACGACCTCTAATGCGTTGGCCAATCAGGAAACCCGCCGCCAGATCATGGCGGAATGGGCAGATGTTTTGGGACAGCGGTCGGGTGCTGTTGTTCTGAAGGGGGCGATGTCTGATCTGGGTACCATTGACGCGGCAACCACAGCCTTTGAGCAGATCATCGAAGAAGAACGCGCAGTAAACAGCGGCGGGGATCATTTCGGCGAACGTGGCGCGAATGATCGTATTTGGAATTCGCTGCAAAAACTTTGCCTGCGCGACCCAAAACTTTTTGCCCGTTACTTCGCCAGCCCTGCGATTGCCGCCATCAGCGAAGCGTGGCTTGGCCCTTGGTATCAGATGACGGCTCAGGTCAATCTGGTACGCCCCGGCGGCAAAGCGCAGACCTGTCACCGCGACTATCACTTGGGCTTCATGACGCAGCAACAGGCTGAAAGCTTTCCCGCGCATTCACATCTTTTGTCGGCAACCTTGACCCTACAAGGGGCTGTCGCCCATTGCGACATGCCCGTTGAAAGCGGCCCGACAAAGCTTTTGCCCAACTCTCAGCGATACGGCGCGGGATATGTGGCGACGCTTTTGCCGGAATTCCGCGAAGCGTTTGAAGAACATTACGTTCAGTTGCCCTTGGAAAAAGGCGATGCGTTGTTCTTCAATCCCGCAACATTTCATGCGGCAGGCGACAACAGGTCGGCAGATATTCACCGCATGGCCAATCTTCTACAGGTCTCCTCGCCTATGGGGCGCTCGCTTGAACGAATTGATCGGACGGCGATGGTAAAAGCTCTCTACCCCGCGATGCGCGACCTTGGTCTAACGGGATTGGAAAAAGCTGCTGCGATCGGAGCTGCTGCCGAAGGGTATCCTTTCCCAACCAATCTGGACACCGACCCGCCCATTGGCGGATTGGCGTCGGAAAGCCAGGCCGAATTGTTGGCGCGGGCGTTGGATGAGGCTATGAGTGAATCCGAATTCGAAGCGGCTTTGGAGGAAAACCGAAAAAGACGTCTTCCCTAACTGGAGTGTGAATGTCCGATCTGCTACGCAAACCCACTGCTGAAACAGGCAAAGTCCACGATATAACCGTTGCATCTGCCAAGGGACCGTTGTCGCCGGATTGGGGCTATGTGGGCTTCGGTCTTTACAAGCTGAAAGCAGGCGAAATCGCCGCCGAAGTCACCGGCGAACGCGAGGTTATTCTGGTGATGGTCGAAGGCAAAGCCGCGATCAAAGCAGCAGGTAAGGATTGGGGTATTCTGGGCGACCGGATGAACGTCTTTGAAAAGTCGCCACCCCATTGTCTTTATGTCCCGAACGATCAGGACTGGTCTCTGGTTGCGGAAACCGATTGCACCGTGGCGGTTTGCACCGCGCCGGGCAAAGGGGGGCATGAAGCCCGCCGGATCGGGCCGGACAACATTACCCTGACTCAACGCGGCAAGGGCAACAACACCCGCTATATCAACAATATCGCGATGGAAGCGGAAGACTACTGCGACAGTCTGCTGGTCACTGAAGTTTTCACCCCCGATGGAAACTGGTCGTCCTATCCAAGCCACCGTCATGACGAGGATGACTATCCCAACATGACCTATCTGGAAGAGACCTATTACCATCGTCTTAATCCGTGCGACGGATTTGGTATCCAACGGGTTTACCACGAAGATGGCTCGATCGACGAAACCTTCGCGGTGTCCGACGGCGATCTGGTTCTGGTCCCCAAAGGCCACCACCCTTGCGGTGCACCCTACGGGTTCGAGATGTACTATTTGAATGTCATGGCAGGCCCGCTTCGGAAGTGGCGTTTCAAGGCTGACCCTGTGGTTCAGTGGATTATGGATAGAGATGCAAAATGAAAGACTTCGCGAATTACCCGTGCCTGCTGGGCAAAACTGTTTTCGTATCCGGAGGGGCTTCTGGCATTGGGGCTGAAATCGTAAAGGGTTTTGCACAACAAGGGGCAAAAGTCGGCTTTGTCGATTTGGATCGGGAAAGCTCTGAGGCTTTGATGGAAGGTCTTGAGGGTCAGCACGCCTATGCGCAGTGTGACCTGCGAGACATCCATGCTCTGAAAACAGCCTTTTCCGAACTGTCCGAAAAGCTTGGTCCGGCTCAAGTTTTGGTAAACAACGCAGCACGCGACGACCGCCACGACTGGCGCGAGGTGACACCCGAGTACTGGGACGAGCGTATGGCGAATAATCTGCGCCATATGTTCTTTGCCATTCAGGCGGTGGCACCCGGTATGATCGACGCGGGCGGCGGATCAATTATCAATATGGGCTCAAACTCGTGGTGGGAGGCCGGCGGAGGCTTTCCAGCGTACACAACCGCAAAGGCCGGCGTTCACGGGTTGACCCGCACCATGGCGCGCGATCTGGGCGATCACCGCATCAGGGTGAACACAGTCGTTCCCGGCTGGATCATGACAGATCGCCAGAAAGAGCTGTGGGTGACCCCCGAAGCTTTGGCGAAACAGGTAGATCGTCAGTGTCTTCCCGACCCGATTGATCCGGTTTATGTGGCACGGATGGTATTGTTTTTGGCATCTGACGATGCCGCAATGTGCAGCGCGAATAATTTCATGGTTGAAGGCGGGTCGATCTGATCTATTCCCAAATCTGAAATCCTGCGCTAGTGACCTTCGCAGCCTGAGCTCAAAAGGGCTTTGGCAGCGTTGTAGTAGTGCAGGAGAGACCTGAATGGTTGTAACCTTGAAAGATGTGGCAGAGCGTGCGGGTGTGTCCCGTTCGGCTGTTTCCCGTACGTTTACGGATGGCGCATCGGTTTCAACGAAGATGCGGGAAAAGGTCGAAGCTGCAGCGCAGGAACTGGGGTATCACCCAAACGCTCTGGCTTCGTCGCTTACGACTGGTCGAACCAAGTTGATCGGGCTGGTATCCAACAACTTCCACAACCCGATCTTTCTGGAAGTCTTTGACCTGTTCACCCGCGCCTTACAGGATGTTGGCTTGCGCCCCTTGCTGGTGAACCTGTCCGATGAAACCGACCCGGCCAATTCGGTGCGTATGCTGCGCCAGTATTCTGTCGACGGTGTGGTGGTGGCCTCGTCGACATTGCCCCCCAGCTTTTCTACGGCCTTCAAGGATGCGGGTGTTCCCGTGGTCAACAGTTTCGGGCGTTTTGCCAGCGCGCCCGAGGTGGATATCGTCGGCATCGACAACGTCGAATGCGGTCGCATGGCCGCGCGGACATTGGTGGAGCGTGGTTACACGCGCATCGGTTTTTTGGGCGGCCCAAAAAGCGCTACCTCGACCCAAGACCGTTTCGCGGGATTTGTATCAGAGCTTGTGAAGCATTCCGGCATTACATGTTCGCATTCCTATGCCGGGTTCTATTCATTCAATGCCGGGCGGGAAGAGATGTCGCGCCTGTTAAAAGATAATCCCGCCGAGGCCTATTTTTGCGGTGACGATGTACTGTCGATAGGTGCGCTTAGCGCCATTAAGGATTTCGGGCTAAAAGTGCCAGAGGACATCGGGATTATCGGCCTGAACGACATGGAAATGGCGGGTTGGGAAAACATCAACCTGACAACAATACGGCAGCCGATCCAAAAGATTGTCACGGCTTCAATCGAACAGATCGTCTCAATGCTTCAGGGCGAGCATCAGGATCAGCCAAAGGCACGCATATTCCCGTGCGAGGTGGTTGAACGGGGCACTCTGCGTCAGCGATCCTAGCCACGCGGAAAACTTGTTTTATTCCAAGCCTTGGGGGGCCAGTTCCCCTATCGAGTCCTCCATCGCTGCGCGATCCCCGTTTCTCGTCGTCTTGGCCGTGGCGGGAAGTGGTGTATCAAAACAATATTCCGGTTCGGATTTTTGCCTCTCCCAAGTCTTTAGCATTTCCTGCCATGCTCCGGTCAGACTACGCGGTTCCGGCATGTCATCGCGGATTTCGGCCGCGAGCAAAGGCAGGTTGTAGCAAGGAATGCCCGCATACATATGGTGTTCGGTATGCCAATTCATGTGCCAGTACAAAAACTCGACAAAAGCAGGCAGCCGAATGGAGCGGGTGCTTTTTCGAAAGTCGGATGTTGCTTCCATAAGACCGCAGTGTTGGGGCAGGGATACGAAATATGCCAGCCAGTTGCCGATGAAGCTTGGGATGGAAAGGATAACAGGCAGAACCCAAAGCCCTGACCAGAGGGAAACACAGAGAATGCCAAAATGGAAACCAAGTAATATCCGTGACCACTGTATTGATTTGCGGTGCTGTGCCGGTTGGTCTTTACGAATTGCAGTCAGCCATTCGTTAAACGAAACGTCTGTGCGTCCGGTTCGGCCGGTTGCATCCAGAATTGTCAGCCAGATTGCCGACAAAAGTCCACCTTTTCCAAATGTTCTGCCGGGTTGGGTCAACAGGTTTAGCGTGAACAGTTGCAGCAGGAATGTTCGCCCCACGTTTGGGTGAAGGGGTAGCAAGTTTTCGCGATCAGCTTCGGGGTGCAGGGTATATCTGTGATGATAGGTATGGCTGGCCGCATAATCGAACGGGTTCCACCAACTGATCAGGCTGAAAAGATACAGGAATATCTTGTTCAAAACCTTGGTTTCAAACACTGTCCCGTGTCCAAGCTCATGCGGGGCTGTGCCTTGAAAGAACGAAGCGACTGTTCCGTGAAGAAACAGTGCTACGGCAAACAAAATCCAGTGCTGCTGTGACCAGGCCAAATAGGTTAGTGCTGCCGTTGTGCAGAACAATAGCAGATGGCCACCGGTAAGCTTCCAAGCTTGCCGATCGCTTTTTTTCGAAAGTTCGCGGAACCGTTCGGGGGGCAGGCGGGATCTGTACCACTGTACGTTCACGTTAGTACGTGCCTCGCTAAGCGGCGGATAGTCCATTGTGCCCTCCTTTTACGGGTTACCCCTGACGGAACATCGGCGGGCGGGCATCGACCCACTTGCCGTTGTCTTTGGCCGAGGCAACAGCCGCATGAACTGCCGCCATTGACCGCAATCCGTCTGCTGCCGCTGGTAGCCCGTCACGAACCTCGCCGCGGACTGCATCCGCCAGATCGCAGTAGATATTGGCCACCGCAAGCGGGAAGCCTTCGGGGTGGGCAATCGCCACGCGTGACAGACGTGTCGCGTCGAAATGCAGCCCACCTTCGCCTTTTTCCATGATCTGCGTGCGACCACCAAGGGGCGTGTAGATCAGCTGGTTTGGTTGTTCGGCATGCCATTTCAGTCCGCCGGATTCACCGAAGATCTGAATTTCAAACCCGTGCTGGCGGCCAACAGCCACTGACGATGTCCACAAACGGCCCACAGTGCCGCCAGTCATGCGGAAGTTCACCATGGCGTCGTCTTCCAGCTCACGGCTGGCGATGGTCGAGGCAAAGTCGGCTGACAGGGTTTCAACCTCATCCCCGCAGATAAAGCTGGCCATGTGCATTGCGTGGATACCGCAATCGGCAAACTGGCCGGATACCCCCGCCATTGCCGGATCATAGCGCCAACGAACGCGCGGGTTATCGGCATCCCCTGCATCACCGTGGTGGCCGTGGCTGAAATTCGTTACCACTAGCCGCACTTTGCCGATCTCACCGGCGCGAACCATGGCCCGTGCCTGACGCACCATCGGATAGGCCGAATAGGCGTAGTTCACCGCGCAGATTTTGCCGGATTTTTCGGCAACGCGAACGATTTCTTCGCCCTCTTCCACGGTCATGGTCATCGGCTTTTCGCACAGCACGTTAAAACCCGCCTCAAGAAAGGCCTTGGTGATCTCGAAGTGCGTCGCATTAGGGGTGGCAACCGTCACCAGATCAATCCGGTCATCGCGATCCTTTTCACCCGCCAGCATTTCCTGCCAATCGCCATACGCGCGGTCGGCGGCAACACCCAAACGCTGCGCATATTCACGGCCCGCATCGGGGCGGTGATCCAGTGCACCGGCGGTAAATTCAAACATCCCGTCGGCTTGGGCACCCAAGCGGTGGGCTGGTCCGATCTGGCTGCCTTCGCCGCCGCCAATCATGCCCCATTTCAATTTTGTCATGGCCTCTAGTCCTTATTTAAAGCCGATGCTTTCCAAATATTCGCGGTTCTTGCGCGCGTCGCCTAGCGGGTCGGGATCGAGCGTTGGGTCGCAGTCCTGCTCAATGGTGCACCAACCTTCGTAACCCGAATCCAGCAGAAGCTGACGCACTGCGGGAAAGTCGACCTCGCCGTCTGACAGGTTGCAGAAAATCCCCTGTCCGCAAGCGTCGTAGAACCCTGTTCGGTTGGCGATAGCCTCGGCTTTCACCTTGGGATCGGTGGACTTGAAGTGAACATAGGTGATCCGATCCATATGGCGCTTCATAAACGCCACGGGGTCGAACCCGGCATAGGTGCAGTGGCCGGTATCAAGGCACAGTTTCAGCGTGTCGGCGTCGACTTCCGACAGGATGCGTTCAACCTCGGGTTCGAAATCCATGAAGCCACCGGCATGCGGGTGAAGCTCGGGGATCAGGCCGTATTCCTCGGCCCCCATTTTCGCGATAGTGACGATCCGGTCGCGATAGGCCGCCCATTCGGCGTCATCCATCTGCTCGGCTTCGCTGGCGCGGCCTGCGGTCGGGGCGCGGCGTTCGGAAATTGAATCGATCAACACAAAGTGCTTTGCCCCATGCGCCTTGAGCGCCTTGCAGGTACGCACCGCGCCATCCATGACCTCGTCCCATTTGTTCGGGTCGTGGAACGGGCGGAACACAACGCCGCCGATCAGCTCAAGGCCGAATTCGTCCAAAGCTTCGGCCAGAATAGCCGGATCTTCCGGCATGAACCCCACAGGGCCCAATTCGATCCCCTTATACCCCGCTTCGGCGCAGTCGCTAAGCACACTGCGCCATGTGGGGTTGCGCGGATCATCTGCAAATTCAACACCCCACGAACAGGGCGCATTGCCGATACGAATAGTCATTTAAGTGCTCCTTAAACCTGATTGACCGGGGTCCATATCCCGGTGTTCGAGCTTTTCAAAACGGCATCAACCACTTCGGCAACGGCAAGCCCGTCGCGGAAAGTTGGCCATACATCTTGACCTGTCTCTATCGAGGAAAGGAAATCCCGCGCCTCGATAATGATGCTGTCCTGATAGCCGGTGCCATGCCCCGGCCCGAGGCAGAACGGCTCGTAATCAGGATGCGCAGGTCCCGTCAGAATCTTGCGGAACCCGCGTTCAGCCTCGGGGCCTTCTGCGCGATAAAGCCAGATGGCGTTCTGATCTTCCTGATCAAAGCGGATTGACCCCTTGGTGCCATGAATTTCGTAGGCATACCCCATTTTCCGCCCCGTAGCAGTACGGCTGGAATAGATATGCCCCATCACACCGTTTGCAAAACGGCACATGATCTGGGCGTGATCATCATTGGTCACTTCCCCGCCGGGGCGGGACGCATGCACGGTTTCCACCTCTGCCATGACCTTTTCAATCGGACCCATCAGCGCCAAAGCCGCGTTGATCGGGTGCGGGGCCAGATCGCCCATGTTGCCGTTCGCAATCCCGTCACAGCGCCAGTTGAAAGGCTCGTTCGGATCGGCCAGAAAATCCTCTTCATGGGTGCCGCGAAACCAAGTGACATCCCCAATGGCACCTTCGGCCAGCAGCTTTCGGACGAACTGGCTGGCGGGGGTGCGGATGTAGTTGAAGCCGATCATATTGGCTACACCTGCCTTCTCGGCTGCGGCAACCATAGAACGCCCATCCTCAAGTGACTCTGCCAGCGGCTTTTCACAAAGAACCGGTTTGCCAAGCGCCAGCGCTGCCTCGGAAATCTCGCGGTGCGTGTCTTGCGGCGACGCAACAATCACCGCTTCGACTTTCGGGTCAGCGACGAGCGTTTGCCAGCTATCTGCCGCGCGCTTAAAGCCAAACTCATCGCGGTATCGCTCTGCGCTGGCCAGCGAACTTGCTGCAACCATCTCAAGCCGAGGACGTAGCTTGGTGTTGAAAACAGCCCCCACTGAGGACATGGCAACGGCATGGGCTTTGCCCATATAACCGCCTCCGATAATGCCGATTCCGATCTCAGTCATGGGTTCTTCTTTCAAGCGAAATATTTCAGTTTGCAACCGGTTGCAAAAACTGTAACTTGGGATTCGACACGGCGCAAGAAGCATTTCAAACTGCGCCGAAATATTTACGCAATCGCAGGAGTGGTGACGTGACCAACGCAACGGTGACACTGACTACAGCACAGGCAATCGTACGCTGGATATCTGCCCAGTTTATTGAAATCGACGGCGAAGAACATCGCCTTTGTGGCGGTGGTTTTGGCATCTTTGGTCACGGCAATGTCACGTGTCTTGGCGAGGCGCTGAATAACTATCATGACGAGCTGCCGCTGTATCGCGGGCAGAACGAACAAAGCATGGGGTTTGCCGCCGCAGGTTACGCCAAACAGTGGCTTCGTCAGCGTTTTATGTTCTGTACCGCAAGCGCAGGGCCGGGCACGGCGAACCTTTTGACTGCGGCGGGTCTGGCGCACGCCAACCGTCTGCCGATGCTGATGCTCTGCGGCGATACCTTTCTTACCCGTCTGCCGGATCCGGTTTTGCAGCAGATGGAAAACTTCTATGATCCGACCTTTGGTGTGAACGACGCGTTCAAACCCGTCACCCGCTATTGGGACCGGATCACCCATCCTGCACAGGTGATACAGTCGCTGCCAGCCGCCATTGCCACGATGCTGGACCCCGGTGATTGCGGCCCGGCGTTTCTGGGGCTTCCTCAGGACGTTCAGGGCTGGACTTACGACTACCCAGAAGCTTTCTTTAAAAAGAAAGTGCATCGCATTCGTCGTCAAAGCCCCGATGCAGATGAAATTGCTGATGCTGTTACACTTTTGAAGTCAGCCGAGCGCCCGATGATCATCGCAGGCGGTGGGGTGCAGTATTCCCGCGCCGTGGCCGAGCTGACCAGCTTTGCCGAAGCACACAACATACCGGTTGTCGAAACCATCGCAGGTCGGGCGAATATGCTGAACGACCACCCGCTGAACATCGGCCCGATTGGCGTGACCGGTTCGGACAGCGCCAACGCGATTGCCGAGAAAGCCGACGTGATCGTCGCCGTTGGCACCCGCCTTCAGGACTTTACCACGGGATCGTGGACAGCCTTTGCCATGGACGCCAAGTTCATCTCGATCAATGCCGCACGCCACGACGCGGGCAAACATATGTCCCTTCCGGTGGTGGGCGATGCGAAATTCTCACTGAATGCGTTGGCGCAAGCATCAGCCGGATATGCCGCGCCTGCCGATTGGGTGGCATTCGCGCAAGACGAGCGCAAGAAGTGGGATGCCTATGTGGCAGACAACGTGTCCTACGGCGACAACCGTGCGAATTCCTACGCCCAAGCGATTGGCGTCGTGAATGCGCTTTGCGACAAACGCGACCGCGTGGTGGCTGCGGCGGGCGGTTTGCCAGCCGAAGTCACCGCCAATTGGCGCACGTTGGATATCGGCACGGTCGACGTTGAATTCGGCTTTTCCTGCATGGGCTACGAGATTGCAGGCGCTTGGGGCGCACGTATTGCGCAAAGCCAGCGCGAACCCGAGCGGGACACCATCACCTTCTGTGGTGACGGGTCATATTTGATGCTGAACTCGGATATTTATTCCAGCGTTCTGAGCCAGAAAAAGATCATCGCGTTGGTGCTGGACAATGGCGGTTTCGCGGTCATCAACAAACTGCAAAACAACACCGGCAACGAAAGCTTCAACAACTTGCTTGCCGACTGCCCGACCATCCCCGAACCCTTCGCCGTGGATTTCGAATCCCACGCCGCCTCAATGGGGGCAATCGCAGAAACCGTCTCAAATCCTGTTGAATTGGCCGAGGCGTTCAAGCGCGCGCAAGCTGCCGACAAGACCACTGTGATCGTCATGAAGGTTGATCCCTACGAGGGCTGGACCACCGAAGGTCACGCTTGGTGGGAGGTCGGAACGCCGCACATCACCGACAGCGACAATGTCAGAGACGCCCATGTTGATTGGGAATCTTCACGCAGCAAGCAGCGCAGGGGCGTCTGATGGCAGACTTGATCGGCGCAATAAAAGGCAATCGCTTCGCTGTCTTCGGACGTGCCGGCATGGATATGTTCGCCGATCCGGTCGGTACGAAAAGCGAAAACGCCGAAGTATTCCGCGCCGATCTAGGCGGATCCTCGGCCAATATTTGCGTGGGGCTTTGCAAGCTGGGAAGCCATTCCGCGCTAGTGACATCCGTGTCGGATGATGCCGTTGGGCGGTTCTGTGTAAACCGTTTGCAGCACTATGGCGTGGATACACGCTATGTGCGTGCGGTTGCCGGCGAATGCCGCACATCTCTGGCGGTCTACGAAAGCTGCATCGAAGATTTCCAGAATGTCATTTACCGCAATAATGCGGCTGATTTTCAGGTGACTTCCGCCCAGATGGACGAGGTTGACTATACCGACTTCACCGCGGTCATCTCGGCAGGCACGGTTTTCGCCGCCGAACCGTCGCGCAGCGCCACGTTCCGTGCTTTCGAGAACGCGCGAGCCGCCGGATTGCCCGTAATTTTCGATATTGATTACCGCCCCTACAGTTGGCCGTCCCCTGAAGTTGCTTCAGATGTGCTGTCACGTGCAGGCGACGAAAGTGATCTGATTGTCGGCAACGATGAAGAATTTGGCTTCATGGCGGGCGGCATTGAAAAAGGGCTGGATAAGGCACGCGAACTTGCCGCCAAGGGCAAGCTGGTGATCTACAAGATGGGTCACCAGGGCGCGATCACCTTTGCTGACGGACAGGAAATCCGAACGGGTATTTATCCTGTCAAAGCCGTAAAACCCAACGGCGCCGGTGACAGTTTCATGGCGGGATTGCTCGCCTCAATCGCTGACGGATACGACCTGCGCGAGGCCGTTTTACGCGGCTCTGCCTGCGCCTCAATCGTTGTCAGCCAAGCCGGATGCGCACCGGCGATGCCAACGACCGATCAATTAAACGCGTTCCTTGCGGAACATCCCGGCCCGACCGAGGCTTGAAAGGAGCATTCCGATGCATATCGCCCCGTTTGATAACCAGAACAAACCGATTGTTGATGTGGATAATACCACGGTTCCCTTGAACTATTTCAACATTGTGAAGCTCAAAAAAGGCGAAGCGTTTGAGTATCAGGTGCCCGGTTACGAAACCTGCATCGTGCCCGCAACGGGCTCGGTGGACGTCGAAGTCGAAGGCGTGAGTTTTGCAAAGCTCGGGAAACGTGGCGAAGATGTCTGGGACGGCGATCCGGAAGGGGTCTATGCACCGGTCGGTGCCAAGGTCACTTTGGTCTGTGTGTCAGATGAAACCGAAACGTTCATCGCTGGGGCTAAATACGACAAGGTTCTTGAACCCTTTGATGTGCGCAAACACGATCTTGTTCAGTACGGGTCGGACGACACCAAGACACACCGTAAGATCAAGCATATTCTGGGGCAGAAGCAACACGACAAAGTCGGCCGCCTTCTGGTCAGCGAATTGTTCACGGTTGGGCAAGGTGGCTGGTCGGGCTTTCCGTCGCACAAGCACGATACAGACCGCCTGCCCGATGAAACCCGTCATGACGAGACCTATAATTTCCGGTTCAAGCCGAATTGGGGATCAGGTCTTCAGATGCTTCAGCGTGAAGATAACAAGCCCGGCGATGCCTATCACATCGTTGATGGGTCAACGATCTGTATCGACAACGGCTATCATCCCTGCGCCGTATTGCCTGGATACGAGATGTACTATTTCACGATTCTCGGCGGACTTAGCCAGCGATCTTTGGTTCAGTATTTCCAGCCAACCCATGCCTACCAGATTGAAACGATCCCGGGCATCAAGGATATGATTGCCAAGTTCAAATGACGCTTGCGACCCTTTCTGACGTACTGCAGCCCGCGTTGAAACAGGGCTATGCGGTTGGTGGCCTTGTAACCTTGGGTTGGGAGGATATGCGCGCCTATGTGGCCGCCGCCGAAGCTGAAAACGTGCCTGTGATCCTGCAGGCTGGCCCAAGCTGTCGTGAACATACTCCTTTGCCCATCCTTGGGAAGATGTTCCGTCATCTTGCGGAAAACGCATCGGTTCCAGTCGTTGCGCATCTTGATCACGGCTACACGTTTGAAGAATGCAAAATGGCCCTAGACAGCGGATTTACCTCGCTCATGTTCGACGGGTCGCGTAAGCCCCTGACCCAGAACATCGACGAAACCGCACGGATCGCGGAAATGGCGCATGCCGCTGGCATTTCCTGCGAAGGTGAAATCGGTTTTGTCGGTTATTCCGGCGGCGAAGGCTCGGACGGAACCGACCCGGCCGAGGCCGCCCGCTTCGCCCGCGAAAGCGGTGTGGATGCGATGGCAATCTCGGTCGGCAATGTGCATCTTCAGCAGGATAAAGAAGGCGGGTTGGACGAAGCCCGTATCAGGGACATCGAAGCTGTGACCGAAGTGCCGTTGGTGATACACGGCGGATCGGGCGTGCCGGTTGCGCAACGAACCGCCTTGGCGCGTGGGTCGAAGATTTGCAAATTCAACATCGGCACCGAACTGCGCATGGCATTCGGAGAAGCGTTGAGGGCGTCTGTGAACAAAGACCAAACCCGCTTTGATCGCGTTCAAATCCTCAGGGAAACGCATGATCCTTTGGTAGCAGCAACTCAACGAGTGCTTGCGGCGTTTAAGTAGATCAAAAGGTGCAGCATTACTGGCTGGTCAGTTGATCTCTGGCTCCGGTACCGGAGCGCCGAACTCGGTGCGCAGGAAATCGAAGTCACAGCCTTTGTCTGCCTGTTCGATGTGCTGCGCGAACATCCAGCCATAGCCACGTTCGTAATGCGGCGGCGGTGCAACCCAGTTTGCGCGCCGCGCCTCTAATTCGGCGTCCGAAAGTTTTACATTCAGTGTGCGGTTCGGGATGTCCATCTCGATAATGTCGCCGGTCTCAATTAGCGCAAGCGTTCCGCCGATAAATGCCTCGGGTGCAACATGAAGAACGCACGCGCCATATGAGGTGCCCGACATTCGCGCATCCGACATCCGGACCATGTCGCGATGACCGTCCTTTAGAAGTGCTTTTGGCATTGGGATCATGCCCCATTCAGGCATTCCCGGCCCGCCCTTTGGACCTGCATTGCGCAAAACCAGCACATGATCCGGCGTCATCGGATAATTCTCGTCGTTGATGATCTCTTTCAGCTCGGCATAGCTGTTTGCAACGATTGCCGGGCCGGTATGTTTCTGGAACTTCGGGTCCATCGCTGCTGGCTTAATCACGGCGCCATCAGGGGCAAGATTGCCCTTTAGAACCGCCAGAGAGCCTTCGTGATAGACGGGGTTCGACAACGGGCGGATCACGTCGTCATTGAAAACTTTCGCACCTTCAATGGTCTCGCCCAATGTCTTTCCACTGACCGTCATCACGTCTAGATCGAGTTTGTCACCAAGCTCTTTCATTAATGCGGAAAGGCCCCCGGCATAATAAAAATCCTCCATCAGGTATTCCGTTCCTGACGGTCTGATATTGGCAATCAGTGGCGTGGTGCGACCAATATTGTCGAGATCCTCAAGCTTTAGATCAACGCCCCCCCTGCGTGCCATAGCGATCAGATGGATGATGGCATTAGTCGAGCACCCCGTTGCCATCGCAACCGTGACTGCATTTCGAGTGCTGGCTTCGGTAATGATTTTGTCGGGGGTAAGATCCTCCCAGACCATGTCCACGATCCTTCGACCGCACGCTGCTGACATGCGCTTGTGACATGCGTCCGGTGCGGGAATCGAAGATGCCCCCGGAAGGGTCAGGCCCCAACCGTCTGCGATACTCATCATTGTTGAGGCCGTGCCCATGGTCATGCAGGTGCCGTACGAGCGTGCAATTCCTGCTTCAACGCCTTGCCATTCTTCTTTGCCTATCAGACCCGAGCGGCGGTCGTCCCAGTACTTCCAGACGTCGGTGCCTGAGCCCAGTTTCTGGCCTGCGTAGTTGCCGCGCAGCATTGCGCCAGCGGGCAGGTAGATAAACGGTAATCCCATCGAGGTCGCCCCCATCACCAGTGCAGGGGTAGACTTGTCGCAGCCGCCCATCAACACCACGCCATCGACGGGGAATGAACGCAGGGTTTCCTCGACTTCCATTGCCCCCATGTTGCGGTAAAGCATCGAAGTCGGCTTCAGGAACTGCTCGGCGAACGAGTGAACAGGCAGCTCGACCGGCATGCCTCCGGCCTGATAAACACCCTTCTTCACGTATTCCGCACGGTCGCGAAGATGGTGGTGGCAAGGTGACAAGTCCGACCACGTATTGATTATTGCAATAACCGGCTTGCCCTCCCAGTCGTCAGTCGACAACCCCATTTGCATTGCTCGTGACCTGTGACCCATCGATCGCAGGTCATCGGGTGCAAACCATCGGGCAGAACGTAGATCTTCGGGCCTTTTAGTCATGAAAACGTCTCAGGATTTATGTTGGTTCAAACTTGCAAGCGCTCTGCGCATTCTTGGCACAAGTCTAGCCGTTGTTGTGATTAAGGTCTACGAGAGGCGTTGTCACATTAACTCGGGCCGGTTGGAAGGGTTCGAGATTTTGCGTAGTTGTTGCACATGGGTATGATCGTCAGCTACAAGCACCACCGTTTTCCACCAGAAATCATCACGCAATGGTTTGTTCCTCGACATCTACAAAGCGGTGGGGCTCAAAGACGCTTCCAGCCACTCAGGTCGGCGCACCTACATCACCAGACTTGCGAACAAGGGCGTGGGCGTACGCCTGCTAGCCGAACTGGCCGGGCACAACCACATCAGCACAACGCAACGCTATATTGATGTGAATTCCGAACAGCTGACGGCTGCTGTAGAGCTGCTATGACTTGTATCTCTGTAGGAACTCTTCCGCTGGCAAATCATGCCGCTTGCCTGTAAGCATGTCCTTCTTCAGACGCGGCGTGAGATGACTGTAATGGCGATCAATCATGCCGATGCTGGTGCCCATCTGTATGGCCAGTGCGTGGATATCCATGCCGTCATTCAACAGCGCGAACGTGGCATAGGTGTGCCGTAAGCCGTACAGAGTCCGGTTTTGCCCTGTGCGTTGGCAGGTAATCAGCCCTGTCTCTGTGACAAAAGCGCGAAACGTCTGATGCAGGTTCTTTGACACCATGCCATCCGGCAAACGGAACACGAGCAATGTGTTCGATTAATCCTTGCTTAGCGAGAGGCGATGCCCAAGCCTCGTCTGGCTCGAAGAAAACGCTTGGCACCCAACTTCAAACATGAAAGAATTTAGCATGGCTCACAATTTCACTGAAAAGAGAGATTTGTTGGATACCGTTTTACTCTCAGTTATTGCATTGCTG
>CAYVRN010000056.1:0-19623 GCA_964453855.1 uncultured Rhodobacterales bacterium
TGCTTGACGTGGGGGCCGACATTCGCGCCGATGAGAATGATTTGCTGCAGTATGCTCTTATGGGCGCGTCTTACGTGCGCAACGGCTTCAACATTCCTAAGCCGCGCGTTGGATTGCTAAACGTCGGAACAGAAGAGTTTAAAGGGCGCCCCGAACTCAAAGAAGCCGGTGACTTGATGTCTCAGCACGCTGATACGGGTAACTTTGAATACGTGGGTTTCGTAGAAGGGAATGACATCCCCTCGGATCGGGTAGATGTTATCGTGACCGATGGATTTACAGGCAACATTGCCCTGAAAAGCGCCGAGGGAACTGCAAAGCTTATCAGCGGATTGCTGAAAGAAGCCTTTAACCACACGCCGCTCTCAAAACTGGCCGCAATGCTGGCCTATACCTCTCTTCGTCGCTTATCAAAACGTATTGACCCAAGGCGCGTAAACGGGGGCGTTTTTCTAGGCTTGAATGGCACGGTAGTTAAATCCCACGGCTCTGCTGATGCAACAAGTATATCGGCAGCTGTTAAACTGGCAGTTCAGCTTGCACAGTCCGGCTTTAACGAGCGTTTGGCGGCGCGGGTTGCATCCGTAGGCGTTAAAGATAAAAGTGATAATGAAGAATAATTTCGGGAACACACATCATGACAATTAGAGCTGTTGTGGAGGGTGTCGGACACTATTTACCCGAGCGCGTCGTCCCGAATTCCGAATTCGAAAAATCATTGGATACGACAGATGAGTGGATACGCACACGATCTGGTATCGAGCAACGCCACTTCGCTGCCGAGGGTCAGTTTACTTCTGACTTGGCGGTAAAAGCTGCCCAAAACGCACTTTCGAATGCGGGTCTGCAGCCTGACGACATCGACGCTATTATCGTGGCGACATCGACCCCCGACCTTACCTTTCCATCAGTTGCGACTATGGTGCAAAACAAACTGGGCATGACCCAAGGTTTTGGGTTTGACGTTCAAGCGGTTTGTGCCGGCTTTATATTCGCGCTAACCAACGCCAACGGCTTGATTTTGTCTGGTCAGGCAAACCGAGTGCTAGTGATCGGAGCAGAAACTTTCTCGCGCATCATGGACTGGGAAGATCGTGCAACATGCGTTCTTTTTGGTGACGGCGCAGGTGCCATAATATTGTCTTCCCAGGAAAGCAGCGGCGAAAATACAGACCGCGGTATTCTGTCTGCTGACCTGAATTCGGACGGAAGATTTAAAGATATGCTGTTTGTTGACGGCGGCGTTTCTTCGACCCAGACGTCAGGAAAGCTGCGCATGCAAGGAAATGCTTTGTTTCGGCAAGCCGTCGAAAAACTCGCCAACACGGCGAAAACCGCACTTGAAAAAGCCGACTTGGCCGAGAGCGACGTGGATTGGATTGTTCCGCATCAGGCGAATATCCGAATTATCCAAGGAACGGCAAAGAAGATGGGGATTGCCATGGATCGCGTTGTTGTCACGTTGCAAAACCATGGCAATACATCTGCGGCATCCATTCCATTGGCCCTGTCAGCAGGTGTCGAATCGGGTAAGATTTCGAAGGGTGACTTAATCCTGACCGAAGCGATTGGTGGCGGATTGGCTTGGGGGGCGGTTGTTCTTCGCTGGTAAGGCAGGAAACTGTCTGTTTTACATCGACTTACAAGCCGTTGATATTGACTCGTAAATTCTTCTCACCCTATGCTCAGGGTAGCTGCAGATGAGGGAATGGAAATGGGCGAGAAAACCCTGACACGTATGGACCTAAGCGAAGCGATAGTCCGCAACGTTGGATTATCGCGCAACGAGTCGGCCGATATGGTTGAAACGGTGCTGAATTATATGTCTGACGCACTTGTTGAAGGTGACCAAGTCAAAATCTCGTCGTTCGGGACATTTAGCATTCGCGATAAAGCCGCGCGGGTTGGACGAAACCCTAAAACCGGTGAAGAGGTCCCGATCTCGCCCCGCCGAGTTTTGACGTTCCGCCCCTCACATCTTTTGAAAGAACGTGTGGCAGACGGCAATAAATCCTGATTGATTGGGCCCCTCAAAAATGAGCAAAGCCCCTGACGCTTTTAGAACCATCAGCGAAGTCGCCGACTGGCTGGAAACCCCAGCCCATGTGTTACGCTTTTGGGAAAGTAAATTCAGCCAAGTGAAACCGGTTAAACGCGCCGGGGGTCGCCGGTACTATCGCCGGAACGACATGTTACTTCTGGGCGGCATAAAACGCCTGCTTCACCACGATGGCTTAACGATTAAGGACGTTCAGAAGCTTCTGCGCGATAAAGGCTCCAAGCATGTGACGGCCTTGTCTATCTATAATCTGGACGATGATTCAGACGACACCATTGAGAGCACAATAGTCGAAACGTCCGCAACAAAATCAGAAGAACCTGTGTTTCACTCGGTTGCTGTCCGCAGCGAGACACCCAATGTCGTGCCATTTGCTCGGGAAGATGACCAAATGTCATTCCCCGGTTTCGAATTCACTTCTGAACGTGGAAAAACCTCTGAACCGACCCATCATCCTTCATCAATGCCCCCGGTATCCCCCGAAGTAGAGGTTCAGCCCGCCGCCCCTGCTCCGCTTCCAATAGATATCAGTAACATAGCCGATGATCCTGACGCAGGTACGGTAAAAACTACGCCAGGAGTGCTGACTTCTTTGGCGTCACTTAATACTGGAGCCTTGGCATCACGACTTGAGGATGTGAAATCTTTTGTCGATGCGTTATCTAGCGTTTCCGTTTTGAATGCAAACAGCGGAAAATCATAAGGCAATATGGGAATTTCCACTTGCCACCAGAACCAAACACGGTATGAAACACCCAAAGTCGGGCTATGGCGCAGCCTGGTAGCGCGTCCGTCTGGGGGACGGAAGGTCGCAGGTTCAAGTCCTGCTAGCCCGACCAAATCTAAAACAGCCCGCCCGCAAAACGGGCGGGTGTTTTCGTATCCAGGGGGAGCGACATGAAAACCGGAGTTCTCTCTGACAAGCAGATCAAGCAAATGGTTGCTGAAGGCGCCATTGGGGCCTCATCACCCATTCTAAATAGCCAGATACAGCCAGCCAGTCTGGATCTGCGGCTAGGAGACAAGGCCTTTCGCGTGCGCGCCTCGTTCCTTCCGGGCAAGACAAATAGCGTAAGTACGCGGCTGGAAGAGTTGACGATGCACGAAATCACGCTCACCGGAGGCGCGGTTCTGGAAAAAGGGTGCGTCTATGTAGTTCCACTTATGGAACAGCTGAATCTGCCACAAGGGATGACCGGAGCTGCATCGGCGAAAAGCTCAATCGGGCGCTTAGATTTGATGACGCGCGTAATAACCGATCAGGGCGTGGAGTTTGATCGCATCCCAGAAGGCTACGTAGGACCTCTTTACGCAGAAATTTGCCCGCAAAGCTTTTCCGTGGTCACACAGCCGGGTCAATTGTTGACACAGGTAATTTTCAGAAACGGTCGGACGTTCCTTTCCGACGACGAATTGCATGAAGTTCATCAAAGAACCCCTATCGTGTCCGGAACCCCAATGATTTCTGATGGTCTGGGATTCTCGGTCGACCTTCAACCGCAACATGGCGATCTTGTCGGCTATCGCGCCAAGCGACATAGCGGCGTTATCGATCTTTCCAAACTCAGCCACTACAATCCCGCAGATTATTGGGAAGAGGTACGCACGTTAGACGGACGCATTATCCTTGACCCTGGTGCATTCTATATTCTTGTGTCCCGCGAAGCGATTTCAATTCCACCTGACTGTGCTGCAGAAATGGCCCCGTATTTGGCGATGGTCGGAGAATTCCGAGTCCATTACGCGGGCTTTTTTGACCCGGGTTTCGGCTATGACGCAGCTGGGGGGGCCGGTTCGCGCGGCGTATTAGAAGTCCGTTGCCACGAAGCGCCTTTCGTTCTTGAGCACGGTCAAACCGTCGGGCGCTTGGTATATGAGCGTATGTCAGAAGAGCCAGAGGCCTTGTACGGCTCAGGCATCAAGTCGAACTACCAAGGTCAAGGCCTGAAATTATCCAAGCATTTCAAGATGTAGCCCAAAGACTTGACTAGCGGCGGCGCTTCTTTTGGCCTGTGGCCGCATTGACTGCGCCGTCAACGCCTTTATTGACCACAATGCGGATAATCCGATTTAAGATCATATTGATCAGTCTATCGATGTTCATAACGATCTCCTAAAAGTAGAAACTTGGAGAAGAACTACCAGTAAATTGTGTTTGAATTTTGACCAATCAGAGTTGATTGATGCTATTCTTCGAACAATTCGGTCTGGTTTTCGTCTTCATCGTCGTTCTCATCCGTCAAACCATCAGTAGAAATTGATGGTCTGCTTTCCAATAGGCCCGCCGCACGTAGCTCTTTCAATCCAGGCAAATCACGCGCGCTTTCCAAACCGAAATGATCCAGGAAAGCCGCGGTTACGATAAATGTCACTGGGCGCCCCGGAGACATTCGGCGCCGGCCGAACCTGATCCACTCCATTTCCAGCAGTTGATCAAGAGTTCCACGAGACACGCTTACGCCGCGAATTTCCTCGATTTCAGCGCGAGTGACCGGCTGATGGTAAGCCACGATTGCTAAGGTTTCGATGGCCGCCCTGCTAAGCTTCCTAGTTTCTACCGTTTCCTTTTTCATCAAAAACGATAGATCGGCAGCCGTTCGAAAGGCATATGCATCACCCACTCTGACCACATGGACGCCACGACCAGTGTAGCGCTTACGCAAATGCACCAGAGCTTCCGCCGCATCGCTGCCGTGCGGCATTCGACTGTTCAATTCTCGCACGGAAACAGGCTCTGCCGAGGCAAACAAGATCGCTTCCACCATTCGCTCTTGCTCGGAAATTGGGGGGGCCTCAAACAGGCTTTCTTCCTGACCGCTTTTTTCGTCGCTCACGTTAGATCCCTTTTTCTGACCAATATTGGTGCGAAAGTGTCAGATTGCTTAATTTCTACCTTACCCTCTTTTGCCAATTCAAGCGACGCAGCAAATGTTGCCGCCGTTGCTGACCTGCGTTTGATAGGATCAACGGTCCATCCATCGGGAAGGTAACTGCATATGTCCGTCCATTCCAGCGCATAGCCCACTAAACCACGCATGCGCTCTAAGGCTTGCTCCATCGTGAAAACCGCGTCTCGATCCATGACGAATGGTCTGAATTCATCTTTTGTCCGAAGACGGGCATAGGCTTGCATCAAATCAAGCAGGTTAGCAGTGTAGGTGGTGCTGCGAACGCTCGTTACGCGCTCTGGAACGCCGCGCACGAAAACATCCCGCCCCAGCCTGTCTCGCGCCATCAGCTTGGCGGCTGCTTCGCGCATCGCTTGAAGCCTTTCCAACTGAAACGCCAGATGTGCAGCCAGTTCCTCGCCCGAGGGACCTTCTTCGGTTGGGTCGGGTGGTAATAGCAGGCGCGATTTAAGAAACGTCAGCCATGCCGCCATCACCAGATAATCGGCGGCCAGCTCGATCCGCAAAGATTTTGCCCGCTCTATGAACAACAAGTATTGCTGCGCCAGTTTCAATACGGAAATCTTGCGCAGATCAACTTTCTGAGTTCGTGACAATGTAAGAAGAACATCCAATGGCCCTTCGTAGCCATCCACATCAACAATCAGCGCTTCTGCGGCCATTCGATCGGCCACAGACACTTCGGTCGTTACGACGCTACTATCTTCGAGAAAATCGTCTTCCATAAGTGAAGACTTTAACGAACCAGAACCGGTACGCAATCCACGTTACGCGCTTTGAATGCCGCGCAGAAACGTCGCGCATCATCTATGTCTTCAAATCCCATAGCCCGAAGCCTGTAGAAAACCTTGCCCCCGCTTTCTGCACGCTGAATGACGCGGGTTTTGTTTTCCAGATATCCCGCGAACAGATTGGACATGCGCTCCCACTCAGATCGCGCGATTTCTGCACTATTGAACGCGCCCAATTGAACCAGCCTAGAGCCATCTGGAACGGCCTCAGGAGAAAGCTCTCGGACAGCGGATGCTGCATTTGATGTCAATGTTGCAGGCACGTTTACTTCGGAACCACCCGGGCGGAGCTTTGGAAACGGCGCTTGAGTTGGGCCAGTTACGCCGTCTGGTGTGCTGGTCGCCTCTAGAACTGCCAAAAGGATCGCGTCTTCGCCTGCTGCGACCGAGCCGTTTTCTTCTTCCAGAGCGATCAGTTGATCGGCCAAACCAATAGCGGCCTCTGCTAAATCTTCATCTGTTTCTGCATCAGTAAAAGTCGACGCGGTTTCCGCGCGCTCTGCAGTGTTGGTTGGTAATTCTCCTTGCGGAAGATCTTCGTCCGTCAAATCCAACGGTGCGGGCGCCAATACGAGCTGTTCCGCAGCATTTTCTGCAATCCCCTCGGAAACAACCGAATTGACCGAAAAACCTTGGTGGTCTGCCGGACGGCCTCCGGGATCTTCGGGCTGGACACGCAATGGGCCTTCGGCAGCCCGAACAACAGGTACGCCTGTTACATCACGAGACACAATATTGTAGACCCAAATACCCATGCCCAATATCAGGACAACCGAAACCACCGCGCCGGCCCATTGGGCCACGCGCGACATAGAGAGCTTTTCCGCGTCATCTCTGAATGCGGTGTGTGGCTGTTGCTCTGCCATGCAGCCTCATGTTGCCGGGCCGATATGACCCTTGCGGTTTCCGATCTGCCTCAGTCCGGCGATTTCGCTTATCGCATTTCCTGCGCCGGAGTGACGCCGAGAATACCAAGACCTGCAGAAATAACAACGGCCACTGAGCGGGCCAATGCTATTTTCGACTGGCTGGTAGCAACGTCACCTTCCTGAATAAAACGAAGGTCTGGCAACTCATTGCCTTTATTCCACAAAGCATGCAGTTCGCTGGCCAACTCATACAGATAAAACGCCACGCGATGAGGTTCGTGGGTGCGAGCCGCAATTTCAACCAAGCGTGGCCATTCCGCCAATTTCTTAGCGACTGCCAGTTCGCTTTCGTGCGCGACATTGGACAAATCGCTATCTTTCAGAGCTGCATCATCGACCGCAATGTCTAGATCGGAGGCTTTGCGAAGCACCGAACATATCCGCGCATGGGCATACTGAACATAGAACACCGGGTTGTCTTTGGATTGTTCAAGAACCTTGTCGAAATCAAAGTCCAATGGCGCGTCATTCTTACGCGTCAACATCACAAATCGGGTCACATCCGGACCAACCTGATCCACAACATCGCGCAGGGTTACAAAGGTCCCTGCCCGTTTCGACATTTTAAACGGTTCGCCGTTTTTGAACAACTTCACCAATTGAGTTAGTTTTACATCCAGAGGAACGGAGCCTTCTGAAAGTGCGGAAACCGCAGCTTTCATGCGTTTGACATAACCGCCGTGATCCGCACCGAATACGTCTATCAACGCATCAAATCCGCGGGTCACCTTGTCGTAATGATACGCGATGTCCGGCGCGAAATACGTCCAGCTTCCATCCGACTTTTTTACGGGTCGATCCACATCATCGCCATGTTCTGTCGATTTGAACAAAGTTTGTTCGCGAGGTTCCCAATCTTCGGGCTTCTTGCCTTTGGGTGGTTCCAAAACACCTTCGTAGATCAAGCCTTTGTCTTCCAGAGCGTTCAACGCAGCTTCAATCCGTCCAGTTCCATAAAGTGACTTCTCCGAAAAGAAGACATCCATTTGGACATTCAAAGACTTCAGATCGTCGCGGATCAAGTCCAGCATCTTTTCAGTTGCAAACGTGCGAATTTCAGAAAGCCAAACACTTTCCGGCTGATCAACATATGCGTCCCCAACCTGCTCTTTCAAAGCTTCTCCCACGGGGATCAGGTAATCGCCCGGATACGTGCCTTCAGCAAAAGAAACGGCCTGACCATGCGCTTCCAAATAGCGTAAAAAGACTGACCGGGCCAAAACATCGACCTGCGCACCGCCGTCATTGATGTAATACTCGCGTGTCACATCATACCCTGCGTAGTCCAATAGACTTGCCAGAGCGTCACCAAAAACAGCCCCTCGAGTATGACCAACGTGTAGAGGCCCGGTCGGGTTGGCCGAGACATACTCGACATTAACCTTCGCGCCATCACCCATAGTGGACCGCCCGTAAGACGTCCCTTCGCCCAGAACCGAAGTTATGACGCTCTGCCAAATCGAAGCATCCAGCCGCATATTCAGAAATCCGGGCCCCGCAACTTCAGCCGTTGAAATACGCGGATCAGCTGTAAGTTTGGCCGCAAGACTTTCAGCAATGTCCCGCGGCTTTGCTTTGGCGGGCTTTGCCAACACCATCGCGGCATTTGTTGCCATGTCTCCGTGAAGCGGATCACGCGGAGGTTCAACCGCCACGTTCGAATAGTCCAGCCCGGAAGGCAGGTTTCCTTCGGATACCATCTCGTCCAGCTTGGCAATCACAAGGGTACGGATATCGGTAAAGAGGTTCATTTGTTCATCCTTTGTCTGCCGCGCGGTTTAGCACGGCTAATCGGCGCGTCAATGTACCAGCGGCATTTCCACGGGACCAATAAGACGTTCATGCGTCTGCAACGCAAACCGATCTGTCATTCCAGCGACATAATCAGCGACCATCCGAGCGACATCCGTTTTATCACTACATCTCAATAGCTCTGCGTGCCATGCAGTGGGCAAAAGTAACGGTTGCTCCAAAAACAACGAGAACAGTCGTTTGACGACTTCAGTTACCTCAGTCCTCATCTGCATAACCGAGGGTGCACGATACATCCGTGAAAACAGAAATTTCCGGATGACACTAAGATCCGACCAGCACGCTGCTGAAAACTGAACCACCTGCAATCCCAGTCCACGCAACTCATCAACGCTATCAGGCGCTTGATCGGCAAGTATCTGGCGTGATGTATCAATTACATCCGCAACCATGACACCAAACACACGGCGTAAAGCTTCGTGTTTCCGCCGATTGGGATCAAGTTGAGGGTAGGCTTTGTCCACCTCAAAATAGGCCTCGCCTATGATTGGCAAATCCGCAATTTCTTTCTCGGTGAAAAGCCCTGCCCTTAGCCCGTCCTGCAAATCGTGATTATTGTAGGCAACGTCATCTGCAAGCGCGGCCACTTGCGCTTCGGCACTGGCGTGGGTGTAAAGCTCCAAATCGTGGCAATTATTGTAGGTCTTTAATGCATAGGGGAAAGGTTCCGAAACCGGACCATTATGTTTGGCAATCCCCTCTAATGTCTCCCAGGTCAAATTCAGGCCGTCAAACTCGGCGTAATGATTTTCCAAAGATGTCACGATCCTCAATGCTTGAGCGTTGTGATCAAACCCACCATAAGGCTTCATCATTAGATCCAGCGCATCTTCGCCCGTGTGACCAAACGGTGTGTGTCCAAGGTCATGCGCCAAAGCAATGGCCTCGGTTAATTCGCTGTTCAGCCCCAATGCACCGGAAATCGTTCGAGCAACCTGAGCGACCTCTATTGAATGTGTTAACCGCGTGCGAAAGTAATCCCCCTCGTGCTCAACAAAAACCTGTGTTTTGTGTTTGAGACGGCGGAACGCGCCAGAATGGATGATCCTATCCCGATCTCTTTGAAAACAAGATCGAAAACCACTTTCTTCTTCTGGGAAAAGTCGCCCTCGACTATATTCGGGGCGGCACGCAAATGGTGCAACCATGGCGCCTGTCCTTGTCGCTTTTGTTTATACCCCTTATATTCATTGCAGCGAACAGGACAACACATGACGGAAACGCACAATGAACCTGCCCCCTAAAGTGACCGAACGTGCCTTTGAACGACTTTCAGAAATTGGTGCGGCGCAACAGGGCCAAGCTTTAAGAGTGTCCGTCGAAGGGGGGGGCTGTTCGGGATTTCAATATGAAATTAAGTTGGATACCCCCTCCGCCGACGATGTTATTCTGTCGGGAAAAGGTGAAACCGTGGTGGTGGACCAAGTTTCTCTGCCCTTCCTGACTGGGGCAACTATTGATTTCACCGAGGAACTGATCGGTGCGCGGTTTGTGATTGATAATCCGAATGCGACAAGCTCGTGCGGTTGTGGGACCAGTTTTTCGATCTAGACCACTTCAAGCGCCCGCCACGCATAGTCGCGGCATTACTTTGGCCATAGACTGGTTGTGCAAATTTTTTCGCAGACACCAAGACAAGCGCCACACAAGACATGATCACAATTGCGGCGCCCAAATAGACGTTCATTGTCGGGCTTTCTGCGAATATTCCCGCTCCTAAAACAACCATCCAAATGAATTGAACGTTCATAACAGGTAAAACCACATGGGCGGGTGCGATGGCCAGAGCCCGAACAAGCACATAGCGGCCAACAAACAACAGCCCTGAATAGAGAGCTGCAATGCCGAGGTCGAACACTGGCATTGGACGATAAACGAAAGGTAGTGCAGCCAACATGACGATAAAGGCCAACAGATGAGGATAAAACAACAGTGCCATCGAAGCATCTCGGTCTCGCCCTATGTGCCGCGCGAGGACCATTGAGACGACACCGCTGAAACTTGCTCCGAAAGCAAGCAAGTGTGCAGATTTAACGCTGGAAATACCATCAGGAAACAAACACAACACCCCAACGAATCCTGCGATCAATGCCATCCAAGATCGCGCATCTGCTGCTTCCTTTAATACAAAAGGGGTAAGCAAAGCCGCCATGATCGGCATTAGACCCACAAACAAGAAAATCTCTGCAAGCGGCAACACTCGCATCGCATAGAAAAATAGTGTCGCTGAAACAACGGTCATGACAGACCTAATCGCCATCGCTATCGGTCTGTCAGTTTTAAGTTTATGTATCTGCCCCTTTCGACAACAGGCGGCAAAGGCAACAAGACTAACGATTCCGCCGAAAAGAACAAAAAGCTGTGGCGGCGCATAATCTCCGGCGATGTATTTCGCTGCGGCATCTCCTACCGAACTGATTGCCGTATAGGCCAGTACCAGTGCAGAGCCTGCAATCACGGCATTGCCGGAGGATTTTATCATCAAGCACTCTCCCTAATGCGGTCCGCCCGTACAAAACTTTCGAAAAAAGCTTGGAACTGGGCAGTGGATTCCTGAACAGTATTCAGGACCGCCAGAGAGTTTTTTCAAAAACTTTTTCTTCCTTTGATTGCAATTTCTCCCAACCTATTGATCGATCATCTTCTAACTCGATGAGAATGTGGGATAATTCTCGTAACGGAACGCACGAGGGCGGCGTACGCAAAAAGGCCATGGTCCCTTCAAAATATTTATCCTTGAAGAGTTCTTCACCTGTAAGTGCCGCAGACCAACAAGCCATAAAGTACGATTGATAATCGTCTCCGCTCCAGCCTGCGTTAGCATCAACGACGTACCCCCGTCGATCACGACGCAGCCAGTTCTCCCAATAGCTCGGAGGTGTTTCTCCACAGAATCTCAACGCGATACACACTTCGGCAACCAGATCGTTATTCTGCTCAAGCATGGCCAAAATACCAACGTTCAAAAGACTTTCGATGCTTTCCTTGTCTAGGTTTGGGTTTTTCCGACCATATTCACTAAGGTAGAAGACTGCATGGGTAAGTTCATAGGCTGCTTTTTTGTTCGGAATCGCAAAAAAGCCACTGGCACGGGTAAATGCGCGGATCCTGTCTTCTAAACCTGGGTCATTTGGGAATGGATCCAACCCACGACGCGCCATCAAACGACGCGCCTCAAGCCTTTGAAGATCAGATAGTTCTCCTTGGGGCATGCCCTTTTTAATCACCCACTCGGCAAGGCGAAGAGACTTATTGCCTTCAAAACCCAAGTCTTCAAGATCAAGACACATAGATAGGAAAAAACGATAATATTGTGGGAAAAACTCAAGCTTTTGCTCGAGCGTGTCGTAAAATCCAGTAAGCGGCTCAAAAACCCAACGTGACGGGCGAACGCCAGACGTTTCCATGATGTTCAACAGCTCTGCATTTTCTTTCATCCAGAAAACATCATCTCCTTTACGGCGATGAAATCCAAAGCAACTGATCAATGAACTCACGCGGCCATCCAAAGGCGCCAGACGGGTCGAGGCATTCAAAGCGATTACATTAGACATGTTTTTCTCCTGCAATTGCGGCGAGACTGCCCCGCCCGTGTGGCACATTGGGTGTTTGCTTGATGAGACTAGTGCTTGCGCTGCACGGATGGTTCGAAAACTCCGGAAATGAAAGTTTCAGTCGCATCACCCGTTGACGTTTCGCGGCTCAATGATGGACCGGACCACGAAATACATGCGCCTGTGGCGTCACCAGCTTGAGTATCGCCTTGCCCAACCGGCTCGAATACGCCCGAAATGAAGGTTTCAGTCGCGTCGCCCATTGACGTCTCGGTGCGCATAGTTGGGCTGGACCAAGAAATGCAGGCTCCGGTTTCGTCACCCATTGATATTTCGCCAGCCATGGATGGGCTGGACCAGGAAATACAGGCACCGGTCTCATCACCCATCGAAGCGTCTTGGCTTGATGATGGACCGGACCATGAAATACACGCGCCAGTTTCGTCACCCAGGAACATATCAGTGCATTCGGTTTGGTTTTCCAAAGACTGATAGATTTCTTTTTTAAGTGCAGTCATGTCCTAAACTCCCTTTTAGGTGTGGTGTACTGACACGCTGCTTGCTTAGGTTGCTTTTGGCAACTGATTTCTTTTCTAAGGTGAATATTTTTCATTTATTACTATATATTGATTTTATATTTATTTTTAGCCTATATGTTGATTTCACAGGTTAATAAAACGATAATTTTGGGTAAAAATTGCTGCCATTTAGCCAATCAACCGGCGCAACTTAGACAGAATCGCCGCTTCCCTCATTTGCATCAAAATCGTCATTATAGCTTTCGACTTGCCGCATTGCGGTGCATCGAAGATACAGGCTGAAACAATGCAGAGGTCCGAAAATGAAAATCGCCACCTTTAACATCAATGGGGTGAAGGCCCGTTTCGAGACGCTCATCACTTGGCTTCAGGAAAGCAGGCCGGATGTGGCTTTGCTGCAAGAGATCAAATCCGTAGACGAAAACTTTCCAAGAGAGGCGATCGAGGATCTTGGATACACTGTGGAAACCCACGGTCAGAAAAGCTTTAACGGAGTAGCGATCTTATCTCGATTACCGCTTGAAGATGTAAGTCGTGGACTTCCTGGCGATGATACTGATGAACAGGCGCGTTGGATTGAGGCCACGGTCATCTCTGAAACTCCAATACGCGTTTGCGGCTTGTATCTGCCAAACGGAAATCCTGTGCCGGGCCCAAAATACGACTACAAACTGGCTTGGATGCAACGATTACACGTCCGCGCGAAATCGCTTTTTGAAGGGGAACTCCCTTTTCTAATGGCCGGTGACTTCAACATCATCCCACAAGACGACGACGCAAAGCGCCCCGAGGCTTGGGTAACTGACGCCCTTGCACTGCCTCAAAGCCGAAATGCTTTTCGCACGCTTTTGAACTTGGGTCTGACCGAGGCCTTCAGAAGCCGAACACCAGAAAAGGGTCATTATTCCTTTTGGGACTATCAGGCAGGCGCCTGGGATCGGAATGACGGCATTCGTATCGACCATTTTCTTCTGTCGCCCGAATGCGCAGACAGGTTGGAAGAGTGTTGGATTGAAAAGGAAATGCGCGGGCGTGCGAAGCCATCTGACCACGTTCCGGTTTGGATTGACCTAAAAGACTAGCTCTTTGCGGTTTCGTCGTAGTCGTAAATCCAATTGAATTGGTTCATGAGCTGTTTAGGCGCAAAGGCACCTGCCAATTTTAATCCGGCATGGGCTGCAAATCGAACTGGGCGCGATGAAAGGTGATATTTCCAGGCGTTCTTTGAAGCTGCGTCTATAACCTTTTCAGCCCTTGGGCGTCTGGTACTTTGATAGTTACTCAAAGCGTTTTCGATTGATTGATCTCGTGTTAATTCACGAGCCAAAGCCCAAGCGTCCTCAAACCCCATGTTGGCACCCTGCGCCATAAACGGAAGCGTTGGATGCGCAGCATCCCCTAGCATTGTCACGTGCCCTTGATACCAATGTTTTGCGACTGGGTGTCGAAATAGCCCCCACAAGGATACATCGGTGATGCGCTCAAGCACGCTGTGGACCTCATGACCGAAATCCGCGAATGCGGAAATCAAGTTTTTCGGATCATCTTTGTGGTTCCACCCCTCGTCTACCCATTCAGATCGCTCTTGAACCGCAACTATATTGAGTAAGTCTCCGTTTCTGAGCGGATAGCATACCAGATGGCGTTTTGGTCCCATGTATACGCGCGCTTCAGCCGGAAAGTGTAGGTCGTTAGGGATTACTGCCCTCCAAGCCGTTTGATGTGTGAAAAACGGAGACATAGACCCCAGGATTTTTTTTCGAACAACCGAATGCAGCCCGTCCGCCCCGATGACCAGATCAGGTTGCACAATATTCCCGCAAGTTGTGCGAACCTCGGGGAGATCACCAATGACCACGTCAGAAACTTTTTGAAGCAATCGAATGCGCGCACCAGCTTTGCGCGCACCTTCGGCCAGAAGATTTATCAAATCAGCGCGGTGCACGAAATAATAGTCCCCGGCGTGCTTCGATTTGTTCAGGTCCAAGCGCACCACCTCTCGGCTGTCGCTATAATTGCGAAGGGAAACCGCTTGCCCCTGCACCGCGCTTTTTTCCAGCTCGTCCCTTAACCCCAACGCTTCAATCACTCGCACGCCGTTCGGGCTGATCTGTAAACCCGCGCCGACTTCTTTTATCTCTTCCGATTGTTCAAGTACGGTGACATCTACCCCTTTCAGAGCCAATGCCCGAGCCACAGCCAGCCCGCTGATTCCAGCTCCGATGACGCAAACTTTCATAGATGATCTGCCTTTTCCAAACAAAAGCGCCGGACACAAATGGCCCGGCGTTTTCCAATTCTTCTATCGAAACCGGACTTAGTCGTCGCGGTGCACCTTCTCACGACGTTCGTGGCGTTCTTGCGCCTCAAGGCTCATGGTTGCAATTGGGCGTGCATCCAGGCGCTTAAGCGAAATTGGCTCGCCAGTTACATCACAATAGCCGTACTCGCCTTCGTCGATCCGCCGCAAGGCTGCGTCGATCTTTGCAACCAATTTACGCTGACGATCCCGTGTGCGCAGTTCGAGCGCCCTGTCAGTTTCTTCGCTGGCGCGATCCGCAACGTCCGGAATGTTGCGGGTATTTCCCTGCAAACCTTCGATCGTATCTCGGCTATCGGCAAGCAGGTCGTTCTTCCACTCGATCAACTTGCGTCGAAAATATTCGAGTTGACGATCATTCATAAAAGGCTCGTCTTCCGCCGGCCGATAATCGTCGGGCAAAAACACTTCCCGTTTCATTCTCTTTTCCCCAGTTTGTCCGATGTCGATATTTGCAACTTCGTCCGACATTCGGAACCTCCTCTTCCTGCGGCGGTCATAGTCCCAGTCAGAGGAATTGTCACTACACAAAGCTGTCGATTTGTGATGAAAAGCCCAGAACCTAGCATCCAGGCGGCAATTCAGAAGATTCGGGAAAAACACATGAAATTTGAAGGCACAAAATCCTATGTTGCAACCGATGACCTGACTGTAGCAGTCAACGCGGCAGTCACACTGGAGCGCCCACTTCTGGTCAAAGGCGAACCTGGCACGGGTAAAACCGAACTGGCCAAACAAGTCGCAGAGGGCCTTGGGCTTGAAATGATCGAATGGTCGATCAAATCGACAACCCGCGCTCAGCAAGGCCTTTATGAATATGATGCCGTGAGCCGCTTGCGTGACAGCCAACTGGGCGAAGAACGGGTTCACGATGTGAAAAATTACATCCGTAAGGGCAAACTTTGGCAGGCGTTCGAGGCCGGAAAAAAGGTTGTTCTGCTGATTGACGAAATTGACAAGGCAGATATCGAGTTTCCGAACGATCTTCTTCAAGAGCTCGATAAAATGGAGTTTCACGTATACGAGACTGGCGAAACGATCAAAGCCATCGTGCGTCCGATTGTGATAATAACCTCAAACAATGAGAAAGAGTTGCCCGATGCATTCCTGCGTCGCTGCTTTTTTCACTACATTCGGTTTCCAGACATGGAGACAATGAAACAGATTGTCGAAGTCCATCACCCAGGGATCAAATCAAAACTCCTAACCGAAGCACTCACACAGTTTTACGAAATCCGAGAGCAGTCAGGATTGAAGAAAAAGCCTTCCACCTCAGAAGTACTGGATTGGCTGAAGCTTTTACTTGCCGAGGATCTAGAGGCGGAAGACTTGAAACGGGACGGTGCAAGTGCGCTTCCCACACTCCATGGAGCGCTTTTAAAGAACGAGCAGGATGTGCATTTATTTGAACGGCTTGCGTTTATGGCACGACGCCAGCGATAATTCGCAAATTGCCCAGCAATTGCCTAAAACCGTTCCTTGTTGCGACCCAATTCAACGTAAAAGATTGGGATTGTAGATTAAAGAGGTGGCCGGTTGATGGTTTCTGAACAGATTGTCATTCGTGATATCACGCAGTCCGATTTCGACGATTGGGCGCGTTTGTGGCGCGCTTACCTTGCGTTTTATGAAACCGATGTCCCATCGAACGTATACGAAACCACCTTTCATCGCTTGCTTTCAAATGACCCGCACGAATTTAACGGGCGAATAGCGGTAACTCCCGAAGGCAACGCCGTTGGCTTGGTACATTTTCTATTTCACCGTCACGGATGGAAAATCGAAAACGTCTGTTATCTCCAAGACCTTTTCGCTGATCCTGAGTATCGCGGCAGAGGGGTTGGTCGCGCCCTAATTGAAGAAGTTTACAGATCGGCAGATGCAGAGGGCGCGTCTTCTGTGTACTGGTTGACTCAGGATTTCAATCACACGGCCCGCAATCTTTATGATCGCGTCGCGCAACTCACTCCTTTTATCAAGTATCAGCGGGGGTAAGCAGCGCATGCGTCGTCTAATCTTTCCGCTGTGCTTGACCGTTGCCTCCTGTACAAGTTCGACGGCTCCGTACGAAGTACCCACTCGTGCATTCTCGCCCACCTCTCCGCAACAGCAGCCTTTGACACAAGCGTCGCCTAGCGGACAGTTCAAGGTTCTTAGGTCAAACCGATCAATTGCACGCGACATTCTACAGCTCACGTTCTTTCTCGAAAACGGCAAATCTCTGGATACACTTACCAGATTTGAAGGCCCAATTTCTGTGCGTGTGCTGGGTGACGCCCCTAATTCGATGCACCGCGATCTCAATGCACTATTAACACGATTCCGCGACAAAGCCGGCATCGACATCCATCTCACAGGACACGCTGACGCGAACATTACATTGCAGCTTATTCCAAGGAGCCAAATAAAAAAACTGGTCCCTAATGCCGCTTGTTTTGTGGCTCCAAATGTCTCTGGTCTGCGAGACTATTTGGAAAATAGAAGCAGCGTGAACAGCGCGTGGTCACGTTTGGAGCGGCGCACGAAAATGTCCATCTTCTTACCCTCGGACGCCAGCCCTCAGGAAATCCGAGACTGCATTCACGAGGAAATGACCCAAGCTCTGGGACCAGTGAACGATCTTTATTCACTGACAGATAGCGTTTTCAACGACGACAACGTACATGCCATACTGACAGATTTCGACCTTTTGGTCCTAAGAACACTTTACGATCCAACACTACGCACAGGCATGTCCCGTGGCGAAGTTGCAGCGCGCCTTTCGTTGATACTGTCACGCCTGAATCCCATAGGTGATACCCTTCAAGGCAGTGCTCGGGCGGAAATATCCCCCAAATGGAACGAACTTATCTCAATTGCTTTAGGCGCTGGTGCGTCAGCGCCAGAACGCATTCGTGCGGCTGAGCGCGCCGTCGTCGTAGCAAAGAAAAGCAATTTCCAAGACGTCCGCCTTGGCTTCAGTTATTTCGTTTTAGGTCGCGTTTCGATTGGTCAAAATCCAAGTGCTAGCCGCATTGCCTTTGAGCAATCAAACGCAGCCTATGGAAAATACAAAGGCACCGAGATTCACCGAGCTTTTGTTGCAAGCCAACTTGCGGCCTTCGCCCTGTCAGCTGGCAACAGCGCCGAGACAATCGCCATCGTAAAACCCTATATATCCGTCGCCAGCCAGTACGAGAACTACGCCCTGCTTTCCAGCTTGCAACTTCTGGAAGCTGAAGCTCTCGAACTTGCAGGTCGAACTTCCGAAGCCCGAACTGTTCGTCTGGACAGTATGGCCTCTGCGCGTTACGGGTTTGGATCGGAAACGGCAGTGCAAGCGCGTCTAAGAGAGATCGCTTCACTTAGCCCGAGATAAATAGGGGTTTTACATAGTGATCGTGATTTTTGTTGGTCTGATCGGGGCACTTATAGGCGGAACGCTTGCCAAAAAGCGTAAAGGCAAAACGATTGATATCATTCAGTATGCCGGCATTTATTTCCTGATCTTTGTAATCCTTGGGTTATTCCTGAATACAATCCTTCTGCGACTGGCATAACGATGTTTTTGCCCTTCTTTGACAACCTCAGAAAAGTCGGTGTTCCTGTCAGCCTGCGCGAGTTCCTGAGTTTTCTGGAAGGTATGAGCGCAGGCTTGGTAACCTACGAGATCGAAGGGTTTTACTATCTGGCCCGTACCGCCATGGTCAAAGACGAGCGGAACCTCGACCGGTTTGATGTGGCTTTTTCCGAGACTTTCAAGGGTATCGAGGAAATCCCGAATGACGCGGTCCTAAATGCACTTGATCTTCCCGAAGATTGGCTTCGTAAAATGGCCGAGAAGCATCTGAGCGAAGAAGAAAAAGCCCAGATCGAAGCCTTAGGTGGCTTCGATAAACTCATGGAAACGCTGAAAAAACGCCTTGAGGAGCAGAAGAAGCGGCATCAGGGCGGAAGCAAATGGATTGGTACAGCAGGAACCTCTCCCTTTGGTGCTTATGGCTATAATCCCGAGGGCATCCGTATCGGCCAGCAGGAAAGCCGCCATAGACGGGCCATAAAGGTTTGGGACAAGCGCGAGTTCAAAAACTTAGACGACACAGTCGAGCTTGGCACCCGCAATATCAAGGTTGCCCTAAAGCGCCTGCGCCGTTGGGCACGGGACGGTGCGCACGAAGAGCTCGACCTCGACAATACGATCCGCTCAACCGCTGAACATGGATATCTTGATGTAAAGACACGACCGGAAAAGCGGAATGCCGTTAAAGTTGTTTTATTTCTGGATGTTGGCGGTTCAATGGACGACCACATCAAGATCGTCGAGGAACTTTTCAGCGCTGCCAGAGCAGAATTCAAACATCTAGAATACTACTATTTCCACAATTGCCTTTACGAAGGTGTCTGGCGCGATAACGCTCGGCGCTGGGACGCGGTAACGCCGACGCAAGAGGTGTTGAACACCTACGGGTCTGATTACAAATGCATATTTGTCGGCGATGCCTCGATGTCCCCCTATGAAATTGCCTATCCGGGTGGGGCGAATGAGCATTGGAATGCGGAATCCGGTCAAACTTGGCTGCAGCGGGCCCGCACCCAATGGCCTGAACATCTGTGGATCAATCCAGTGCCAGAAAAATACTGGGCTTATACTCAATCCATTGGAATGATCCGCGAGATTTTCGAAAACCGGATGGTTCCAATGACGCTTGAAGGAATCGAGCGCGGGATGAA
>CAYVRN010000057.1:0-5924 GCA_964453855.1 uncultured Rhodobacterales bacterium
ACGGATACGGTGGGCCACCGGTTTATGCTCGGCAAGAATATCATCGACAGTACCTGGGTCGCCCTTGCTGGCGCGGCGTTCGTACACGGTCACCCAATCGGGGCGGTGCAGCTGCACCTGATAGTCCCACTCGTGGTAGTGGTATGGCGCGCTGATGGGTTCCTTACCCCACATGTCATTGAAGCTGGTGGTGGCTTCGCCCGCGTCTTCGTAGGGCATGAATTCGTCTTTGCAGACCCAAATCTCTTGCGCGTCATCACCGGCAAGTTCGGTGTCCACCTCATGCGCCATCTCCATGACCGAGACATGCCTGCGCACCTGCCTTTGGCTGGCGGGCAGGTATTCGGCGCCGTGGCGGTTCCAGTCAAACTCCTCAAACGCCCAGACAAATCGGTTATCATCGCGATAGGGGATGCGGATCGAATTTAAGATACGAAGCGACGGCACATCGCGCGTACTGGCGAACATGTTGTAAAGCTCAAGACCGGTTTGCCACGAGAACTGGTTGTTATCCCGATGCGCGCCGATCTCGGCGTGGAACTTTGCGCCCAACCGGTCCAAATCCTCGCGTCCTGTGACCGTTGACGGATCATTCAGAAGGGCCGCAAATTTCTCAAGCCACTCGACTGTTTCATGCTCAAGCTGTCCGGTCCTGTTGCTGTTCAGCAAGCGACCCCACAATTTGGCCAATCCCGGAAAATCCTGCGCCGCGCAATATTCGACCCGCGCATCCTCGATCATGCCGATAAAGAACATCTGCGCCGGGCTGAGTTGCTCGGCTGAAATGGCCGAGGAGCTATACTGCATATGCGCCGCTTGATGGGCCGCAATCGCGCGATACTGCTCTAATCCCGAAACACCGTCGATGTCGTCCAAAGCATCGGGCAGGTGCATCACGTGGTCTTCTACATAGGGGCGAAATCCCTCGTAGTCCGCGGCCGTCGGGCGCAGAAAGAAATCCCGTCCCCAAAGGGCCCGAAGGTAGAAGTTCAATTTGCGCTGGGTGTCGATGAAAAGTGTCCCACGGCGTTCTTGCTGCAGAACCTTGCGGCTGTCGATGGTGTCTAGCGCGAAGTATTTGGTCAGATTGGTCAGATCCTTGCGATAGGCTTCGGCGCCATAGTTCGCCCAGCGACGCAGGCCCGACAAGGTGAGCTTCGACAACAGCTCGTCCATCACGCCCAGCATCGGGCGTAAACCACGCGCGGCTTTTGCGGAAATCTGATGGATCAAAGAAAGGTAGCCGCGCAACAATTCGGGATCACCCAACCGCTGTGCGGCGGTTGGAAGCGAAGCAAACATCAGTGCGATGACCTGACCGCTGGTCATCGACGAGAGCTTCATTGCCGCCCCCAGACAATCGCGGATGATGTCTTCGCCACATTCCTTGATCACGGCGGGCATGTTTTCCAGCCACGCCAAAACCAGATCATGACCGCGCCCCAAGTTGCAGAGACCTTTGGCCGCTTCCATGTAATCGGAAAGTCCCTGAGGGCTCATCACCCGCGCGGCGTCATGAAAGATCGCCTCAACGGTTTCGAAAACCTCGGGCGGTGCTTTGGCGAAACAGTCGCGGTAATCTTCCAGATCGACGCTCACCCCGCTTGCTCCTTTAGACGAAGAAGGTCTCGACAGCTGCCTGAAGCGTCTGCCGCATGTCGGGGTCGTCGGTTAAGGGGGTGACAAGGGTCATCTGGCAGGCGGCCAAAGGATCAACTCCTTCGGCAATCATCTGACCTGCGTAAACCAGCAAACGTGTCGAAATCCCTTCATCCAGGCCATGGCCTTTCAGATTGCGGGTGCGATGCGCAACCTGCACCAGCTTGCCAGCAATCGCCGGATCAACGCCGGTCTCGCGGGCGACAATCTCGGCTTCTATGTCAGCATCGGGATAGTCAAAGTCCAAGGCCGCAAAGCGCTGCTTGGTCGATTGTTTCAGGTCTTTCATCAACGACTGGTAGCCAGGGTTATAAGAGATCACGAGCTGGAAATCCGGATGCGCCTCGATCAGCTCACCCTTTTTGTCCAGGGGCAACTGGCGACGGTGGTCCGTCAGCGGGTGGATGACAACCGTCGTGTCCTGACGCGCCTCGACAATCTCGTCCAGATAGCAGATCGCACCGATCCGCGCTGCGGTGGTCAGGGGGCCATCCTGCCACTTTGTGCCGTCTTTATCCAACAGAAACCGGCCGACAAGATCGCTGGCGGTCATGTCTTCGTTGCATGCAACCGTGATCAACGGGCGCCCCAGTTTCCAAGCCATATACTCGACAAAACGGGATTTGCCGCAGCCGGTTGGCCCCTTCAGCATCACCGGCATTCGGCGGGCATAGGCGGCCTGATACAGGGCATCCTCGCCAGCGGTGACCCGATAGAAAGGCTCTGCGCCGACTTTAAACTGTTCAACGTCATGCACGCTCATTGCAAAAGCCCCATTTCATCTTTCCAAAAATACTCTCGGGGGGTGCGGGGGGTGGAAAGCCCCCCGCCTCGGTCGGGCCGTCAGGCCCGAACCCTTAAACCGGCTTGCCGCGATAGATCACCATCTCGGCGCCTTTGGACTGCGTGTAGTTGTCAAACCCGATCAGCTTCACGTGGTTATTGGGATGCGCCTTGTGGCAGGCGTCTGCCTCGTCCAATATCCGGTCCACATCGGTTTCGCCAAACATGGGAAGTTTCCACATGTACCAGTAGTTCGAAGTCGCATTTTCCGGTTCCGAATGTTCAACCGCCGGGTTCCACCCTTTCGAGACGATATACGCCACCTGTTTGCGGATCTGTTCGTTTGTCATCTCCGGCAAATAGGAAAAGGTTTCGAATTTACGGCTTTCGACATCGCCAAGGCTTGATTTGTAGTCCTGCACGTCACTCATTGTTGTGCTCCCTGAATATGGCTTTCTGTTTGGCTCCGGACCTATGCCCAGAGCCTGCTATGATGACAAAGATCAGCGGTGCTGGACGTCCAGCTTGTCGACGGTGTCGAATTCGAACTTGATCTCTTTCCAGGTTTCCATCGCGGTCGCCAGTTCCGGCGAATGCTTGGCGGCGTTGACAAGAATGTCCTTGCCTTCTTTTTCCAGCTCGCGACCTTCGTTTCGTGCCTGGACACAGGCCTCGACCGCGACGCGGTTCGCTGCGGCGCCGGCCGCATTGCCCCATGGATGGCCCAATGTGCCGCCTCCGAACTGAAGAACCGAGTCATCTCCAAAGATCGAAACCAGCGCTGGCATGTGCCAGACGTGGATACCGCCCGAGGCAACCGGCAAGACGCCTGGCATATGTGCCCAGTCCTGATCGAACATGATACCGCGTGACCGGTCTTCTTTGACAAAACTGTCACGCATCAGGTCGATCCAACCCAAGGTCGCTTCGCGGTCACCCTCTAGTTTCCCGACAACGGTACCCGAGTGCAGGTGGTCGCCACCCGACAGGCGCAGCATTTTGGTCAATACTCGGAAGTGGATGCCGTGGTTCGGATTGCGGTCAAGCACAGCGTGCATTGCACGGTGGATGTGCAGCAGCATGCCGTTGTCGCGGCACCAGTTGGCCAGACCGGTGTTGGCAGTGAAGCCGCCGGTCAGATAGTCGTGCATGATGATCGGCGCGCCGATTTCCTTGGCGTATTCAGCCCGCTTGTACATCTCTTCCGGTGTCGGTGCAGTCACGTTCAGATAGTGCCCCTTACGTTCCCCGGTTTCGGCTTCGGCTTTCTGAATCGCTTCCATCACAAAGTCGAAGCGCTGGCGCCACCGCATAAAGGGTTGCGAGTTCACGTTTTCGTCGTCCTTGGTGAAGTCCAGACCGCCACGCAGCCCTTCGTAGCAAGCCCGCCCATAGTTCTTGGCCGATAACCCCAGCTTTGGCTTGATGGTGCAACCCAGCATCGGGCGACCGTATTTGTTCATGATGTCGCGTTCGACCTGAATACCGTGTGGAGGACCGCCACATGTGACGACATAGGCCACCGGAATGCGAATATCTTCCAGTCTCAGGGCGCGAACTGCTTTGAAGCCGAACACGTTGCCAACAAGCGAGGTTAAGACGTTGACGACCGACCCCTCTTCGAACAGATCCAGCGGATAGGCGATAAAAGCATAAAACGCTTCGTCATTACCTGGTACGTCTTCGATCGCATACGCGCGACCCTTGTAATAATCCAGATCGGTCAGAAGGTCGGTCCAGACCGTGGTCCATGTGCCGGTCGAGCTTTCAGCAGCAACCGCTGCCGCAGCTTCTTCACGGGGAACACCGTCCTGAGGGATGATTTTGAAACACGCCAAAAAGTCTGTGTCTTTCGGGGTGTATTCTGGCATCCAATATGTTTCGCGGTATTCTTTCACGCCCGCAGCGTAGGATTTCACCTGATCCTTCGGCATCTCGCTTGTCCTCCCATAGGGTTAGCCTTGCAAGATGCATAGTTGACTTAGAATATATATAAAATTAGATAGTTTTTATGTTTAGCATAGATAAAAAACTATGAATAGAGTTATTCCGCCGACGTTGCAGCAACTCAAGCTGTTTGAAGCGGTTGCACGCCACGGTTCGATTACCCGCGCCGCAGAAGAGGTGCATTTGACCCAGCCGACAGTTTCAATGCAGGTCAAATCGCTTGAGGACAAACTAGGCTTGCCGTTGACCGAACAGATTGGCAAACAATTGCACCTGACCCGCGCAGGCGATGAAGTCGCAAATGCAGCCCGCGACATTCTGGGGCGGATGAATGAGCTGCAAGCCAGTCTAGAAGATATGCACCGGAACGTTGCGGGCCCCTTGTCTGTCGCCGTCGTGTCCTCGGCGAAATATTTTCTGCCGCAGCTTTTGGGACAGTTCAAACGCCGGTATCCGAATGTTGAACCGCGCCTGCAGATCGTGAATCGCGAGGCAATCCTGCAACGGGTCGCCGATAATTCGGATGATCTGTTCATTATGGGGCAACCCCCCGAGGACCATGCTGTGGTGGCTGATCCCTTTCTGGAAAACGTCATTGTCTGTACAGCGCGACCAGACCACCCTTTGGCGGGGCGCAAAGGGATCAAACTACGGGACATTGTCGATTTTGATCTGATCCGACGCGAGGCGGGGTCCGGTACACGTAAAGCCGTAGACCGGTTGTTTGACGGTGCGGGCGTCCATTTGGGCGCGCATCTTGAATTTGATGACAGCGAGGCGATCAAACAGGCCGTAATTTCGGGGCTTGGGGCGGCGTTTCTGTCGCGTCATTCGCTGCGGCTTGAACTGGCAGCAGGCGAGCTGGTCGAACTGGATGTCGAAGGATTTCCCCTGCGCCGCCGCTGGTACGCGATGCACAGAAAAGGAAAGAAACTATCCAAAGCAGCACAAAGCTTTCTGGACTTTTTGCATGAAGGGCAGGGGAGTTAATCGGAGTTGCTTTGGATAACCTCAAGAAGCCAGTCCCGAAATTGGTGTGCCTGTTGTGAGCCGCTTGTTGACAGATAATAGCCTTCTCGTCCCTCGATCGAGGCTTTATGCGCCCGCTGCAGGGTCCCCTGATGCAACGCGTGGCTTGCCAGCAGAGCGCTGACCAATGCAACGCCGTTTCCATTGGCGGCAAGATGCAGGGCCAGTCCGTAGGAATCCGCAAATAGGCTGGGTTTAAGGTCAAGCCCCTGCGATTGCCCGAAGGCGGCCCAACCGCCAGACGTTCCGACAGTTTCAATCAAAGGCAGGGTTTCGATGGACCCGCCAAGGTTTGGGGCTTTCAACGCGATCAGGGCGTTCGGGGTCAACAGTTGCGCATCTTTGCCCGCTTGTTTCGAGGACCCGAAGCGGATTTCAACATCTGCGCGGGCGTTCAAAAACTCGTCCGGCCAGACGGCGCTTAGAAATCGTACGCGGATTTCTGGGTGACGCGCTTGGAAGTCGCGCAGGTTGGGTGAAATGACCCATTGAATGACGCTGATAGA
>CAYVRN010000057.1:6024-18810 GCA_964453855.1 uncultured Rhodobacterales bacterium
GCTAATACCTATGCGCATAATTCATTCGTTTGTCAAAAAAAATGCCCCAGCGGATAGTTCGCTGCGCGACGAACAGGAGAATCCCATGCATCCCGAAATTCGGAAGATCGTTACCTATGATGAAGAAGTTCTGATCGAGGGCTTTCGCCCCGCCGACAAACCTTGGCGGATGTTTGCCGTAGCTGCCGTTGTTCGAAACCCTTGGGCAGGTCGGTACGTTGAGAACCTGAAACCCGAGATTCAGGCCTATGGTCCGGTGCTGGGCGAGATGATGACCGAACGGATGATCGCTTTGGCCGGAAGTGGCGACGCGATCGAGGCTTATGGGAAAGCTGCGGTTGTTGGATTGGATGGCGAAATCGAGCATGCCTCGGGGCTGATCCACACCCTGCGATTTGGAAACTTCTACCGCGAAGCGGTGGGCGCGAAATCCTATTTGGCGTTCACGAACACCCGTGGAACGGCGAACACACCGATAATGGTGCCGCTCATGGATAAAAACGACGCGGGTCGCCGGTCACATTACCTGACCATCCAGTTTGCCATTCCAGATGCCCCCCGCAACGACGAGATCGTTGTGGTTCTGGGTGGCGCCACCGGAGGCCGACCACATCACCGCATTGGCGACCGGTATCAGGATTTGAAGGACTTGGGCCATGACCTGGACAATCCGGCAGCGGTCTGAATTTGCAGGCTTGGCAGCGATTGTTGCCGGCAGCGGCGATCCTGTGCTTTTGATCCACGGCGTCGGCCTTCGGGCCGAGGCATGGAACGCCCAGATTGAAGCGTTGTCTGCGCGGCATCATGTGACGGCGGTGGACATGCCGGGGCACGGGTGCAGCGTATTGCCATCTGGCAGCATGGTACTGTCGGACTACACCGATGCGATAGCTGCAGGGTTGGCGCAGCCAACCTTGGTCGTGGGGCATTCGATGGGCGCGATGATCGCGCTTGATCTGGCCGCGCGGTATCCGCACTTGGTGCGGGGCGTGGTGGCTTTGAATGCCGTTTTCGAACGCTCGCAGGACGCTGCGCAGGCCGTGCAAATGCGGGCTGAACAGTTGGATGGGGTCACCGTGGCCGATCCGTCGCTGACGTTGGAGCGGTGGTTTGGGAACGCCCAGTCACCGGAACGTTCAGCCTGCGGCGAATGGCTGCGTAGTGTTGATCCCGCCGGTTACCGCGCCGCTTACAGCGTGTTCGCACAGGAAAACGGCCCAAACCGTGCTGCGCTTGCTTCGCTGGCCTGTCCTTCGTTGTTCATGTCAGGGGCGGACGAGCCGAACTCGACTCCTGCCATGTCGCAGGCGATGGCGGAAATGGCACCACACGGGCGTGCGGTGATCTTGCCCGATGCCGCGCATATGATGCCGATGACACACGCCAATCAGGTGACCGACGAATTGTTGGATTTTGCGACGGAGGTCTTCGCATGACGACTTTGGACCCCCGCGCCTTGCGCAATGCCTTTGGCAGTTTCATGACCGGCGTCACTGTCATCACCAGCCGCGATGCATCCGGCGCACCCGTCGGGTTTACGGCCAATTCGTTCACTTCGGTCTCGTTGGACCCGCCGTTGTTGCTTGTGTGTCCGGGGAAATTCCTATCGTCCTATGATGCCTTCACGAATTGCAGCCATTTTGCGGTAAACGTTCTGGCCGAGGGGCAAGAAGAGGTTTCGAACACCTTTGCAGGATATAAAGGTGACCGTTTTGCCAAAGTGGCGCACAGTTTTGATCTGCACGATGTGCCTCTTATCGAGGGGGCTGTGGCGCAGTTCTCGTGCATAACGCAACAGGTGATCCCCGCCGGAGATCACGCGATACTGATGGGTGAGGTTAAAGGGTTCACTCACAGCGAGGGGCGTGGGCTGGGCTATGTGGGCGGGCAATATTTCAGCCTTGGGCTGGAACGCGCCGCCTTGGAAACTGTTTCGGGCGCGGTGGTGTATGGCGCGATCATCGAACAGGGCGAAAACGTTTTGCTTGAGAAAACTGAAAACGGTTTGCGTCCGCCTCAGATCACCAGCCACGATCGGGGCAGCCTCCGCGAAGAATTGCACAACGCTCTAACAGATTACGGCGTCGAGACGGATATTGGTGCGGCGTATTCCGTTTATGACGATACCAGAACCAGAACACATTATTCGTACTTTCTGGCCGAAGCCCTGAGCTTGCGCGATCACAGCCCCCTTATTTCGGTTCCGATCCGCGACTTGGCGGCTCAGCAGTTCACCCACCCCGCCATAGCCGAGATGTTGACCCGTTTCGCACTGGAATCCCGAACCCGCAGTTTTGCCCTGTATCTTGGAAGTACCGAGCGGGGCGACGTTCACACATTGTCTACAAGGAAGTGACCCATGGAGTTTTCGCTTTTTGCCCATATGGAGCGTATGTCGCCCGATCAGTCGCATGAGGATCTGAATAATGATTTCATCGAGCTGTGCAAAATGGCTGATGACGGTGGTATGCGGGCGATCTGGACAGGCGAGCATCACGGGATGGATTTCACCATCACCCCGAACCCGCTGCTTGCACTGGTGAATATTGCGAACCACACCAAAAACCTGCGCTTGGGCACGGGTACGGTCATCGCACCGTTCTGGCATCCGATCAAGCTGGCGGGCGAGGTTGCCTCAGCTGATCTGATCACGGGCGGTCGGATCGAACTGGGCATTGCGCGCGGGGCGTATTCCTATGAATACGAGCGCCTTATGCCTGGCATGGACGCTTGGGAAGCCGGCCAGCGTATGCGGGAACTGGCGCCGCTGATCCCGAAACTGTGGGAAGGCGACTGCGCCCACGAAGGTGAGTTCTTCAGTTTTCCGGCAACGACCTCGGCCCCGAAGCCGGTACAGAAAGATGGCCCGCCGATCTGGATTGCCGCGCGTGATCCGAACAGCCACGAATTTGGCGTGCACAACGGGTTCAACATTCAGGTCACGCCGCTTTGGCAGGGGATGGAAGAGATCGAAACCCTAATGGGTCGCTTCAATGCGGCATGCGACAGTTACGATGGCCCGCGCCCCAAAGTTATGCTGCTGCACCACACCTACGTCGGATCGGACGCAGCCGATGTTGACCTTGCGGCGAAAGAAATTTCCAAGTGGTATTGTTACTTTGGCGCTTGGTTCCAGAATAAGCGCCCGGTCAAGCAAGGGTTGATTCAAGAGTTAACAGACGAGGAATTGGCTGCGAACAAGATGATGGCACCGGAAAACCTGCAGCGTGACCTGACAATGGGCACCGCACAGGAAGTGATTGACCAGATCAAGCGTTACGAAGACCTTGGCTACGACGAATATTCCTTCTGGATCGACAGCGGGATGAGTTTTGAACGCAAACGGGATTCTCTGGCACGCTTCATCAACGACGTAATGCCAGCCTTTCAGTGAGGGACGATATGAGCCAGAAACCGCATTATCAGCTATTCATTGACGGCGAGTGGGTTGACGGGGCCGACGGTCAGGTCATGTCATCGGAAAACCCTGCAACAGGTCAGGAATGGGCGACCTTCGCCTGTGCCGCCCCATCCGATGTTGAGCGTGCGATTTCGGCAGCAAGGCGTGTGCTGGACGATCCGGCTTGGCGCGACATGACGCAGACTGCGCGGGGCAAGCTGCTGTATCGTCTCGCTGATCTGATCGAGGAAAACGCCCAGCGCATCGGTGAAATCGAGACCACCGATAGCGGGAAGCTGCTGGCGGAGACTGCAACGCAATCGGCTTATGTCGGCGATTACTACCGCTACTACGCGGGATTGGCAGACAAGATCGAAGGAGCGGTTCTGCCAATCGACAAGCCAGATATGCACGTCTTCACCCGCCGCGAACCGATTGGCGTGGTAGTGGCGATTGTGCCGTGGAATGCCCAAATGTTTCTGACCGCGACCAAGCTGGGTCCAGCCTTGGCCGCGGGGTGTTCTGTGGTGCTGAAAGCCTCGGAAATTGCGCCCGCCCCCATGCTGGAGTTCGCTAAGCTGATTGAAGCCGCTGGTTATCCTGCTGGGGTGGTCTCGGTCATCACTGGGGATGCTGAAAACTGTGCCATTCCGCTGACCCGTCACCCTGATGTGGACCGCATTGCCTTTACCGGCGGGCCGGAAACCGCGCGGCATGTGGTGCGCAATTCGGCGGAAAACTTTGCGGTAACGACGCTGGAACTGGGCGGCAAGTCCCCCATCATCGTCTTTGACGATGCCGATCTGGACGGGGCGGCCAACGGGCTGATCGCGGGCAACTTCGGCGCGTCGGGGCAAAGCTGTGTGGCCGGAACACGTGGCTTGGTCCATCGGCCAATATTCGAGAAACTGGCCGCGTTGATAGAAGAAAAGATGCAGGGCGTCGTGATCGGTGACCCCTTGGCGCCTGATACACATGTCGGGCCGCTTTGCACAAAAGCGCAGGTGGCGAAAATCGAAAGCACTTTGGCTGCGGCGAAGGCTGGTGGCGCGCACATTCGTTTCGGAGGTACGCCTTTGGATCGCGAGGGGAACTACATGGCACCTACGCTGGTTGAATGCGCAGACATCAACACCGAAACTCTGAAGATCGAGATGTTCGGACCGGTCATGTCCCTGCTTCCCTTCGACACCGAGGAAGAAGCCATCGCGATCGCTAATTCCACCCCCTTCGGATTGGGATCAGGTGTGTTCACCCAAAACGTTGCGCGCGCGCATCGTGTGTCGGCCCGTTTGAAGGCAGGAATATGCTGGGTGAACACCTACCGCGCGGTGTCGCCCATCGCACCGTTCGGAGGGTTTGACCAATCCGGATACGGACGCGAGGCCGGGGTTGAAGCAATCTATGACTACACACGTACAAAGACCACGTGGATCAACACCTCGGATAAGCCGATGTCCAATCCATTTGTCATGCGGTGATATAGCGGGGTGGCGTGTGCATCGCACACCCCGCAGCTTTCAGGTCCTAGTTGAATAGATCCAGCACATCATCATCTGACATCACGCCGATGTTGAACTCTTTCGCACCGACGTCGCGCATGTAGATCATATAGGCTTGCAGCAGGATCGAAGATTCAACGGACATATTGTATCCGACCGAGAACTGACCCTTGTTGCGCTGAATACGGCCTGCGGTGCTGCCGTCTTCGTAGATTTGGAACAGAAGCTCGGTTGACGACACACCCTGACGCTTTTCTTCGCACTGTCCTTCGGGGATACATGCCGCAGTTTTTGCGATGCGGCGGTTTACACCGTTTTCTTGCGCGACGATTGTCCATTCGTCAATTTTACCAAGCCCGTCGATCAAAGTATCGATCTGTTCGTGGGGGACTTCGATGCTGTCGCGCACCATATCGTAAGTCGCGGTCGGATCGATCATGTCGAATTGGTAAAGAAGGAAGCCTTCATCGCTGACGCGTGGGATCACCAGCATTTCCCCGATTTCATTGGTTCCAGGAACGTAGTAGGGCACCTTCGGGAAGGTATCCGCTGCTCGGAAGGCCGACACACCTAGATTTGCGTTTTGCGGACGAATTGGTGTCGAGAAACGTTCGCTCAGATACCGCTGCAAACTGTTTTTTTGCTTCTGAAGGCTGGCGATTTTATCGTCGACTGTCGCCAAAACACGTTCGCGCATGTTCGGCGGTTGCTGGATAACCGTTTCGCGAATGGCCAGATACATCACGAGCGTGGCTTGAAGATTGTCGGCCAGCAGTTGGGCTTGCTGTACGGTTGTCACCGATTGCCACTGTGTTTCTTCATTTTGTGCTTGCTGCGGCGTAACCGTCGCCAAAGTTTGAACTTGCGTGGCAGGGGTTTCAGCTACGTTTTGTGTTGGAACACTTTCGTTCACGATAATTGTCGTCTCAGCGTTGGTCACCGTTACATTCGCCGCGGCAACCTGCTCTTGTTCGGGCTTTTGTAGTTCAGCAAACATTGAACGAAGTTCGGACTTGTCATCAATGTCATACCCGGTTCGACCTGCGTAGGCCGCGATCGCTGCTCTGGTGCCGCGTCCAAACAGACCGTCGATTGTGGATTTGTAATCGCCAAGCGTTTTGAGTTTTGCTTGAACGACTTTTCGTTGTTCCAGGCCAAGCGCGTTAAAGATTGAACGCACTGGGTCTTCGGTTTGAACAGGCGTGCGACTGGTTTGCGCGACCGAAGCAGTTGGCTTTGAAGCGCCTGAAGTCCGAGTGAAGGAAAAGCTTGCTGTCGGGTGATATTTGGCACTTTTACTTTTCAAAGTCAGCGACCCGTCGATCTGGCCAGATATCCGATAAGACGAGTACGCGCGCGAATGGCTGTCTGATTGGCGAATGTTCAATGTCGCAGAGCCATCTGGCTGTACTGAGCCTGAGATTGTACCATTGTGATAAAGCTTGCAGAACTCGTGCGTGTTTCCGCCGCCGTTGTTCATGATCGCACCGGTGACATTCCCGTTGTCCACTTTGATTTCAATATTGATGGGAAGTTTGCGCGGGCAGACAGACGCTGACCCCATCTTGTAGCTCAGGTTTGCAGAATAGCGACCATCCCAATTGGATGACTGCGCAGACCCGACGGCGGGGGCAGCCAGTGCTATGCATGAGACTATAATCCGGGAATTCTTGAGAAATTTCATCGTGCGCTCCTAAAATTATCGAAAAGATAGATTTTTGAAGTGGCGGGTCAATGCATACTCTGTCGCAATATACTTTTTAGCGCGCACGGGAATTAGGCGGTATTTGTTGTGTAAACTTTTGGACGTGAGGTGCGGATCACGCCTATTCAGATCAGCTCGGCTTCGTGGAACAAAGGATCGTTTTCCAGCTGCGAGGTGATGTGTTCAAGCGTTTCTTCCGCTTCGTCCACGTCGGCGACTTCAGCGATGTGATAAAGTGCATCTCCTTCGTTCACGCTTGGAAATACCGAGCGCCCGACGATCAGGCCTGGGCGGTCTGACACAATGCTCATCTCTATCTCGCCGAAAGGGTCTGAAACGACGGCCAAAACCTCGTCTTTTTCGACCATGTCACCTTCGGATTTATAACTGCGCAGCAGGCCGCCTTGAGGTGCTCTGATCCAGCGGCTGGATTGCGAGTAAAGCGGTTTTCGTTTTGCTTTGCTGATGCCTTTGTTAGGCAGCATACCTTGGGCGTTCAGAACGCGCAGAATGCCGCTGACGCCAGCGCGGATCGACATTTCGTCAAACCTTAGGGCCTCGCCCGCCTCATACAATAGGACGTTGACACCCACATCCGTTGCCGCCCCTCGAAGCGACCCAGGCCGCAATGCCGAGCGCATGATGACCGGCGCGCCGAAAATTCGAGCCAGACGAAGTGTTTCACGATTGCCCTGTGTGATCCTTAACTGAGGCATGTTGGTGCGGTGTACCGCGGCCGAGTGCAGATCAATGCCCAAGTCACTGCGCTGAACGATCTCGGTCATGAAGATATGCGCCAGACGGGACGCCAATGAGCCCTCTTCACTGCCGGGAAAGCAACGGTTCAGGTCACGTCTGTCAGGTAGGTAACGCGAGTGGTTGAAAAAGCCGAATGCGTTGACAATCGGCACTGCGATCAGTGTGCCACGCAAGCTTTTGATGATGGGCAAGCCCAGCAGACGCCGCACAATTTCGATCCCGATGATTTCATCGCCGTGAAGCCCCGCACTGACAAAGACCACTGGACCATCGCGGCGTCCGTGGATCACATGGGCCGACATGGTCATGGGCGTGTGATCCGACATCAGGCTGACTGGAACTTTGACCGTTTTTCTGGTGCCCGCCTCGACCCTCTCCGTTCCGATCTCAAAGGGCTTGCGTTTGACCATTAGCCGCGGCCCTTTGTTTTGGTTTTGCCGGGGATCGCGCTTTTCTCGATGAACTGGATGATCATATCCGCGATGTCCTTGCCGGTCGCTTTTTCGACCCCTTCCAATCCGGGGGACGAATTCACCTCCATCACCACAGGACCGTGGTTCGAGCGCAGCATGTCAACGCCGCAGACGTTCAGTCCCATGGCTTTCGCGGCACGAATTGCGGTAGATCGCTCCTCGGGGCTGATTTTTATCACCTGAGCGCTACCGCCGCGGTGCAGGTTCGACCGAAACTCGCCCTCCGCGCCTGTGCGTTTCATGGCCGCTACGACCTTGCCGCCGATAACAAAGGCGCGAATGTCTGTACCGCCAGCCTCTTTAATAAATTCCTGTACCAGAATGTTGATGCCGGCTCCACGAAACGCTTCGATCGCGGATTTGGCTGATCGGTCGGTGTCAGCCAGCATCACGCCGATTCCCTGCGTGCCCTCAAGCAGTTTCACCACCAGCGGGGCACCGCCGGCCAAACGGACGACTTCCTCGGTTTGTTTGGGTTCGTGGGCAAAGGTGGTTACTGGAAGACCGATACCATCGCGTGCCAACAGCTGCATTGAACGCAGCTTGTCCCGTGATCGTCCAATCGCTACGCTTTCGTTCACCGGATAAACGCCCATCATCTCGAACTGTCGCAGCACAGCAAGACCGTAAAATGTGACAGAGGCCCCGATACGCGGGATTATCGCATCGTAGTGCGGCAGTTTTTCACCGTTGTAATAAACTTCGGGTCGACGCGAGGCGATGTTCATATAGCAGCGCGTCGTGTTGATGATGTCCAACTCATGCCCCCGCGCTTCGGCGGCTTCCTTGATACGTCTGTGAGAGTAAAGATTGGGATTACGAGCGAGCATTCCGATTTTCATCAGAGTCTCCTTTTGTTGGCGTTGTCAGCCAGGATTTTCCGCTGTCAACAATCAGCCGACCACGCTTTAATGCGCTGCGGCCAATTATTATCGGAAAAGCCATGTCGGCCCTGTCGGCGAGCGAGACATCTACGGTCAGCGCATGGCCTGCGATTTGTAACGTGGTGCGGATGATGATGCGCTCATCCGGAATGCCACTAGTGTTTGTGATGGCCCGCCTGTCGTGAACGGGCATTTGCAAGGTGCTGTCAGCGTCCAGCCTGTCATGTTCTGGGTGGAACATGACCCAAGGGGTTCCGTCTTTCTCGAAGGTGCGAATATGGCTGGCGTGTAGCGCAGTAGTTCGGGCGCCAGTGTCGATTTTAGCTTCAACTCCCTCCAATCCTAGGTCCGGCAAGGCAATACGTTCGCGCCAACCGATTAATGTCGGGGAGCGCTTCGGCTTCTTGCCCTTTTTGATGGGCGTCGCGCTGATGGAGGTCGGATTTGGCACTTTACCCATCCTTAATCATTGAACCACCCGGATGATCGCTTGCTGCATGCCGAGAGAGTTCGACTAATGCACGCCAATTGCTGTTTGAAAAGGGGGGAAGTCACAGAAATCTGGGGATTTCTAGGGATAGAAAGCATCTAGACATAAGTGTCCAGAGTGGCGTAGCGTCGAGGGTGGTCGGTGCGAATTTTCGACCATGATTGGCGTTTCTGCGAGGAGGGCAGGTATGAAGTCTCATTATCGTGCGGTGGTGATCGGCGGCGGTGTGGTTGGTGCGTCCGTGTTGTATCACTTGGCGAAATTTGGTTGGAAAGACGTGTGTCTGATTGAACGCAAAGTTCTGACCGCAGGCTCAAGCTGGCATGCCGCTGGCGGGTTTCATGCGTTAAATGCCGATCCGAATATCGCAGCGCTGCAGGCGTATACCATTGATCTGCTGTCTGAGATTGAACAGGAATCCGGACAGTCTGTCGGAATGCACATGACAGGCGGCTTGACGCTGGCGGGTACGCCGGATCGCTGGGAATGGTTGCAGTCTGCGTATCGGACGTTCCAGTCCATCGGCATTGACGATTGTCGCCTTGTCACGCCACAGGAAGCTGGTGAGCTTTGCCCGATCATGTCGACTGACGGTATTCTGGGCGGCATGTGGGCTGACCGTGAAGGTTACGTGGATACGACGGGAACGGTGCATGCCTATGCTGGAGCCGCAAAGAAGCGCGGGGCTGAAGTTATCGAAAATAACCGCGTACTCGAGCTGCATCAGGTTGACGGCGGTTGGCAGGTTGTGACCGAAAAGGGCACAATCCACGCCGAGCATGTGGTCAACGCGGCAGGCCTTTGGGCCAAACAGGTCGGGCGAATGGCCGGAATCGAACTTCCGGTCGCGCCGCTGAACCATCACTATCTAATCTCTGACACAATCCCCGCACTTGAGAAGCTGGATTTCGAGGTGCCGATGACTGTGGACCTGGAAGGGTTCACGTACATGCGGCAGGATCAAAAGGGCATTTTGCTGGGTATTTACGAAATCGATCACGAGCACTGGATGGTCGATGGCGCACCGTGGGAGTATGGCTTCGAGTTACAACAGGAAGATCCCGACCGGATCGAAAGGGAACTGACCCTTGGATTCGAACGCTATCCTGATCTGCAAAATGTCGGCGTGAAAACCTGGGTTAACGGCGCGTTTACCTTTGCGCCCGACGGCAATCCTTTGGTTGGACCCGTGCGCGGGAAGCCCGGCTATTGGTGCGCGTGTGGCGTGATGGCGGGCTTTTTACAGGGGGGTGGCGTCGGTAAATCCTTGGCCGAGTGGATGATACACGGCGAGCCCGAGGCAGATGTTTTCGGTATGGATGTAGCACGCTTTGGCGACTACGCGCAAAACAAGCGCTTTATCAAGGAAACGACGGGGCAATTCTACACCCGCCGCTTTGTGATGACCTATCCCAACGAACAACTGCCCGCCGGTCGTCCGCTGAAAAAGGCGCCGGCTTATGACGCGATGACCGATGCCGGATGCCAGTGGGGCGTCAGCTGGGGGCTTGAGGTGCCGCTTTACTTCGCGCCGTCCAAAGATTTTGTAGAGACCCCGACGCTGAAACGCTCGAACGCTTTCCCCATCGTGGCCGAGGAATGCAAAACGGTGCGTGAAAGTGTCGGGCTTCTGGATATCTCGGGCTTTTCGCGGTTCGAGGTCTCGGGCGCAGGTGCCGAGGCATGGTTGAACCGTGTGATGGCGTCCAAACTGCCATCAGCTGGGCGCGCGCGACTTGCACCGATGTTGTCTCCGGACGGACGGATGAAGGGGGACCTGACCGTTTTCAACTGGGGTGACGGGACGTGGTGGATCATGGGCAGCTACTATCTACGCGAATGGCACATGCGCTGGTTCAACGATCACATGGACAGCGATGTTTCGGTGCGCGATATCTCGGACGCGACAGTAGGCTTCAGTCTGTCGGGGCCAAACAGCCGCAAGGTCATTGAAAAGCTGACTGATGGGCCCATCGCTGATCTGCCGTTTATGGGGTGCGGAACCTTCGATATCAGCATGTTGCGTTGCAAGGTCGGACGTTTGTCTGTGGCCGGTGAACTGGGGTATGAAATCCACTGCTCGGCGGCCGAGCACATCACGCTTCGTGACACGCTACTTGCGGCGGGGGCCGAGTTTGGCATGCGGGAAACGGGCTTTAACGCTTTGCTCAGCCTGCGGCTTGAGAAAAGCTTTGGTATCTGGAGTGCTGAATTCACCCAAGGCTACACGGCTGGTCAAACGGGCATGGACCGTTGGATCGACTGGAACAAGGGCGATTTCATCGGGCGCGATGCAGCGATGAAAGAGCGAAACGCTGGCGGACCGGCGCAGATCATCGTCACGCTTAAGGTGGACAGTTCTGATGCAGATGCCAGCGGATACGAGCCGGTTTGGAAAGATGGCAAGCGTGTCGGCTTTGTCACGTCAGGCGGGTATGGCCATACCGTGGGCAAGTCGCTGGCGATGGCGATGGTGGATCGCGACGCGGCCGCGGAAGGCACGGATCTGACAGTTCATATTGTCGGTCAGGAACGCCCTGCCAAAGTGATCGCACCTTCGCCGTATGACCCCAGCGGTCAAGCGATGCGAGGGTGATCCGATGACGGCCCCCGAAACATCGCCCCGCGGCAAACGCCGCCGCGGGCGTGGTGGCGAGACGACACCTGCGCCAAGCCGCGATGTGAACTACCGCCAACTGCGCAATCCGTTTCCAGTGATGGATGTGTTCCCCGCAGATCAAATTGCGCAGATGCACGAAACCGCACTGCGCATGCTGGAAGATCTGGGTATGCGTGTGCTTTTACCCGCAGCCCGCAATCTGTTTGCAGCAGGCGGTGCGCGCGTCGATGAAGACGAACAGATGGTCTATATCGGCCGCGATATGGTTCAAGCTGCCATCGACAGTGCCCCAAAATCGATTCTCTGTCGCGCCGGCGCGCTGGACAGGGATGTGAAGCTCGAATTGGGCAGTCTGGCGTTTCAGGCGGGCGCCGGAGCACCAAACGCAACCGATCTTGTTCGCGGTCGTCGTGCAGGATCTGCCCGCGACTACATCGAGTATCTCAAGCTGACGCATCACTTTGACGTCTTCCACATGATCTCGCCTCAGGTCGAACCTCAGGATGTCCCGATCCATCTGCGCCACTACTTCACGACCGAAGCGCAAATGACTCATACAGACAAGTTCCCTTTCATTTTCTCGCGCGGGACGGCTCAGGCGATGGACTGTTTTGAAATGATCCGCGATTTCCGGGGTCTTTCTGATGACGAATTTCAGTCTGAACCGCGGTGCTATACAATCATCAACACCAACAGTCCGCGCACGTTGGACATTCCGATGGCGCAGGGCTTGATTGACTTTGCGCGCCATGGACAGGTGTCGATTATCACGCCGTTTACGCTTATGGGGGCGATGGCACCTATCACAGTCGCAGGCGCAATCACACTGTCGCACGCCGAGGCGCTGGCAGCACTGACCCTGACGCAACTGGCCAGATCAGGTGCGCCGGTGTGCTATGGCACGTTCACCTCGAACGTCGATATGAAATCCGGCGCGCCTGCCTTTGGTACGC
>CAYVRN010000058.1:0-18756 GCA_964453855.1 uncultured Rhodobacterales bacterium
CGGAGATCGAAATTGAGTTGAACTTCGGCATGTTCTCGGAGGTATAGGCGAAGATATCGGAGATAATCCGCATCGACGGGGTCGGCGGGTAGATATAGGTGTTGCGGACCATGAACTCTTTCAGAATGTCGTTCTGAATGGTGCCCGCCAGCAGCGCCTTGTCATGGCCCTGCTCTTCGCCGGCAACAATGAAGCTGGCCAAAATCGGGATCACCGCGCCGTTCATGGTCATCGAGACCGAGACCTTGTCCAGCGGAATGCCGTCAAACAGGATTTTCATATCCTCGACGCTGTCAATCGCCACACCAGCCTTGCCCACATCGCCAACAACACGCGGGTGGTCGCTGTCATATCCACGGTGGGTGGCAAGGTCGAAGGCCACGGATACGCCCTGCTGACCGGCCGCAAGGTTCTTGCGGTAAAAGGCGTTCGATTCCTCGGCTGTTGAAAAGCCCGCATACTGGCGGATGGTCCACGGACGCCCCGCATACATGGTTGCCTTGACGCCACGGGTAAACGGACCGAAGCCAGGCAGCGTGCCCATATGCTCAAGGTTTTCGGTGTCTTCTGCCGTATAAAGCGGCGACACGTCGATACCTTCCAGCGTTTTCCATGTCAGGTCGTCCAAAGGACGTCCGCGCAGCTCTTTTTCCGCCAGTGCGGCCCAATCTGCCTTGGTCTTGGTCATTTCCAATCCTTCCGCTTCAACATGCCCCAAACGGGCTGTTCAAATTTCCTTTAGCAAACGCCCATCAGGCATTCGCATTTCCGTTTTCCGTGCCTATATTCAAAGCAACAGGAGACACCATGAGAGCCTTAACAGCCCTATTCATTTCACTTTTTCTTGCATCACCGGTGACCGCGCTGGACGTATCCGAACCCGCCGAACCGCCGATGTTCGAAACGATTGACGCCGCAGCCGTGACGCTGGACGATTTCCTTTGGACCAGGCGCCCGATTGTGGTGTTCGCCGACAGCCCGTTTGATCCGCGCTTCCAAGAGCAGCTTGAGCTTCTGGAAGCCGATTTCGAAGAGCTTTTGATACGCGATACGGTCGTCATTGTAGACACCGACCCCAAAGCCCGCTCGGACGTACGCCTTGATCTACGTCCGCGCGGTTTCGCGCTGGTGCTGATTGGCAAGGACGGACAGGTCAAGCTGCGCAAACCCGCCCCTTGGGACGTCCGCGAGATTACCCATGCCATCGACAAATGGCCGATCCGGCTAAAAGAAATCAGGGACGCACAAGGGAAAGAGTAGAGGGTCATCTCAAGCCCTATTCGAACTCCATGATCACTTCGTCCACGGCCAGGCTGTCGCCCGCTGCGGCGTTGATCTTGGAGACCACTGATTTCTTTTCAGCGCGCAGGATGTTTTCCATCTTCATCGCCTCGATGGTGCACAGCGCCTGACCTTCCTGAACTTCGTCGCCAACCTCGACGTTGACCTTTACGATCAGACCCGGCATCGGGCAAAGCAGCATTTTCGAAGTATCCGGCGGAGTTTTCTCGATCATATGCTGGGCCAATTCGGCCTGACGAGGCGTGCGGACGTAAACCTTCATATCCGCGCCGCGCGACCGAATACGGAACCCGCCCGGAAGCTTGCCAACCTTTAGAACCAAAGGCGAGCCATCAACCATCAGCGTTGCCAATTGGTTACCCGGTGTCCAGTCCGAGGTCACGCGCATCACGTGTCCGTCGTCAAACGTCACGGTCGAGCCTTCTTTGTCCGCTGCAATGGTCAGCGGCAGATCTTGCGACATCACGCTGACCACCCAGTCGCTGCCTACTTTACGCTCGTGGTTGTCCATGCGACCCGATACGCGGGTCCGGCGGATTTCTGCGACACGGTACATGGCGGCGCTGGCTGCAGCGACACGACGGATCTGGTCGTCTTGCAGATGCACGCCGTCAAACCCGTCAGGATATTCCTCGGCGATAAAGGCCGTGGTCATTTTGCCCGCGATGAATTTCGGATGGTCCATAACCGCCGCAACGAACGGCAGGTTGTGACCGATGCCTTCCAGCTCAAAGCCGTCCAGCGCGTTGCGCATCGCTTCGATGGCTTCTTCACGGGTCGGAGCCCATGTGCACAGCTTGGCGATCATCGGGTCGTAGTACATGCTGATCTCGCCGCCTTCATAGACGCCGGTATCGTTGCGCACAGCTGTTGCGCCTTCGACAGCATCGTCAGCCCATTTGCCGTTCACCTGCATCGGGCCAGCGGCCACTTCCGCTGGTGGGCGGTAACGGGTCAGACGACCGATCGAGGGCAGGAAGCCGCGATAGGGATCTTCCGCATACACACGGTTTTCAATGGCCCAGCCGGTCAGCTTCACATCGTCTTGTGTCATGGTCAGCGGCTCGCCATTGGCGACGCGGATCATCTGCTCAACCAGATCAACGCCGGTGATCAGTTCTGTCACAGGGTGTTCCACCTGCAGGCGTGTGTTCATTTCAAGGAAATAGAAATTCCGGTCCCCGTCGACGATAAATTCCACGGTTCCAGCACTGGAATATCCCACGGCTTTTGCCAAAGCGACGGCTTGTTCACCCATGGCTTTGCGGGTCTCTTCGTCCAGGAACGGCGACGGCGCTTCTTCCACAACCTTCTGGTTCCGACGCTGGATCGAGCATTCGCGCTCGCCCAGATAGATGCCATTGCCGTGGCTGTCGCACAGCACCTGAATTTCGATGTGGCGCGGCTGTGTGACGAATTTTTCGATAAAGATACGGTCATCACCAAAGCTGTTGGCGGCCTCGTTCTTCGACGATTGGAAGCCTTCGCGCGCTTCTTCATCGTTCCACGCGATCCGCATGCCTTTACCGCCACCGCCTGCGCTGGCCTTGATCATCACTGGATAGCCGATCTGGTTCGAGATTTTCACCGCTTCGTCTGCATCTTCGATCAGCCCCATATACCCCGGAACCGTCGAGACATTGGCCTCTTGCGCGATCTTTTTCGAGGTAATCTTGTCACCCATTGCTTCGATCGCCCCTTTCGGGGGGCCGACAAAGGCGACGCCTTCGGCCTCAAGCGCCTCGGCGAACTTGCTGTTTTCCGACAAAAAGCCATAGCCCGGATGCACCGCCTGCGCGCCGGTCTGACGGATCGCGTCCATCACCTTGTCGATCACGATATAGGACTGGTTCGCCGGAGGAGGCCCAATGTGAACCGCTTCATCCGCCATCTGAACATGCAGCGCCTGCTTGTCGGCGTCCGAATAAATCGCCACGGTCTTGATGCCCATCTTGCGGGCGGTCTTGATAACACGGCAGGCGATCTCGCCCCGGTTGGCAATCAGGATCTTATCAAACATTGTCCGTCCTTTTTGTTGAGGTGGCACGGCTCTGGGTCCGGCCAAATGGCACAGGCAAAGCCCCCGCAGGATACGAGGCAACTTTTACCGGAATGGGAAAAAAACGGGGACCGGTCCCAAAAGGCACGGCCCCCGTCGAAAGGGAAGGGTTACGCGAGGAGCGACCACAAGAAAGGTCACTCTGCATACCATTAGAATGTGCATTAAGAACGCCAGACACAAACCCGACGCGTGCATCACAGGTCATATCGGCCAGTTTCCGCCAAAATGTCACAAGATGCGGCAAAACCATGCTCACGCGCCCCCAAAAATGTCAGGAAAAGTGGTCTGAGCCACATCCACGTTGATCCGCAACAGCGCATCATAATCGCTGGGATCAAAATTATCTGGATCTACAGGCACCACTTCGCGCCCGAACAGCCAGCTAAGACGACCGGCATCCAGATTGCCGCGCTCGAATGGCTCTTCACCGAAATGCTCCCAGAGCGCTTCCATGAATCCGGCATCCGCCCGCTTGTCTGCTGGACGGCGATCGGCATAGCGTTCGCGCCGCGTGATCGGAGTAACCCCTTTGGGGTTCGCGCGTCTGATCACGAACTGGAAATCGGTGCCGGCCAGACGGCCAGGAAATCCGCGATGTTTGATCATGTCATGCAGCCCCTTTGTGTGCAGCACACCGGATCCAGCGGCTGCGCTTGTTTTCATCAGCCAGCAAATCGGCGATACGCGCGACCACAGCAGTCTTGGGGACCATACTGTCGATCTGCCCGCCTGCACGAACAGTCAAACCGTCGGCATCCCCAGTCACTTCGATGACCGGAGAAAACCCGCGTAAAGACTGCAGCGCGCGCCACATATCCTGACGGATCTGATGCGCCAAGCGTCCCCGCGCCACAACGGGAAAGCGCGCTTCCGCCCAGACATCCAAACGCTGCCCCGGTTTACGGGCCAGCCTCAGGCTGTCCTGTTGGCGATCCATATGCCAAGAATTTCGGCTCATCCGGCTTTCATCTTTCCAGAAATACTCTCGGGGGGTGCGGGGGGCAGACAGCCCCCCGCCCGGGTCCGCTTGATCAAAGCGGAATATTGTCGTGCTTCTTCCACGGGTTCTGCAGCTTTTTGTTGCGAAGCGAGGCAAAGGCCCGAGACACCCGTTTACGGGTCGATTGCGGCATGATCACCTCGTCGATAAAGCCACGCTCTGCCGCGACAAACGGATTGGCGAACCGATCTTCATAGTCCTTGGTGTGGGCCGCGATCTTTTCAGGGTCGGCCAAATCGGCACGATGGATGATTTCAGTTGCACCTTTGGCACCCATCACAGCAATCTCTGCAGTCGGCCACGCATAGTTGAAATCACCACGCAAGTGCTTTGACGCCATAACGTCATACGCACCGCCATAAGCTTTACGGGTGATGACGGTCACCTTCGGCACCGTTGCCTCGCCATAGGCAAACAGCAGCTTTGCACCGTGCTTGATCACGCCACCGTATTCCTGCGAGGTGCCCGGCAGGAAGCCCGGAACATCAACAAGCGTCAGGATCGGAATTTCAAAAGCGTCACAGAAGCGCACGAAGCGCGCCGCTTTACGCGAGCTGTCGATATCCAGACACCCTGCCAGAACCATCGGCTGGTTGGCCACAACGCCCACGGTCTGCCCCTCAAGACGGACAAAACCAGTAATGATGTTTTTGGCGTAATCTTCCTGAATTTCGTAGAAATCGCCTTCGTCCGCGACCTTCAAGATCAGCTCTTTCATGTCATAAGGCTGATTGGGGTTTTCCGGGATCAGCGTATCAAGGCTTTGCTCGATCCGGCCCGGCTCGTCAAAGAACGGACGCACAGGTGGCTTTTCGCGGTTGTTGAGCGGCAGGAAGTCCACCAGTCGGCGCACTTCGCTCATGGCTTCGACGTCATTTTCAAACGCACCATCCGCAACCGAGGACTTTTTGGTATGGGTCGAGGCCCCACCCAGTTCTTCAGCGGTCACAACCTCGTTGGTGACGGTTTTAACAACGTCGGGGCCTGTGACGAACATGTAGCTGCTGTCTTTGACCATGAAGATAAAGTCGGTCATGGCCGGAGAATAAACGGCACCACCGGCACAGGGGCCCATGATGACGCTGATCTGGGGCACCACACCCGAGGCCATGATGTTGCGCTGGAATACCTCGGCATAACCCGCAAGCGAGTCGACGCCTTCTTGAATGCGCGCTCCGCCTGAGTCGTTCAGACCGATGATCGGCGCGCCATTCTGGATAGCCATATCCTGAATTTTGCAAATCTTCTGCGCGTGGGTTTCTGACAGCGAGCCGCCGAAAACTGTGAAGTCCTGACTGAATACATAAACCATCCGACCGTTGATCGTACCCCAGCCAGTGATCACCCCATCGCCAGCAGGCTTTTGTTTTTCCATACCGAAATCGGTGCAGCGGTGTGCTTTGAACATGTCGAACTCTTCAAAGCTGCCTTCGTCGAGCAAGAGTTCGATACGTTCCCGAGCGGTTAGCTTGCCCTTGGCATGCTGAGACGCAATCCGGCGTTCGCCGCCGCCCAGACGGGCGACCTCGCGGCGGTCTTCAAGTTCTTTGAGAATGTCTTTCATGGTGGCACCCCTGTTCAATTGCGGCGACACTAATGCGGTGCGGCGGCGCAGCAAAGTCAAATTCGGCAAATTTGCAAATTATTTGAAACCGGCGCGTAGCTAAATGCAAATTAGCTAATATGACGTTATGACCAAACTAGACAATTCACATGTTTAGTATTACCGATTTCGTATGGGCACAAAAACAACCGTCCGCTTTTTGGATCGGACAACACCCCCACATATCTTTACGCTGATCAGCCTGACGTCCTTGGCATCGCTGAGCACGAATATGTTTCTGCCATCCCTGCCGGGAATGGCCGAGTATTTCGATACACCCTATAAAACCATGCAGCTGTCTGTGGCCTTGTTTCTTTTCGTAAACGCCCTGCTGCAAACGATCATTGGCCCGCTTTCAGACAAATACGGCCGACGTCCGGTTATGCTGGCAGGTGTGTTCATCTTTCTGCTGGCCACAGTCGGGTGTCTGTTGGCGCAGAATATTCTGGTGTTTTTGATTTTCAGGATGCTGCAATCGGGCATTGTGGTGGCCACTGTGGTCAGCCGCGCGACTATACGGGATACGGTTCCAGCGGATCAGGCGGCCAGCATGATCGGCTATGTGACCATGGGTATGGCCATCGCGCCGATGATTGCCCCCGCAATTGGCGGCATTCTGGATGGCATCTTCGGATGGCAGTCGACTTTTATCGCGTTTCTGGTGTTGGGTCTTACGATGATGTGGTTATCCTGGGCGGATCAGGGCGAAACGAAAGCCCCGTCCGATCTGTCCATTCTTGGACAGTTTGCCGAATACCCCGAGCTTATGAAATCGCGGCGTTTCTGGGCGTTTTCGCTGACAAATGCCTTTGCATCTGGGGCGTATTTCGCGTTCCTAGGTGGCGGACCGTTTGTAGGCACCGAGATATACGGCCTGACACCCGCGCAGTTGGGTGCGTATTTTGCTGCGCCTTCCCTTGGCTATTTCTTTGGAAATTTCCTGTCGGGGCGCTTTTCAACGCGCATCGGAATGATCCGAATGATGCTTATCGGATGTTGGTTCGTGACTGGCGGGCTGGCATTGACATTCGTGCTGTTTCTTACCGGCTTTGGGTCGAAGGAAGTCTTTTTCTTTGTGGGAATTGTCGCGATCGGGCTTGGAAACGGACTGTCCATTCCCAATGCAACGTCTGGCATGATTTCGGTCAAGCCTCATCTGGCAGGAACCGCCAGCGGATTTGGCGGAGCCATTATGATCGGTGGCGGAGCGACGCTGTCCGCGATCGCGGGTACGTTTCTGGATAAAGAAGCGGGGGTCTATCCGCTTTTAACGCTAATGTTTATCTCGGCGCTGATCTCGTTGGCGCTGGCCATTTACGCCCAGCGCCGCGATAGAATTATCGGAATGACGTAGACCGATTACTCAGCCGCATCCAGGAATGGCCGTGACAGATCTTGCATCCGCGTGTCAATCTGCGCGGAGACACCGCTAATCTCGTCAATTGTTCCAGCCTGTTTCTTGGCGGCTTCGGTCACCCGGGCGATTTGTTCGACGGTTTTTTCAACTTCTGAAATGATGTCATTCAGCGTTTCGTTCGCCCGCTCAACGGTCTGAGCACCCGGATTGACGTTCTTGCCGCTATCCTCGGTCAGTTGGCTGATATCTTGCGCTCCTTTCGCCGCACGTCCAGCCAAGGCCTGCACCTCTCCGGCAACGACCGCGAACCCTTTGCCCGCATGGCCCGCCCGCGCAGCCTCGATCTGTGCGTTGAGAGCAAGCAGGTTGGTTTGATAGGCGATATCTTCGATGGTCGAGCTGATGTTGGCAATATCGGTCGAGGACTTCTGTGCCTTGCGCATGGCGTGAATCGCCTCTTTCACAACCTCGCCGCCGCCTTTTGCATGGCTCACTATTCCTTTGGTGGACAGATTGGCGGTCTCCATCATCTCCGAGACCTGACGTACTGACACCGCCAATGATGCAATACGACGTGCATTCCACTCCATGTCTTCGGCAAGTTGACGCGAATGCTCTTCGCGGAACTGGGCTTCTTGACGCAAACGCTCGGCTTCCGCGCGCTCTTTGGCTCGTTTCTCGGCGTTGGCGCGATCCAGTTTGGCCTGCGCTTTCAAAGCTTCGTTGTGCGAAGCAGTGGCCTGCTGAACCGCCATTCTGGTTTGGCGGTTGTTTTCGTAGGCAAAATAAACAACGTACCCCATGGACGAGACCGCCGTGAGCAGCATTGTCATTGTCAGCTTGAACGGATCGGTAAGTTCGTTCAACGCGGCCAATTGATCGTTGAAAACGTACATGACGGCAACAGCGCCTATGCTCATGGCGCCCACAATGATTGATGCACTCATGCCATTCAGGAAACCGGCGATCAAAATCGGCGGTATAAGCCACATCATCAACGGCGACCAAATCCCCCCGCTGACAATGGCACACCAAAGCGGCGCCGCCCAAAGGGTTAGAGCCAGCGTGAAACCGGCGACGTTATGCATAGAACGCACGGTCAACACCCATGAGAACGACAACCCGACCATGAAACCCAATGGCCCCCAAAAACTGTACCATGCGCCTATAACCGCATAATAAGAGGTAAACACCGCACCCAAAACGATCATCGCGGCTAAGTAGGTTTTCAGCTTTCGTTCGTTGGCGATCTGCAAAAAGCTGCTTGTTTCCTGCGGAAGAATTGGTGTCATTCGATAAACCCGTGAGATGTGTGAAACAATTTTTGGAGTTGTCTCTCTAACGGCGTGTGAAACGGAAACTTTAGCTGGCCTTCAGGTCGAGCAGCGAAAAACTATCGCTTTTTCTCAAAAAAACGGACCAATATTTCCTGTGCTGCTTCGCCATCAATGCCGGCATAAATTTCCGGCTTGTGATGGGTTTGCGGGTGCTCGAAAACCCGCGCGCCACATTCGACGCCGCCTGATTTTGGATCAGACGCCCCGTAGTACACGCGCCGAATTCTGGCGTTGGCTATGGCCGCCGCGCACATGGCACAGGGCTCGAGGGTGACATAGAGGTCATATCCCGCCAAACGTTCTTGGCCCAAGGCGGCACAGGCCGCGCGGATCACGTTGATTTCGGCATGAGCAGTGGGATCGTGGCCGATGCGCGTGCGGTTCCGGTCTTCTGCAATAACGCGCCCATCAGAAGCGACGATAACAGCGCCGACAGGCACTTCACCGCGCTCGGCGGCTAGGCGGGCCTGATCAAGGGCAAGATGCATGAAACTGCGAAACGTCACTTCCCGGCTTTCCTGTGGACTGCATATGGTCTAAGCGACAGGCATGACACAGGAAACCCCAAAAGGCGATCGCATCGCCAAAGTACTGGCCCGAGCAGGGGTCGCAAGCCGCCGTGAAGCCGAGCGGATGATCGAAGCCGGACGTATTTCGGTCAACGGCAAAAAGCTGACCAGCCCTGCGTTGAACGTCACGGCCAAAGACAAAGTCACTGTCGACGGCAAGCAGATTGCCGAGGCCGAAGAAACGCGGCTTTGGCTGTATCACAAGCCGACCGGTCTGGTAACGACCGCCAAAGACGAACAAGGGCGAGAAACGATCTTTGACAAACTGCCCGAGGACATGCCCCGCGTGATGTCTGTCGGGCGGTTGGATTTAAACTCGGAAGGGTTGTTGCTGCTGACCAACGACGGCGAGATCAAGCGCAAGCTTGAGCTGCCCAGCACAGGCTGGCTGCGCAAATACCGCGTAAGGGTTAAGGGAACGCCGTCCGAGGCGACGTTAGCCCCGCTTTTGAAGGGCATTGTGATCGAGGGCGAAAGATTTCAGCCGATGACAGTGACGCTGGATCGCCAGCAAGGCGCAAATGCTTGGCTGACAGTGGGTCTGCGCGAGGGCAAAAACCGCGAGATCCGTCGTGCGATGGAGACTGTGGGGCTGACCGTGAATCGGCTGATCCGGGTCAGCTATGGTCCGTTCCAGCTGGGGCAACTGAAAGCTGGCGAGGTACAGGAACTGCGCCGCAAGGTCATCCGCGACCAGTTGGGGCTGGACGACGCGCCAGCACAGCCAAAACCAAAAGTCGTGCGCAAGCGCCGCAATTAATCGGCGAATGGCGGCCAAATATGCCGCTATTCCATTCAATGATCTGGTATCACATTGCATCCGTGCCTATCTTTCCTGCGAGAGGGGTATCCATGAGTGAAACCGGGTTACAAAAACTGGCATATGGGCTGTTGGTCGCCCTGATCCTGTATGTCTCCATCACGGCGGCGGGGGCGTAATGGCCCAGCGCTATGGTGGAAAATACAGCCCCGGCGGACGGGCCCCTGACGCTCCGCTACAACATGCGAAACGGTCACGAGTCGGTGGGCGGGTGAACCTGCTGTTTTTCGCGCCTCTGTTTCTGGTTATCAAAGCTTTCAGCAGCGAGCCTGTTGTAATGGCGACCTACCTTGGCGCACTGGGAAGTTTTCTACTGGGCGCGTGGCTGACACGCGAAGGGCTGTTGGCGCAGGACGCCTTTGAAGCGCGTACGATCGCCCGCCGCCCAGCCATTCCGCGCAAGATTTTTGGGGCCGTAATGATGGGGGTTGGCCTGGGCCTGACCGGACTGGCCGGTCACGGACCGATTGATGCCGTGGTTTTTGCCGCACTGGGTGTGATCCTGCATCTGTTGGCCTTTGGACTGGACCCTATGCGCAGCAAGGGAATCGACGGCGTCGACGACTTTCAAACCCAGCGCGTTGTCAAAGCCGTGGAACAAGCCGAGCAAAGCCTGCAAAGTCTGACGGTAACCATTCGCGGTTTGAATGACCGAAACCTGCTTGAGCGGATCGAAGGTTTCGCGGGCACCGTGCGCACAATGCTGCGGGCGATTGAAGCGGACCCCCGCGATTTGACCGCGGCGCGGAAATACCTGAGCGTCTACCTACGCGCGGCTTGCGAGGCTTCGGAAAAATTTGCTGATCTCTACCAGCGCACGGGCAATGCCAAAACGCGCGACGACTATGTGAAGCTGATCGCAGACCTTGATCAGAATTTCGTCCGCAAGACACAAGTCTTTTTGGCCGACGATCACATTGATCTGGATATCGAAATCGGGGTCCTGCGGGACCGGCTAAAATCCGAGGGCGTTGCCCTGCATCTTAACGAACGGGAAAACTGACATGTCTGAAAACACTCGCCAGAAAGCAGCGCAGGCCGATGCAGAAATTCAGGCTTTGAATGCCGTACAATTGCCGGATGTGCCGGAACAAACCAACGCTATGGACCCGACCACAATGGACCGTATCCGCCAGTTGATGGGAATGATTGATCCGGCGGACACCAATTCCATCGTCACTTTCGGCTCGGCGGCTCAGGGTGATTTGCAGCAGATCAGCCAGTCGATGCTTCAAGGGGTGCGCAACAAGGACGTTGGCCCAGCAGGTGACAGTTTGCGGGACATTGTGGCGACGATCCGAGGGTTTTCGGTGTCCGAACTGGACACCCGCCGTGACCGTAGTTGGTGGGAAAAGCTGATGGGCAAGGCCGCGCCGATTGCGAAATTCCATGCCCGTTTTGAAGAGGTTCAAGGACAGATCGACCGGATCACCGAAGATCTTCTGGGGCACGAACACACGTTGATGAAGGATATCAAGTCGCTGGATATCCTGTATGAAAAAACCCTCGGGTTTTACGACGAACTGGCGCTTTACATCGCGGCAGGAGAAGAAAAGCTGGCCGAAATGGACGGCACCGATATTCCTGCAAAAGAGGCGGAAATGAACGCAGCTGGGGATGCGGACAAGACCCTTCGGGCGCAGGAATTGCGTGACCTTCGGTCGGCACGGGATGATCTTGAGCGCCGCGTGCATGACCTGAAGCTGACACGGCAAGTCACTATGCAATCGCTACCCTCGATCCGTTTGGTGCAGGAAAACGACAAGTCTTTGGTCACCAAGATTAACTCGACGCTGGTGAACACGGTGCCTCTGTGGGAAACCCAATTGGCGCAGGCGGTCACAATGCAACGGTCGATGGATGCGGCGGCGGCGGTGAAAGACGCCAATGACCTGACCAACGAATTGTTGACTGCAAATGCGGCCAACCTTCGGGAAGGCAACAAGATGATCCGTCAAGAAATGGAGCGCGGCGTGTTTGATATCGAAGCGGTCAAACAGGCCAACGACGATCTTATCGGCACCATTGAGGAAAGCCTGCAGATCGCGGACGAAGGCAAGGCCAAGCGTGCGGCGGCGGAAGGCGAGTTGCAGAAAATGGAAGCCGAGTTGCGGCAAACGCTGGCTTCGGCCAAAGCGGGTCAAAGCACTTCGGTTTCTCAGGGGTGAAACCGTTAGCGCGGCATATTCGACGTTCGGCAGCGCTTGCCGCGTTAGCCTTGGCTGGTTGCAGCGTTGCTCCGGTTCAAACGGCCTATACGCCACCAGCGGTGACCGCGCCCTCGGCCAAAAGCGTGGCCTTGGCCGAATATTATGCCGATCTGCAATACAATATGCGGTTGCGCGGGTTGATCCGCGAAGATGACGGCGCCGGTGTGACCACGATCAACGGGCGGATATTGGCAGAAAACTTTGAAGCTATAGCGCTTTTCGATGAATACCAGCCCGGACAAGCCGGATTTGTGGCGCGGCAAACCCCCAGCAACATACGCCGGTGGGAAAAGCCCATCCGCATGAGCGTGGAATACGGGGCTTCGGTCCCGCAGGAGGTCCGCGCGACCGATGGGGCGTTTGTCGCGGACTATGCCCGACATCTTTCAAACCTGTCCGGGCACCCGATCCAGATGACCTCGCAACGCCCGAACTATCTGGTGATGGTGATCGGTGAAGACGACCGTGCCGCCTTTGCCAACCGCTTCCGATCTTTTGTGCCGGGCGTGTCCGACCGGACGATTTCGGACTTTATGAACCTGCCGCGCTCGATCCTATGTCTGGTCTATGCCTTCCCCTCGCAGAACGGGGGGCATTCATATGACCGCGCGGTGGCGGTGATCCGCGCCGAGCACCCTACCCTAATGCGACGCTCTTGTATCCATGAAGAGCTGGCGCAGGGGATGGGATTGGCGAATGACAGCCCAAGGGCGCGTCCCTCGATTTTTAACGATGACGAAGAATTCGGCTTTCTGACCCGACAGGACGAGATGCTGTTGAAGTTGCTGTATGATCCACGTTTACATGTCGGGATGAGCGCGCGGGATGCACGCCCCATTGTACAGCAAATTGCGTATGAACTGGCCGGATAGGTCAACTGGAAAGGACTAGTCATGGGTATTTGGGATTTTCTGACAGGCGAGTTTATCGACGTCATTCATTGGGTAGATGACACCCGCGATACGATGGTCTGGCGGTTTGAACGCGAAGGACATGAGATCAAGTATGGTGCAAAGCTGACCGTCCGCGAAGGTCAAGCAGCCGTGTTTGTACACGAAGGACAGCTGGCCGATGTGTTCACCCCCGGCATGTATATGCTGGAAACCAACAACATGCCGGTGATGACCACGCTTCAGCACTGGGACCACGGGTTCAAAAGCCCTTTCAAGTCCGAGATCTACTTCGTCAACACCACCCGTTTCACCGATCTGAAATGGGGCACCAAGAACCCGATCATGTGCCGCGACCCCGAGTTTGGTCCGGTTCGCTTGCGGGCGTTCGGAACTTATACAACCCGCGTGACCGACCCCGCAAAGTTCCTGACCGAGATCGTCGGGACAGACGGCGAATTCACCAGCGACGAAATCAGCTATCAGATCCGGTCGATCATCGTGGCCAAAGCTTCAGCGGCGCTGGCAGGCAGCAATATTCCGGTACTGGACATGGCCGCGAATACCTTGGAGTTGGGTAAATTGATCGCAGCGCAGGTATCACCAACGCTGGCAGAGTACGGTTTGGCGATGCCTGAATTCTATATTGAAAACATCAGCCTTCCCCCCGCTGTAGAAAAGGCATTGGACAAACGCACCTCTATGGGATTGGCGGGTGATCTGGGGCGGTTCACCCAGTATTCGACCGCCGAGGCAATGACCGCTTCGGCCCAGACAGCAAATAGCGGAATGGGGGCCGGTCTTGGTATGGGTATGGGCATGGCGATGGCACAGAACATGGCGCAGCAGGGGCCTTGGGGGGCACATGCCGTCAGCGCTCCCCCTCCGCCACCGCCGGTCGAGCATGTGTGGCACATCGCCGAAAACGGCACGACCAAGGGGCCGTTTTCTAAAGCCGATCTGGGGCGTATGGCGTCTGATGGAAGCCTGACCCGTGACACCTTTGTCTGGACCCCCGGCCAAGACGGTTGGATGAAGGCCGATGATGTCACCGAACTGGCACAGTTGTTCACAATCCTGCCGCCCCCTCCTCCGCCACCGGGAGCGTGATCTTTGAATGACGTCCAGCATGAAAGCAGCACCTCGACCGTTGAGAGGGGCACAGCCTGCGGCTCTTCGCCAAAAGCGAAGAAGGCGGCGGATATTGCGCTTGGCTTAATGGGGGCGAGTGCACTTTTGTCTGACGATTTTGCGGAAGCGGTGTCGTGGCAGAAAGGCGGTGCCGCGCTGATCGGGCAAGATGCCATCTTCAAAGCGGCCAAGCAAACCGGGGCCGACATTCGCATTGACGAAATCGTCACCCATGGCAAAGCCGCCGCCGTGTCAGGGCAAGTTCGACGCATGGGGCAACCTGCGGCTTTGTTCTGTCACATGATCCGGTTTACCAGCGCCTCGGCCAAGCAGGTCGCCAGTGTGATCAGCTTTGAACACCCGTTAAAGGAGCCAAGGAAATGAGCGTCGAAGAGCACCGTTTCCCTTGTTTGCAATGCGGTGCGGATGCGCGGTTTGATCCAGTAAATGCGCAGCTTGTCTGCGACTATTGCGGGCATGCGCAACCGATTGATGACGCAGGACCATGGTCAAATCCAATCCGAGAATTGGATTTTCAACAGGCTTTGTCGGCAGATCTACCCGAGAGCGATTGGGAAGAAACGCGCGTTGTCACGTGCCCTGATTGCGCGGCGCAGTTCGAGCTTGGGCAAGAAACGCACGCCGCCGAATGCCCCTTTTGCGCAACGCCGGTTGTCACAGACACCGGCACCCATCGTCACATCAAGCCACGCGGCCTGCTGCCGTTCGGCATCGACGAAGGACAAGCGCGTGAGGCTATGGGCGCGTGGCTTGGCAAGCTCTGGTTCGCTCCGAACGGATTGGATCAGTTCGCTCGAAAAGGCCGGAAGATGCAGGGCATGTACGTGCCCTTTTGGACGTTCGATGCGCAAACTGCATCTTCCTATACAGGTGAGCGTGGCACGGACTATTATGTCAGCCGCACCGTCACGCGCAACGGCAAGACCCAGACCATCCGCGAACGGCGCACGCGGTGGCGCAGTGCCTCGGGGCGGGTAGCACGGTTTTTCGACGATATTCTGGTTATGGCCTCGAAGTCGCTGCCGCAGAAACACATCGACGATCTGGCCCCTTGGGACCTGCCCGACCTTGAGCCCTATCTGCCCGAATACCTCGCCGGTTATCGGGCCGAGGCGTATACCGTCGAACTTGACGACGGCTATGAGCGCGCGCGCGACCACATGGATCGGGTTATCTTGCGTGATGTGAAATTCGACATCGGGGGTGACCGCCAACGTGTTCATTCGGTAAACACCAAAGTCTCTGACGTGATGTTCAAACACATCCTTCTTCCGGTCTGGATGGCGGCCTATAAGTTTCGCGGCGAAACCTACCGTGTGGTTATCAACGGGCGCTCGGGACGCGTCAGTGGACAACGCCCATGGTCGTTCTGGAAAATTCTTTTTGCGGTGTTGGCCGGACTGCTGGTAGCCGGAGGTATCGGTTATTTCATTGCCAGCAATCCGGAACTGTTCAGCGAAGTGTGATGTTTACTTTTCGCCCTGCCTGCGCCTCGGGTGTTTTGCGCGGGATCGTAAGGCTAAGAACACCGTCTTTTAGATCGGCGGATATCTCCGCCTCGCTTGCATCTGGGGGTAAGCGAAACGATCGGCTAAAAGCGCCGTACTGACGTTCGCTGAAAAACCAAGTCTCGCCCTTCTCTTCGCGGCTGGTTTTCTTTTCGCCGCGGACTGTCAGGGCGCCTCCTTCGATGACAACTTCAATGTCGCTCTCGGCGACGCCGGGAAGCTCCATCGAAATATGGTAGCTGTCGTCTGCAGACTTGGCATCAGATGCCGGTGACAACCAATCGGCGACACGGGCACCGAGATTTCTAAGCGGTGCGTAGATGTTGGGCCACAGGCCCGCATTATGAGATGATTCAACCATGTTTGCCTCCGTCCAATATTGAAAGACGACAGCATCCTGAACCTCGTTTGGGCTTGCGTCATTGACCTTAGTCAATTTCAAAGCAAAGGATGCCGCGCACAAGTTAGGAGAGTTGAAATGCGAGCATTGCTGCAACGGGTTTCCGAAGCCCGCGTAGATATCGATGGTCAAATCGTCGGTCAATGTGGTCAAGGGTTAATGATCCTGGTCTGCGCGATGCAGGGCGACACCGAAGAGAATGCCGCAAAACTGGCGACCAAGATTGCTAAGGTGCGTATTTTCAAGGACGACGCAGGCAAGATGAATCGTTCCATTGCCGACATCGGTGGCAGCGCATTGGTGGTCAGCCAGTTCACCCTGTCCGCCGATACCTCGCGCGGGAACCGTCCGGGGTTTTCGACCGCTGCGGCGCCAGACGACGGAAAGCGCCTTTATCTGCATTTCGCCGACTGTCTGCGGGGCTTGGGTATTCCGGTCGAAACCGGAGAGTTCGGGGCCGACATGCAGGTTTCGCTGACAAACGACGGCCCCGTGACAATTTGGATGGAGCAATAGCGCTTAGAAACCGGGTATGCCGCGGTGATCGATATCAACGGGGTCGTGTTTCGGCTTTGCTGCCTCGCGCGTGTTGAAGCGGATCACATTTTCGGGTTTTGACGGTTGCGCTATCTGGGCTGGTTGTATTTCGTCATCGACTGAGTTCGGTTCGTCAACCTCACTTTCGCGCGGGTTATAGAGCACCTGCTCCGGCTCAGCGGCCGGCAATGGCGCTTGCAGGACATCACCCCGCACAACATCTATCTGTTCCGGCTCAACAGTCACACCTAAAGCGGCAATTTTTTGGCGCACCTGATCCGCCGCTTCGCGCATATCCGAGGCGATCACGGAAAGACTTTCTGCGCGGATCGTTCCTTGGCGTGTTTCCAATGAGATTTCCGACATGGAACGCCCGATGTGCCGGATGCTTTCGGCCTGTTCGAAGCTGTTTGCGCGAATGTTGTTCAGAAAATCGGTCGCTCCGGAAATCTGGTGGTTTATTCCGTCAAACGCCACTTTTGTGCGCGCCGAGACCTCTTGACCGGATTTCACGCGCTGTGCGGAACGGTCAATCAGCTTTGATGTTTCTTCGACGGCTTTCGACGAGCGTCCGGCCAAGTTGCGGACCTCTTGCGCCACCACCGCAAATCCACGCCCATGCTGTCCGGCACGAGCCGCTTCTACTGCAGCATTTAAAGCCAACAGGTTCGTTTGGAACGCAATTTCATCTATGACCTTGATAACCTTGGTAATTTCTTCGAACGAGGTGTTGATGCCGTCCATGGCCGACGCCAGTTCGTTGACCACTTGATTGCCGTTTTTGGCGCTTTCCACGACCTCAGTAACAACCTGCGCAGTCTCTTTGGAATATTCAGCGCTTATCTGGGCCTGACTTTCGGTTTCCTCGATCGATGCGCCCAGTTCTTCGATGGCTACAGCCTGCGTTTCCGCGCTGGCGGCAGAGGCCCCTGCCGAGGCGGCCAGTTGGACTGCCATTGCATCGGTCGTGTCTGCCGAGGTTTTGATATCTCTTAAAGTCTCTTCCACAGCATCCAAAATTTGGTTGATCGCCTGTTTGCTTTGACCGATTTCGTCATTGCGATTGCTTTCGATACGACGAGTAAAGTCTCGGCTTTCGGCAATGCTTCTAAGCTTGGAATTCATCGATTTGGTGTCACTAAGGTTGAAGCGAATGATCATAACCGAAACGACCCCAACAAATACCGACGAAACCACGGCACCCAAGAGCATTAGAAGTTGCAGATCGCCCATGAAGTTCAGAGCCGTGTAATAATCCGCAACCACGACGGACGTATAAACATCATTCACAACGTTGAAACGCCCATAGGTCACCAAAAGGGGCTTATCGGAATTAGGCTCGAAGACAAATTGACCGCTTTGCCCACTTTCCAAAAGGCGTTCTGCGCCGATACGATTTAGCAGAGCTTCATTTACCATTGCGCCGTCTTTGTCTTCCGACAGAACGATTTGACCAGTTTGATCCAGAATAAAGGCAGTCGCGGAATTCTTCATACTACCCAGTTTTTTAAGAGCCTCTTCGAACTCCTGGGCCGAAATCTGCAAAACAATGGCACCAATTTTACCGCCCGCATCGCTGTAAACTGCTTGCGCCAGAAAAGCACCGGACGCGGCACGGGTGTCCGTCGTCATATAAAATTGGACATGAGACTGGTTTGAGCTTTGGAGGCTCTGGCTCATCTGTTGGGTTGATTATGCAGCCTGCTTTTGATGTTGCAAGCGGCGATACTGGATTGTCTGTTTCTTGATCTTTTCCCTTTCCCTGAGAATGTCTTTGTCACGTCCGAAGTAGATGTCTGCCGGAGTGACGTTGTTTAAGCTCTCGTGATATCGGTGATTGTTGTAGTAATCGACAAAGATACCAATCTGCTGCTCCAGGTCGCCCGGCAGGTAATAGTTTTCCAGAAGAATGCGGTTCTTCATGGTCTGATGCCAGCGTTCGATTTTACCTTGGGTGTCTGACGTCAGCGCCCACCGGACAGATTTAGGGGTTTGAACAACGGAGGATT
>CAYVRN010000059.1:0-18713 GCA_964453855.1 uncultured Rhodobacterales bacterium
GGCACCGTCAACGTCCCCGTGATCGCCGCAGGCGACAGCTCGCGCGCGGTCACGTCGCGTTCGTTCGGCACGACCTTGGACCAGTCGTTCGCCTCGTCGATCATCGCCTCGATCTCGTCCATCGGCACGTCGCGTTTCAGCTTGATGGTCAGCGCCTGAGAGTGGCTGCGCATCGCGCCGATCCGCACGCAGGTGCCGTCGATCATGATCGGGTTTTCGGACCGGCCAAGGATCTTGTTCGTCTCGGATACCGCCTTCCATTCCTCTTTCGACTGGCCGTTTTCAAGGCCCACGTCGATCCAAGGGATCAGGCTGCCCGCCAAGGGAACGCCGAAGTTGTCGGTCGGCATCGCGTCTGACCGCAGCGCCGCCGTCACCTGACGGTCGATGTCGAGAATGGCCGAATGCGGATCGTCCAGCAGCTCCGCCGCAGAGCCGCGCAGGGCGCCCATCTGGTTCAGCAGTTCGCGCATATGCCGCGCCCCGCCGCCCGAGGCCGCCTGATAGGTCATCGAGGTCATCCACTCGATCAGGTCGTTCTGGAACAGCCCGCCAAGACCCATCAGCATCAGGCTGACGGTGCAGTTGCCGCCGATGAAGTCTTTTTTGCCGTCCACCAGCGCCTGATCAATCACGCCACGGTTCACAGGGTCCAGCACGATCACCGCATGGTCCGCCATCCGCAAGGAAGACGCGGCATCAATCCAGTAGCCGTCCCATCCGGCGTCCCGTAGTGGGCCGAACACCTCTTTCGTGTAATCGCCGCCCTGACAGGTCACGATCACGTCCATCGCTTTCAGCGCGTTGATATCGGACGCATTCTGCAAAGGCGCCGCGCCCTGACCCACGTCAGGGCCGGCCTGACCGACCTGCGATGTGGTGAAAAACACAGGCTCGGCGATATCGGCGAAATCGCCTTCTTCCCGCATACGCTCCATCAGGACCGTACCCACCATGCCCCGCCAACCGACGAAACCGACTTTCTTGATAGCCATTGTGCTCTCCACTTAAAATCCGCGCGTCACATAGCGAAGATTTCAGCAATCTGAAAGCCCAAACGAAAACAGGGACGAAACGCCGCTTTCTTTTGTCTTCAAATATCCCGGGGGAGTCGCCAAAGGCGACGGGGGCAGCGCCCCCTAGCCGTTTTCCTTCAGAATATTGCCTGCCAGATAAAGCGAACCGCAGATCAGGATGCGTGCGTTCGGATTGTTCGCAGAGATCTCGGTCATCGCTTCAGAGACAGACTCTGCCGTTCTGGCTGTCATCCCGATATCCTTGGCAACGCCGGCTGTGGTTTCGGCGGGTAGTGTGTTCATCTCGCCCGGGATCGAAACCGCAGTCAGGCTGTCGGCATGTTTGGACATCGGGCGAAGATAGCCTGCGATGTCTTTGGTGTTCAGCATGCCGCAGATCAGATGCGTCGGGCGCTTGGGCAAGCGGTCCAGCGTGGCGGCGATTGCTTCGCCAGCGGCGGGGTTGTGACCGCCGTCCAGCCAAAGCTCGGCCTTGGGTGCTATGTCGAACAGGGGGCCGTGCGACAGGCGTTGCATACGGGCGGGCCAATAGGCTTGGGTCACGGCCGCTTCACAGGCGGCCTGATCGCAGCCCAGATAGCGCAGCGCGGCCAAAGCCGCACCAGCGTTCATGATCTGATGCGGACCGGGCAGATTGGGCAGGGGCAGATCCAGCAGGCCGGTTTCATCCTGATAGACCATACGTCCGCGCTCTTCGAAGACATGCCACTGTTGACCATAGGCCAGAAGCGGTGCGCCCAGACGGGCAGCGGTGGCCTCGATCACGTCCATTGACTCTTCGTGCTGCGGGCCGACAACGCAGGGAACGCCACGCTTGATGATCCCCGCTTTTTCGCCCGCGATGGCACCTAGGGTGTCGCCAAGGAACTGCTGGTGGTCCAGATCAATCGGTGTGATGATCGACAGGGCAGGCGTTTCGATGACGTTGGTGGCATCCAGACGTCCGCCAAGACCCACCTCCAGCAAGGTATAGTCGGCAGGTGTACGGGCAAAGGCCAAAAGCCCCGCGACGGTCGTGATTTCGAAATAGGTGATGCTTTCACCACCGTTGGCTTGATAGCATTCGTCCAGAATTTCGGTCAGGTGTCCCTCGGAAATCAGGTCGCCCGCCAAGCGGATCCGTTCGTGAAACCGTGCCAGATGCGGCGAGGTATAGGCGTGCACGGATTTCCCTGCCGCCTCAAGACCCGCGCGGATCATGGCCTGGGTCGAGCCTTTGCCGTTGGTTCCCGCCAGATGGATCACCGGCGGCAGTTTTTCCTGCGGATTATCCAAGGCGGACAGCAACCGCCACACTCGATCCAGCGTTAGGTCGATGATCTTCGGGTGCAGCGCCATCATCCGCTCAAGGATGAGGTCGGATGTAACAGCGCTCATTCTTTGGCGGCTTCTTTGGCTGGGGCATTGTCGGCGGATGGTGCGGGTAGATCGCCCTTAATGGCCGGTCCTTCGCCCATCAACATGCGAACGATGGTGATCAGCTCGTCACGCATTTCGGTGCGCGGGGTTACGCGGTCAAGCATGCCGTGGTCCAGAAGGTATTCGGCCCGCTGAAAGCCTTCGGGCAGTTTTTCGCGGATGGTTTGTTCGATCACACGCGGTCCGGCGAAACAGATCAGCGCATTCGGTTCTGCAATCTGAACGTCGCCCAGCATCGCGTATGACGCCGTGACACCGCCAGTCGTGGGGTGGGTCAGCACGACTATGTAGGGCAGACCTGCCTCTTTCAGCATCTGGACGGCCACCGTGGTGCGCGGCATTTGCATCAAAGACAGGATGCCCTCTTGCATGCGGGCACCGCCAGCGGCTGAAAACAGGATCAGTGGACGTTTCAATTCAACCGCACGCTGGGCAGCGGCGATGATCGCATTGCCGACATACATGCCCATAGATCCGCCCATAAAGCTGAAGTCCTGACATGCGGCAACGATTGGTGTGCGCCCGATGTCTCCCTCGGCGACCAGCATGGATTCCTTCTCGCCAGTCTTTTTCTGGGCGGCCTTCATGCGGTCCGGGTATTTCTTCTGATCTTTGAAGTGCAAAGGATCAGCAACCGGTTCAGGGACCGTCACTTCGACAAAGACACCACCATCAAACAACGCATTGAAGCGGGCACGCGGGGTGATCCCCATGTGATGTCCGCAACTGGTGCAGACGTTCAGGTTGTCCGACAATTCGCGGTGGAACAGCATCGTGCCGCACTCATCGCACTTGTGCCACAGGTTTTCAGGAACCTCGCGGCGCGAGAAGATCGAGTTGATCCGCGGGCGGACGTAGTTGGAAATCCAGTTCATTGCATGCCTCTGTTGGCGTTTATTCCCCCCTAAATAAGCGTGGTTTCGCCCGAGTGCAATCAGACCTTGGCCAATCAGGCTTTACTGGATCGCCCCGGTCGATTATCCATTCCGCAAAACTTGGGGAGAATGAACCGAAAGATCCGGGAACAAAGTCGGACAGGCGGTTTGATAGATACTTGAAACGAGCGGCTCTTATACTTTGCATTGCCCTTCTGACAGCCTGCACTTCAGGCGACATGTCAGGCGTGGGTCCGACCCCGACGGTGGGGTCTGTCAGCTTGGTTGGTGGCGATCTTGTTGTGGCTGGCCCGGCCGGATACTGCGTTGACCCCGAGCTGAGCGATGTTGAAAACCGCTTTGTCGTGATGGGCGGGTGCGATGTATTAAGCAACGGCGGATCGGTTGGTCCGGTGCACCGTGCGGTTCTTTTGGTTTCTATCTCGCCAGATAGAGCCGCGCATTTTGCAGAAAGCCACCATCTGGCCGCCGCGCTGGGTATGCCTTCGGGGGCAAGCGCGCGCAGCAAAGACGGTGTTCAGCTGGTGCAGCTGCCAACTGGCGGTCAAGACATTCTGGAAGGCGGCGACAGCCAATATTGGCGGGGGGTGACCACCGTGAACGGCTACCTTGTGATGATGACCGCGATTTCGCAGAACAAAGGCGCTGCGACGCGGAAATCGGGTGGGGATTTGCTGCTGAATCTGGCAGAACGCATCAAGGACAAAAGCCCAGAGCGCATTCTGCCGAAAGCCCCGAAGCTGAGGCCGGAAAATCTGGGTGCAACGCGGCTTGCATCTTTGTAGTGTAAGTGGTGCCTGTTTCGGGCCAGTGTCTAATAAGGGTAATCGCGGGTCGGAATGGCGCAATTGAAACGAAATGCTGTCACGGAATGGGTGTCATCTGTTCTGTTGCGTGTTTGGAACAGTGCGGCATCGCGGGCGGAAAGCGCGGATTTGCCCAAACTGCGCAGCCAACGCACACGGGCGCGACTGTTAAGATACCACTTGAACCGCCTGATCCACATCGCCGACAACCGTTTGGCATTGCCGATGATTGGATCGGACGCCATCCAGAAACCCTATGACGCTGATTGGGCTTGGCGGCCCGAAGTTTTCCGTGGTTCTTTATCGGTGCCGGGAATTGCATCAGTCCAGAACAAAACCACCATGGGTGAACAGGTGACGATGTTTCACGACTGCTCAGTGTCAGAGCTGACACTTCGTCAGCTTCGAAACACGCGCGAAGCGGATTTGGCCCCTTATGGTTTGCGTATGGACGTTTTCCGGTTCGACGGGTCGTTCCTGTCTCTGGCGATTGACCTGCCGGATCAGGCCATCACGGGTTTGGGGCGGCGGCATTTGATCCGACTGGAAACCATCGTCGAGATGGAAAAGCCGCTCGAGATTTTCGCCCGTTTGAACGTACGCCACGGCCCCAACACCGAGCAGCTTGTGCGCGAGTTGCCTTTGAACGAGCAAAGCGTGATGGTCGAGTTCGATCTGGGCTATACGCGATTGAATGAAAAGCGCGTGGAAAAGGCCTGGATCGATTTGATCTTCGAGGGGCCGGAAATGAATCAGGTTACGATCCGCGATCTAACCCTGTCGCGTCGCCCGCGCGCCGAGTTCTAGGAGGGACACCATGTCGGAAATGACTTTGACTCCGAAGCGTCTGTTTGAGGGCGTCTGGGAAGCCATTATTGACGGTGGTCCGACAGTGCCGCCCGAAGTGAAAGTCACCCATCTGGACAAGATCGTGGATGGGGTCAGTTTGGCCGATGGAGGTAAAAAAGGGCGCTGGATTTTGCGCGTACCGGTGCCGGTGACGGCGATTTGCGACGGCGTGCAGACGTTTCTGGTTGAGGACGGGAAAACTGGCGGAAAGCTGGGCAGTTTTACCGTGATTGCAGGGGAAGCGCTGGGCGATGATATCCGCGCAGAAATGGATTTGCTGCGGGCCGAGTTGGATATGCTGAAGCGGGCATTCCGGCGGCATTGTCTGGAAACCATGTAAACGGTGACGCGGCTTGTGCCGCGTCGCAGGTTTTTTTGGCGCTGCGCGCCGCGCCTTTGGCAAGAGTATTTTTGGTAAAATGAAATGCAGGGGTGACGTGAGGTTTCACGTGACTTCCCGCGGTCATTTTTGAATCGTGCTGCCAAAGGGAGAACCGCTATGACCGACTATCCAAACATGCTTGCCCCGCTGGATCTGGGTTTCACGACACTTAAGAACCGCGTGTTGATGGGATCGATGCACACTGGCCTGGAAGAAACTGGCGACTGGCAGCGCGTGGCGCGGTTTTATTCCGAACGTGCCAAGGGTGGCGCGGCGCTGATCGTGACCGGCGGAATGGCCCCGAACCGCGAAGGCGGTGTGTTTCCGGGGGCGGCCGGTTTGTTCAGCGATCAGGATATTGCCAACCACCGGATTGTGACGGACAGCGTGCATGATGCGGGCGGTAAGATTGCGATGCAGATTCTACATGCGGGTCGCTACGCCTATGGCAAGGAATGCGTGAGTTCGAGTGCAGTGAAATCTCCGATAAGCCCGTTTTCGCCGCGCGAATTGGATGAAGAGGGGATCGAAAAGCAAATACAGGATTTCGTCACTGCAACCGTAAGAGCGCGCGAAGCCGGTTATGACGGCGTCGAGATCATGGGATCCGAAGGATATTTCCTGAACCAGTTTCTGGTGACCCATGTGAACAAGCGCGACGATCGTTGGGGTGGATCGTACGAAAACCGCATGCGCCTGCCTGTTGAAGTGGTGCGCCGCTGCCGCGAAGCCGTGGGCGAGGACTTTATTATTATCTATCGTTTGTCGATGATTGATCTGGTGCCGAACGGCTCGACCCATGAAGAGGTGGTTCAACTGGCGCAGGCGGTCGAAAAAGCGGGTGCGACGATCATTAACACCGGTATCGGCTGGCACGAGGCGCGGATTCCAACGATTGCCACCAGTGTTCCCCGTGCGGGCTTCGCTTGGGTGACGAAAAAACTGATGGGCAAGGTGGGCATTCCGGTGATCACCTCGAACCGGATCAACATGCCGGATGTGGCCGAGCAGGTCCTGGCCGAGGGCTGTGCCGATATGGTCAGCATGGCGCGGCCGTTTTTGGCGGATGCGACGTTTGTTCAGAAAGCGGCCCAAGGGCGGGCGAACGAGATTGCGCCGTGTATCGGTTGTAACCAAGCCTGTCTGGATCACACCTTTGGTGGCAAGCTGACGTCCTGTCTTGTGAATCCAGCGGCTTGCGATGAGGCGGCGTTTGATGCAGCCCCACCTGCGCAGGTGAAATCCGTTGCCGTTGTTGGGGCTGGCCCTGCCGGACTGGCAACGGCGATTGCCGCAGCGGGTCGCGGGCACAAGGTTACGGTTTTCGATCGTTCCGACAAAATCGGCGGACAATTGAACATGGCCAAGCAGGTGCCGGGCAAGGAAGAGTTCTTTGGCCTGGTAGACTGGTTCGGCACGATGGTCGAGGTTGCGGGGGTTACCCTTGCGCTGGGCCGCGAGGTGTCTGCCGATGATCTGGATGGCTTTGACGAGGTGATCATCGCTACGGGCGTTGTGCCGCGTGATCCGGCCATTCCGGGGCAGGACGGGCCGAATGTGGTGAGCTACATTGATGTTTTGCGCGATAAGGTTGAGGTGGGTAAAAAGGTGGTTGTGATCGGTGCAGGGGGGATTGGTTTTGATGTGTCCGAGTATCTGACACATGAAGGCACCAGCCCGACGCTGGATCTTGAGGCATGGAAGACCGAATGGGGTGTAGGCGATCCCGAGGTGCAAAGGGGCGGCTTAGTGGCCGAGGGGCCACAGCCCGAGGCACCGGCGCGGCAGGTCACGCTTTTGCAGCGTAAGAATGAGCGTTTGGGCAAGCGATTGGGGAAAACCACAGGCTGGATTCATCGCGCGGCGATGAAAATGAAAAACGTCGAGATGATCGGCGGCGTGAATTACGAGCGGATTGACGGTGACGGACTACATGTCAGCTTTGGCGAGACGCGCGAGAACCCCAGACTGATTGAGGCGGATACGATTGTCTTGTGTGCTGGGCAGGTCTCGGACCGGTCTTTGGCGGATGCGCTGGAGGCCAAGGGCGTGTCTTGCCATGTGATTGGTGGCGCGGATGTCGCGGCGGAACTGGATGCCAAGCGGGCGATCAATCAGGGCACCCGTCTGGCGTTGACGCTTTAGTGCAGGCAAGGGGGGCACTGCCCCCCTTGGACCCCCCGGGATATTTTAGGACAAAAGAAGTTGGGGTTGCTTTCGCGGAGTCGGAGGTGATTATGCACGGGATTGTCGAAGGGGGACCCGCGTGGTTTTTGTCACGATACTTTTCGGGTTGATCCCGTCGTTTCTGATGGTCTGTCTTGGCGGACTGGTCCGTAAGCGGCTGTCTGAAAATGCGTGGCAGGGGCTGGACCGGCTGAACTTTGAGATTCTGTTTCCTGCGTTGATCTTTACCGCAGCCTCGTCTCGACCGATTGCCTTGGTCGATGTGGTGCGAATTGCACCTGCGGTTTGGGGGCTGGCCGTGTTGGGATTGGCGCTGGGTTACTTGGCGCGTCGGTCGGGGCCTGAGAGGTTTGTTGACTTTGCCGGCTCGTGGCAAACCGCTTATCGCTTTAATACTGCTTTGGGCTTTGTGGCGGTGGCGACTTTGCCGGATGCGCCGCTTGGCATGTTGTCTGTGGGGGTTGGGATGGCAATTCCGTTGGTGAACGTCTTTGCAGTCACCGCTTTGTCCCGTGGCAACGGCAGCCTGTCGAAGACCGTGTTCAAGGTGGTGACCAATCCGTTTCTGGTGGCTAGTCTGGGCGGCGTTCTGGTTGGGCTGAGCGGGCTTCATATCCCTGATTTGTTGATGGCTCCTGTCAATCTTCTGGCCGAGGCAGCGATTCCCGTGGCGCTTTTGTCTATCGGGGCGACGATGAATTGGAGGGCGTTGGCAAAGCTGAACAGGTTCAGCGGTATAATAGTCTCGACCAAGCTTCTGATTCTGCCGTTGGCCGCGCTTTTGGGCAGTCTTACCTTTCAGGTTGATCCGTTGATCGCGCAGATGCTGGTGGTATTTGCCGCTCTACCCCCCGCGTCAGCTGCGCATGTTCTGGCGGCGGGATTCGGGGCTGATCGGGAGCTGGCCGCGACGCTTGTGGCGCAGGCCACATTGCTTGCCGCTGTGACGTTGCCTGTTTGGGTCACCATTGCGGCAGTGACATTCTAGGGTATCGCGCCCAGATTGTTTCTCTGTTTCCATGGCAACAACATAACACGGCAATTCCCCGATATTGTCCGCCGCGTGTCCCATTCATGCCCGATTTCACCGCGATACACAGATTGCACAAATTAGTAATCGAGGTACGAATATGGACCGTTTAACTGAAATGGAAGCTTTCGCCACTGTTGTGGACCAAGGGGGCTTTACCGATGCGGCGAAACGCATGGGAATTTCCAAATCGGCGGTCTCGAAACACGTTTCCAGTTTGGAAGGGCGCTTGGGGGCGCGACTTCTGAACCGCACCACCCGTCGTGTCAGCCCGACCGAGATCGGTCTGGCCTATTATGATCGCGCCCGTCGCGTTCTGAATGACGCAGGCGAGGCGGATGCGCTGGTCACTTCGATGCAATCAGCCCCCTCGGGACTGCTGCGCATCTCGGTGGCGACGGATTTCGGGGTCAACCACCTAAGCCCGATATTGGGCGAATTCCTGTCAGAGTTTCCCGAAATCACCGTGAATATGGTGCTGAACAACCGCTATGTGGAACTGATCAGCGAAGGCTTCGATCTGGCCGTCCGGATGGGAGAGCTTGAAGACAGCTCGCTTCGGGCACGCAAGTTGGCCGATACCACCAAGCGTATGATCGCGGCGCCCAGCTATTTTGAGAAATACGGACGTCCTGAGAAGATCGACGATCTGAATGATCACAAGCTTCTCCATTACTCGAACCAGTCCGCCGGAAACGTGTGGAAGTTGACCGCCCCGTCGGGCGAGCGGCGCCAGGTTCGAACTGCGGGTTGGCTGTCGGTCAATGACGGGCAAAGCCTATTGAACGCCTGTGTCTCAGGACTTGGGATCGCTTATCTGCCAAGCTTCCTTTATGCGGACGCGATGGAGAAGGGCTTGGTTGTTGATGCCATGCCAGAGCTTCCGGTAGAAACCCAAGGCATCTATGCGGTTTATCCGCCGGGCAAGTTTACCCAGCCCAAAGTTCGCGCGTTTATCGATTTCCTCGTTCACCAGTTTGGCGACAAAGGTCCTGCTCAGTGGTGATTTCGCCGTCAGGCATTTAACTGCCCTGAAAAGCCGTCTGCAATAGCAGGCGGCTTTTTTGGTTCAGGACAGGATGCCTTTGTAGGTTTCACGCATGACGTTTTTCTGCACCTTACCCATGGTGTTTCTGGGCAGTTCATCAACGATCACAACGCGCTTGGGTTGTTTGAACTTGGCAAGCTGCTCTGAAAGCCCTGCAACCACATCGGTCTCGGACAGAGAAGCGCCCTTTTGCGGAACAACAATCGCTACAACGCCTTCACCGAAATCCTTGTGTGGCACACCGATAACAGCGCTTTCGTTCACGCCCGGCAATTCGTCGATCACTGACTCGACTTCTTTGGGGTAGACGTTGAACCCGCCGGTGATGATCAGATCTTTTCCGCGCCCCACGATGGTGACATAGCCGCGATCGTCGACAAACCCCAGATCGCCAGTGATGAACCAGCCGTCCTCGCGCAGTTCTTCGGCGGTTTTTTCCGGCATTTGCCAGTAGCCCGCGAACACGTTGTCGCCGCGCACTTCGATCACGCCGATCTCGCCATCAGCCAGCGGGTCGCCGGACTGCGGATCAGTGACTTTCAACTCAACCCCCGGCAAGGGGAATCCCACGGTGCCAGCACGACGGTCTCCGTCGTAGGGATTCGAGGTGTTCATGTTCGTTTCGGTCATCCCGTAGCGTTCCAGAATCGCATGACCTGTGGTTTCGCGCCACCGATCATGGGTTTCCGCCAACAACGGAGCCGAGCCGGAAACGAACAGCCGCATGTTACGCGAGGCATCTGCCAGTTCCGGTTGATCCAACAAGCGGGTGTAGAATGTTGGCACGCCCATCAGCGATGTGGCGCGGGGCATCAGTTCGATGATCTTGGCCGCGTCAAAGCCGGGTAGAAAAATGCACGACCCGCCTGCCATCAGCGTTACGTTTGTCGCCACAAAAAGCCCATGTGTGTGGAAAATCGGCAGGGCGTGGATCAGCACATCCTTGTCCGTGAACTGCCAGTAATCTCGTAACGTCAGCGAGTTTGACGCCAATGCCCGATGCGTCAGCATCGCCCCTTTTGAGCGGCCAGTGGTTCCAGAGGTATACAGGATCGCCGCCAAATCGGTCGCGCCCCTTGGAACGGCTTGAAAACCGGGGGTTTGAGCATCGCGCGCCTGTGTCAGCGTACCGGATTCGTCAGAAGCCAGCGTCAACAGCGCTGAAACGCCTGCCTTGCCGGCGATCTGTGTTAGTGCGTCGCGCTTTGCCGGATCGCACACAAAGACACGGGGGCGGGCGTCGGTCAGGAAATACTCTACCTCGGCAGGGGTGTAGGCTGTGTTGAGCGGCAGAAAAACACCCCCCGCCAGAACGGTGCCAACATAAAGCTGAAGCATTGCTACAGTCTTGGGAGTTTGCACGGCAACCCGATCTCCGGGCTCTACCCCCAGATCAGTCAATGCCGCTGCCATCTGCTCGGCACCCTGCCAGAAATCCCGATACTTTAGGATTTCCCCCGTCAGCCCATGCTCAAGAAAAACCGCGCCCAAGCGATCTGCTGATGCCGCCGCGATTTGTTCAGCCAGATAGTTGCCCTGATACATGGTGCTCTCCAAAGTCTTTACGCAGTTGGATAGCCCAAACAGGAAGGGTGAAAAACAAAAAAGCCGCCCCGAAGGACGGCCTTTTTATAAAGCTGCTTAGCTTCTTATCCCTGACGGGCTTTGAAGCGAGGCTGCGTCTTGTTGATTACGTAGACGCGGCCCTTACGGCGTACGACGCGGCAATCGCGGTGACGCTGCTTAAGCGAGCGGAGCGAGTTTTTGACCTTCATAGTCCTTCTCCTCATTTCGCGGCGCGCGTGCGCCTGTTGCGGGCGCCCCGGATGGGGCATTGAATTCATGGTGGGCGATACAAGGATCGAACTTGTGACCCCTTCGATGTCAACGAAGTGCTCTACCGCTGAGCTAATCGCCCATGAACCCTAATCGAAGCCGTTGTCCCAAACAAATAGGACGCGGAGCTCCGCGTCGGTGCGTGGTCTATAATAAGAGTCGCAGGGGGGATCAAGGGGCTTTTGGCAAACATTTTTTTTGCGCTATGTTAGTTTTGTAACAAGGATTCGTGTGTGCCCAAAGCTTCTTATCATTTAACCCACCCTGCGCGACGTACAACATCCGTGATTTTCGCGTCGCCCCACAGTGGCAGGGACTATCACTGGAGCTTTCTGCGCCGCACGATTCTGGACGGGCAAACTATCCGTAGTTCCGAAGATGCCTATGTAGACAGGCTGTTTGATGCAGCAACAGAACATGGTGCGGTGTTTCTAAAAGCCGGTGCACCGCGTGCCTTTGTTGATTTAAACCGTGCAGAAGATGAACTGGACCCTGCCTTGATAGAAGGTGTGACCACCCGCCGGAACAATCCGCGCGTGGCCACGGGGCTTGGAGTGATTCCCCGTGTTGTCGCAAATGGCCGGTCGATTTATCACGGAAAACTTTCGATGGATGAAGCCCAAGAGCGGCTTGATAACATTTGGCGGCCTTATCACGCGACCTTGAAACGTCTGATGACAGAAAACCGCGACCGATTCGGCGAGGCACATCTGGTTGACTGCCACTCGATGCCACGCGAGGCGGTTGCCAATTTGTCACGCACCAGCGGGGGCCGCCCTGATATTGTGATCGGAGACCGGTTCGGCACGTCGGCCTCGGCGTTGTTTGTGGACGAGATCGAATCGATTTTTGCTAATTATGGCTTCAAGGTCTCGCGAAATTCGCCCTTTGCCGGTGCCTATATGGTGCAACACTATGGCCGGCCTGCGCGGGGGATGCATGCCGTCCAGATCGAGATCGACCGCTCGCTGTACATGGATGAAGCGTTGGTGAAGCCGTCGTCAGAATTCGCAACGGTCAGATCGGTATTGCGCCGCATCGTCGGTGAGATTGCCGAATTGGGTCGTGCTTCGACTGCTTTGGCCGCCGAGTGATTAGCGCAGCGACCGGCCTTTCAGAATGGCCTCGCTGCCGAACTTTTTACGGATAGCATCGGTGGCCTTTTCGACCTGTATGCGTTTACCGCTGTCAGGGTCCAAAAGATCGGGCGCCCGATCTGCTTCGGCTTCCGATACGATCTGGGATATTCCGACCCCGATCAGTCGGAATGGACCGCGGTTGCCCGTCTGATCAAACAGACTTCGAGCAGTTCTATATATCCTGTCAGCCGATTGAGTGGCGTCGGGCAAAGTGATCCGCCGTGTCAGGGTTTTGAAATCGGCAGTTTTTAGTTTCAGGGTTACTACCCGCCCCGCCTGTGATTTCGCCTTGGCTCGATCCGCTACATTTTCCGCCAGCCGCCAGATGTGACCGTCCAGCAGATCAGGGTCAGATGTGTCTTCGAAAAACGTGGTTTCGTTCGAGATTGATTTGACCGGCGCATGGGCCGAGACCCGGCGTTTGTCCTGCCCGCGCGCCAAATGCCACAACCGTTCGCCCATAGAGCCAAAACGCGCGATCAGGTCGGTTTGATCCCAACGTAGCAAATCCGCGATCGTCCGAATACCGGCTCGCTCAAGGGACGCGCGCGTTGCGGTGCCCACCCCCCAGATGATGCCGACCTTTTGCTGCGACAGAAACTCTTGCGTCTCGACCCGTCCGATGACCGCAAACCCGCGTGGTTTGTCCTGATCCGAGGCGATTTTTGCCAGAAACTTGTTGTGCGACAGCCCGATGGAACCGGTGATCCCTAATTCGTCCTTCATGCGTTTGGTCAGCTTCGCCAGCATCACAGCGGGGGGATGGCCGTGCAAACGCTCGGTTCCGGTCAGATCAATAAACGCCTCGTCCAGCGACAGGGGTTCAATCGACGGGGACAAGTCATCCATCATCTTGCGGATCTGTTTCGAGACTTCAGCATAAAGCGACATGCGCGGTTTGATCACCACGGCGTCTGGGCAGACCTTCAAGGCCTGGAACATCGGCATGGCTGAATGCACACCGCGGATACGGGCCACATAGCAACACGTTGAAACCACCCCGCGTTTACCCCCGCCAACGATGACCGGCTTGTCGGCCAGCTCGGGGTTCTCACGCTTTTCGACGCTGGCATAAAAGGCGTCACAGTCCATATGTGCGATGCTGAGATCGTATAGTTCCGGATGGCTCAGGATGCGCGGGCTGCCACAAGCCGGGCAGCGCTTGGCGCTGGCGGTGTCTGTAAAACATTGGCGGCAGAATGCGGGCATGGCGTGGGGTCCGGACAGAGATCACAGGCTATCGCACGGAAAGTTCGCAGTCTACCGCCCCCCTCGGACAAACTGGGAATATGTAGGAGAGGGGCAGGAGCGGTCTCGGGAGAGTAAGACCGGAGGTAACTATATATTGTGTAGACTATGTACACCTTAGCAAGAAATCGGGTGTTCGTCTATATTTTGATAGGCCTGGTCGTGAAAACCTGACCTTTTGGGGTTTTATCCACACTCTACCGGTTCGGATGGGTTGCCTGAGCCGATGCCATTTCGGCCAGAATGTCCAAAGCCGCCTGTCGCGGATCGGCTGCCTGCCAGATCGGACGGCCGACCACGATATGGTCCACACCGTCTGCTATCGCCTGTGCCGGGGTAGCAATTCGTTTTTGATCGCCAAGCGCAGCACCTGCTGGACGCACACCGGGGGTGACGATTAACTTGCCATCGGCTTCGGGCAGGGCGCGGATCAGTGCGGCCTCCTGAGGCGAGGCGATCACGCCGTCCGCCCCAGCCGACATCGCCTTGGCGGCGCGTTCCAGTACCAGATTCTGCACGGTGCCGTCTTTGTAACAGCTTGCATCAAGATCAGCGCGGTCCAGCGAGGTCAGGATCGTGACGGCCAGGATCTTCATATCCTTGTCGCCCTTACCTTCTTGCGCGGCGCGCACCACATGCGGGTCGCCGTGGACGGTCAGAAAATCCAGATCGAACTGCGCCAGTCCGCGCACTGCTTTTTCGACCGTTGCGCCGATGTCGAACAATTTCATGTCCAGAAAGATTTTCTTGCCGTGCTCGGCTTTCAACTCATTGGCCAAGGCCAGTCCGCCACCGGTCAGCATGCCCAAACCGATTTTGTAGAAATCCACCGCGTCGCCCAGCTTTTCGGCCAGCGCCAGCCCTTCGATCGCATTGGGAACATCAAGGGCTAGGATCAGGCGGTCGTCGGACATGGGAAGGCTCCTTTGGCTGGGGTCGCCCGTGTTTAGAGACTTCGCGGAGCTGCGGCAAGATCAGCTTTTTCGGTATATCCACCGCATATCCGGGTTTTCGGTACAATACATATGCACCCAGATGTAAGCATGCTGGAAAAGGGCTACGATCAACGCATTCCACGAATTGAACAGAAAGGCGATGCCCCACAGCCCCAAAAAAACCACCCCGTACATGGCGTTTGATGTGTATTTGAACGCCCCTTTTTGAACCAAAGGCATTTCCGCATAATGATCACGAAAGTGATCTCCGCCTAGTGCGCGGGGGAATGTGAAATAGACGGCTGTGGAATGCATCGCCCAGATGGCCGGAATCAGTAGCAGTGCTCCAAGTGCTTGCAGCGCTGTACCCTCAACAAATATGGGCGTCGTGTCTGCCATTCCCACAGCGATGATTGTCAAAGGCCGCGCGATTAGAAGCGGGAAAAACACGGCACCCCAAACGACCATATCCGCTTGGCCAAACAGACGGGTCATCAGGTTGCGGTGTAATTGCAGCCGGAACACAACCGCCACAATGATCTGATGCGCCAAAGCCAAAGCAATCGACCACTGGGCCCAGCAGGTTGCACTAAGACCCCAAAATGATCCCTCACTACTGATTAAAAGCGCACAAGCCCCGGCAGTCATTAATGCAGCGATCATTGCGTGTTGCGGCTGGCCCTCAAGAATATCGGACCACTTAGATCGGTTGCGAATATCGGACAGGCGGGACATGCAGCAATCGTAGCACATCTTGTTCCGTTTCGGTCGAGAAAATTTCGCCCAGCACGTCAAGTGCCTGTGATCCGGACCTGAATTCGGGCATTCTAAGCAACTGACGTAGGGCGTCTTTGACGAGTTCGGAACCGGGAGAGGCGCGCGGGGCTTTAGCCACAAGTCGGGTGATGACATTGCCCGAATGAAAGACGACATCCGCACAGTCATCCCGTGTGGCTGGATCAACCCGCCGGTTTAAAACCTCGACCAAGGTGATTTGCATAAAGCCCCCGACATATTGCTGACAGGGTCAAGCTTTCCAGCATTGTGTGAACAGGTGATGAAGCCTAAAATTCGAATGATCCTCTTGAACAGGGGCGGCTCAATTGCCAGATTATAATCGAGGCCCAAACCATAGTACGCCGCCAAGCGGGTGCTGAACTTCATGGGCGCTTTTGAAAGGAGAAAACGATGGACTTGAGCAAGTTCACCGAACGGTCGCGTGGTTTCATTCAGGCTGCACAGACCATTGCCATGCGGGAAGGGCATCAGCGCCTGCTTCCCGAACATTTACTTAAAGCACTGCTGGACGATGAAGAGGGGCTTGCCGCCAATCTGATCAACCGCTCAGGCGGTGACGCCAAGCGCGTGGCGCAGGACAATGACGTCGCGCTGGGCAAGGTGGCCAAGGTCTCGGGCGATGCGGGTCAGACCTATATGGACGGTCAGACCGCCAAGGTTCTGGACGAAGCCCAGAAGGTTGCCAAAAAGGCCGGTGACAGTTTTGTCCCAGTCGAACGCCTGCTGATGGCGCTGGCTTTGGTCAAGTCCAAGGCCAAAGATGCGCTGATCGGTGGTGGCGTTTCGGCGCAGGCTTTGAATTCGGCCATAAATGATATCCGCAAGGGGCGCACTGCTGATACAGCCAGTGCCGAAGACGGATATGAGGCGCTGAAGAAATACGCCCGCGATCTGACCGAGGCGGCAGAAGAGGGCAAGATTGACCCGATCATCGGCCGCGATGATGAAATCCGCCGCGCGATGCAGGTTCTGTCACGCCGTACCAAGAACAACCCCGTTCTGATCGGCGAACCCGGCGTCGGTAAAACAGCGATTGCCGAGGGCATGGCCCTGCGGATCATCAACGGCGACGTGCCGGAATCGTTGAAAGACAAAAAGCTTCTGGCGCTGGACATGGGTGCTTTGATCGCCGGCGCGAAATATCGTGGCGAGTTTGAAGAGCGTCTGAAAGCGGTTTTAACCGAGGTTACCCAAGCCGCAGGTGAAATCATCCTGTTCATCGACGAAATGCACACGTTGGTTGGCGCTGGCAAATCCGACGGCGCGATGGATGCCGCGAACCTGATCAAGCCTGCGCTTGCGCGGGGCGAGCTGCACTGTATCGGTGCGACGACACTCGACGAGTATCGCAAGTATGTTGAGAAAGACGCGGCTTTGGCGCGGCGCTTCCAGCCGGTGATGGTTGAAGAGCCAACGGTTGAAGACACGATCAGCATTCTGCGTGGCATCAAGGAAAAGTACGAGCTGCACCACGGCGTGCGGATCAGCGACTCGGCGCTGGTGTCGGCGGCAATGCTGTCGAACCGCTATATCACCGACCGTTTCCTGCCCGATAAAGCGATCGACCTTATGGACGAAGCCGCCAGCCGTTTGCGCATGGAAGTCGACAGCAAGCCGGAAGAACTGGACCAGTTGGATCGTCAGATCCTGCAAATGCAGATCGAGGTCGAGGCGTTGAAGCTTGAGGACGATGCGGCGTCAAAGGACCGGCTGGAAAAGCTTGAAAAAGAGCTGGCCGATTTGTCGGATCGCAGCGCCGAGATGACCGCTAAATGGCAGGCTGAGCGGGACAAGTTGGCGGGTGCGCGGGACATCAAGGAACAGCTGGATCGCGCGCGGGCCGAGCTGGACATTGCCAAGCGCGAAGGCAATCTGGGTCGCGCAGGCGAACTGTCGTATGGCGTGATCCCGCAGCTTGAAAAGCAACTGGCCGAGGCCGAGGCTCGTGCAGACGAAGGTGCCATGGTTGAAGAGGCTGTGCGCCCCGAGCAGATCGCGCAGGTGGTTGAGCGTTGGACTGGTATTCCGACCAGCAAGATGCTGGAAGGCGAGCGTGAAAAGCTTTTGCGTATGGAAGACGGTTTGCACAAGCGTGTCATCGGTCAGAACGCGGCGGTGAAAGCGGTCGCCAACGCCGTGCGCCGTGCGCGCGCCGGTCTGAACGATGAAAACCGTCCGCTGGGATCGTTCCTGTTTTTGGGGCCGACCGGGGTTGGTAAAACCGAGCTGACCAAGGCTGTGGCCGAGTTTCTGTTTGACGACGACAACGCGATGGTGCGCATCGACATGTCTGAATTCATGGAGAAACACGCGGTCAGCAGGTTGATCGGCGCACCTCCGGGCTATGTGGGTTATGACGAAGGTGGCGTTCTGACCGAAGCCGTGCGTCGTCGCCCCTATCAGGTGGTGTTGTTCGACGAGGTCGAAAAAGCCCATCCGGATGTGTTTAACGTGCTGCTGCAGGTTCTAGACGACGGGGTTCTGACCGATGGGCAGGGTCGCACGGTGGACTTTAAGCAAACGCTGATCATTCTGACATCGAACCTTGGCTCGCAGGCGCTAAGCCAACTGCCCGAAGGTGGGGATGCCGCCGACGCCAAGCGTAATGTGATGGACGCGGTTCGGGCGCATTTCCGACCTGAATTCCTGAACCGTCTGGACGAAACGATCATCTTCGATCGTCTGGCGCGGAGCGATATGGACGGTATCGTCGACATCCAACTGGCGCGTCTGGCGAAACGTCTGGCGGGTCGCAAGATCACGCTGGAAATGGAGGCCGGTGCGCGTGAGTGGTTGGCTAACGAAGGCTATGATCCGGTCTTTGGCGCGCGTCCGTTGAAGCGGGTAATCCAGCGTGCGGTGCAGGATCCGCTGGCCGAGATGATCCTTGGCGGAGATATCCTTGACGGGGCCGTTGTGCCTGTTTCGGCGGGTAGCGACGGATTGATCATCGGCGAGAAAGTCGGGGCCACTCACCGGCCGAAACCGGATGATGCGGTTGTTCACTGAGTGAAGCGGCAGGGCGGGGATTTCCCCGCCCTTCTTGTTTTGCGCCGCGCTAACGCGCGTCGCGGTATGCGAGGGGGTTCCCCCCTCGCGCTCC
>CAYVRN010000060.1:0-18233 GCA_964453855.1 uncultured Rhodobacterales bacterium
CCTAATATACAAAACGCCGACATCTGCGCAGTGAAGTGTACCTGATGACCCTGAGTCGAGGGCGACACTCATCTCGGTTTGTTCAATTTCCTCAAAGCAAAAATGGGATCCATACATACCTGAGATTTCTGTAAAGCTAGGCGCTGAAATGGTCACCCGAAAACAAGAACGCCACTCGTTACGCCAAAAGAAAAGGTCGTTGAGGATTCCCGTCTTTTTGCGAGAAATCTCAACTAATTCATCATCCTGCTTTACGTCGACCGCGGCTAAGAATTTTTCGTTTTCAGATTCAACAAAAATCGACGTGTCGCTTGCGTATTTGAAATGCGTCGTAACCCCGTACTCAATACGAATTCGACCGGAATTTTTTAGGTAGATTTCTCGTCTAAAATCAAACATGGCGCGCAAATCTCGACATATTAATAAACCCCGAGTGCAACCTCTATTAGTTGCTCAGGACAATGACGCGCTTCAGCTAGCCTTAAAAGTCAGGAAATCGTGCATTGTAGGAAGCATACAGGCACGCTTCCCACAGTATTGGTGAAAGCCGATCTCCGCTTCCCCGGAAAAAGAGGATTGGTTACCCCTTTTTCAGCACACGATTGCCCAGCGTCTCGGCGATCTGAACCGCATTCAGGGCTGCCCCCTTGCGCAGGTTGTCGCTGACGACCCACATGTTCAGGCCGTTGTCGATTGTGCTGTCCTGACGGATGCGGCTGACGAAGGTGGCGTAGTCGCCAACGCATTCGATTGGGCTGACGTATCCGCCGTCCTCGCGCTTGTCGATGACCATCACGCCGGGTGCTTCACGCAGGATGTCGCGGGCTTCGTCTTCGTCCAGAAAATCCTCGAACTCGATATTCACCGCTTCGGAATGGCCGACGAACACAGGTACGCGCACGCAGGTTGCGGTAACCTTGATCTTTGGATCGACGATTTTTTTCGTCTCGGCAACCATCTTCCATTCTTCTTTGGTGGTGCCGTCTTCCATGAACACGTCGATGTGGGGAATGACGTTGAACGCAATTTGTTTGGTGAACTTTGTTGGCGGCACTTCCGAGGTCGGGTTGTAGATCGACTTGGTCTGATCCCACAGCTCGTCAATGCCTTCCTTGCCCGCGCCGGACACGGATTGATAGGTGCTGACAACCACCCGCTTGATCCGCGCACGATCATGCAGAGGTTTCAGCGCCACCACCATTTGCGCAGTCGAGCAGTTTGGATTGGCGATGATGTTTTTCTTTGAATAACCGTGGATCGCTTCCGGGTTCACCTCGGGAACGATCAGCGGCACGTCGGGGTCATAGCGGTAAAGCGAGCTGTTATCGATCACTACGCAACCCGCTTTGGCCGCGATTGGCGCGTACTTCTTTGTTGCGTCCGAGCCGATTGCAAACAGGGCGATGTCCCATCCAGTGAAGTCAAATGTTTCCAGATCCTTGGTGGTCAGGGTTTTATCGCCAAAGCTGACCTCGGACCCCAACGAACGGCGCGAGGCCAGTGCTGCGATCTCGTCCACAGGAAACTCGCGCTCGGCGAGGATGTTCAGCATTTCGTGGCCCACATTACCCGTGGCGCCGACGACGACGACTTTGTAACCCATCGGGGTGCTCCTTTTCACGTCGGATTGGCGAGAGTCGTGCTCTCGAACCGTGCAGATACGCTATCAGGGGCTTGGTGGAAAGGGGGAGCCTTTCGCAGATAGAAAACGGGCAATACGTTCAGGTACTGCCCGTCATATCAATAGTTATTCAGTGGACCATCGCCCGTTGCGAATAACGGTCACGAAAAATACCAGCATCGAAGCGATCGTCAGCAGCGAGCCAATGATCGCCATCCCTTCACCACCGCCGGTTCGGGCGATAGAGATGCCGGGGACCATGGCTAGTACACCAAGGAAAGCCAGCGCGAAGTGCACCTTCGCCAATCCTCCAGCTGCTTCGGGCACATTGTGGTAATATAGCCCGAACAGCCCCATCGTGACCCATCCCACAAGGTTCAGGTGCGCGTGTGCTGGCGAGAGCAAGTGGTCGCCTGTTGCGGCCATTTGAATACCCCAGGCCATGCCGATCAGCACGCAAAGGGCGGCGGTGGTGAAGAACCAGTTTGCAACGCCTTTCATAATTTATCCTCCTTATTCTGCGGCCACACCAAGTGGCGATCCTGTAAATTCAAGGTCATATTTCACGCCGATTTCCGAAATCCGCACCATGTCTTGCGGGATGCGCAGGTTCTCGGATGCGACTTCGACAAAGAACTGCTCGAACCCTCCGGGGGTCATGATCGTAAGCATTCGCGCTGGGGTGTCGCCGATGATGCGAAAGCAATGCTCGGTTCCCTTTGGTACCATCAGCATTTCACCGGCTTTGGCGTAGCGTGTCTCGCCGGCGACCCAAAATTCGACTTCGCCCGCTAGAATATAAAAACTCTCGTCAGCATCGTGATGAATGTGACGGGGCGGACCCTTGCCCGCATCGTCGAGACTAGCGAATGCGCCGATAGACTGCGACGTTCCTTCACCGCTCAACAGGATCGTATAATCCATCCCATTCCAATTGGTTGTCGTGGTCATCTTACCCTCCGTTGGTTTGATGACCCGATCCTGTACAGATTGAATTAAGTTGAAAAACGAATAGATTATATATTAATTATCGACACCATGAATTTGCGCGGCGTAGACCTTAATTTATTGCCTGTTCTGGATGTGTTGCTTTCAGAAACATCGACGGTTCGGGCAGCCGAGCGGCTGGGAATGTCTCAATCTGCCGTCTCTGCGGCTTTATCCAGACTGCGGGGCGTATTGAATGATCCGTTGTTCGTTCGAGAAGGGCAGGGAATCGTGCCAACCGACTTTGCGCGTCAGCTTGAGGTTCCCTTACGAGAAATCCTGCAAGGCGTAGAAACTCTGCTCGAGGGCAACCGCACCTTTGATCCATCCCGCGCGACCGACAGTTTTAAGCTTTCTGGAAGTGATTTCTACGCCGAGATGCTCATGCCAAAACTGGCGGGGGTGTTTTCCCAAGAGGCGCCGTTTATGCAGCTTCAGATGGTGGACTTGGTGCCGGACAGCCACGTCGACTCGCTTGACCGTGTCGGGGTAGATCTCGCGATTGTTCCAAGGCGGGACTTCCCCAGTTGGGTGGATTTCCAGACGGGGCATCATTCGCCTTTCATTCTGGCGGCGCGCCAAGGCCACCCCAAGCTGACCCGCGCGGGGCTGAAGCAGGCTGATACGGTTCCAATCGATCTTGTGACGGACCTCAACTATGTCCTGTTCTCGACTGAGGGGAAACTAAGTGGCATGGGGGATGCAGCGCTTGCAAGGATTGGTCGAACGCGGCGTGTTGCTATGACGCTGCCCGTAATGAGTGGTGTCTTAAACGCGGTTGCCAACAGCGACTTGTGTGCCTTTATTCCGGTTCAGATTGCACTGGCGCGGGCAGAAGCTTTTGGCTTGTCCCTATTTCATTTGCCTTTTCATATCCCAACTGTCGAGATTTGCATGATCTGGCATCGTCGGTACACCACGTCTCCTTCACACACGTGGCTGCGTGAAAAAGTTGCTGGGGTGCTGGCAGAAGTCGACACGATGACACTGCCCAAAAACGTGTGAGGGGCTTTACCCGTCCTGCCAAATCCTTTTGCGGCGCTCTTTTACCAAAGTGTTTCCCGCGTCCGAGCCGTCGTGGAACGTGTTGAACCACTTGTCCCAAGGCGTTTCCCATGTGCCGTAATTGCAGTCAAAGAACCGGTGGTGCAGTTGGTGGAAGAAGTCCCCCACCTCAACGCCCTTGGCGCCAGCCACTTTCACACGTTCGAAACCCGCATGGGATGTCGGGGCGCCGATCCCGTGGTGAAGCAGCAGGAAAAGCACATGCAGCGGATGGGCCGGAAGCAGAAAGAATATCATCGTGTCGAACATCAGGAAAAAGCTTTCCACCGGATGCATCGCCAACCCCGACCACGGGCCGGTGTTGATGTTCTTGTGATGCCATGAATGAACCCGCTTATACAGCCAGCCAACGTGGATAAGACGGTGTAGCCAATAAAAGTGAAACCCCGCCCAAATAGGCACGAACAAGAGCATCGCCGCGAACCATCCGGGGTTGCTGTCCAATGTGATCATCCGCGCCCAACCGTTGGCATAGGCATACCACATCAAACATTCCCAGAATGTCCAGAAAAGCACTGCCACATAGGACCACAGAATGTTGTCCCAAACCTGACGCTTGAAGAAAAACACCCGTGCGCCTGTCATCATTGGGCGCATGTCATAGCGATACTCGTCCTCTTGCAGCCGGAATGCCCAGAGGATCAGGTGCAGACCGCCTGCCACAACGGTCAAAATAACGGCATTGCGTAGAAGAATTTCCGTGATCCAGTCTAGGGACAATGTCTGTGCACGGGACAGATCGGGAGTGAAGAACGCCCAGACTATGACCGCCGCTGCAAGAATAAGAAACCGCATGCCAATCGGGTTCCAGCTTTTCAGCAGGTAGATTAACGAGGCGAGCGGCTTGGCCGGCCAGTCCCAATAGGGGGCAACTTTTATTGGCAGGGTGGGGGTGTAATTCCAGAGCTTACGCTTGGGGCGGTTTGGGGCTTGTTCAGACATGGTCGCAGCGTGTCAAAGAGTTCCTACTCTTTTCACGCTGCTTTTTGTTCTGGGGGTGGTTCAATGCCGCTTGCGACATGCCAGTCTGAAACCGACAGAATGCTCGAGAATTAATTCTCATACCCGCGCTTGCGCATTTCGCTGCGAATGTTGAACAAGGCTCCGTTCAGTCGGGCGTTCATGTCCATGCCGCTTAGCGCAATCGCCGTTTGCTGCCCGGCTCCGTCGATCACAACCCACTGGCGCAGTTTGACGGGATTGGTTTCCATCACAAGGCTGACATAGCCGTATTCCGCAAATTTCGGGTCTTGCACGTTCAAAATGGTATACTCACCGCTTTCCAGTAGATGTGTGGTTAGGCCAGAACTGGCTAAATCCACATCTCGCCCAAGGATGGTGTCCAGCGGAGTCGTGCTAAGAGGGAAGCGGAAAGGCGGTTCGTTCGAGAGCGGATCAAACACCGCCACCTGACCGCCGCCAATCACTACCAGAGGGGCGTTTTCGCCGTCGTACTCAAACCGCACCTTTCCGGGGCGCTTCAAATACATCGTACCGGTCTGCTGCGATCCGTCCGAATTGTATTGCACGAAATCGGCTTGAACGCTTTTGAGTGTATCCAGGTAATTCGAAATCGCATCCAGCGAAGCCGGTGCCGCGATACTGCTTGCGGCGACTGTAACACCTAGGGTGATGGTCAAGGCAAAGGCGAAAAATCTGTTCATGGCGCTCAATCTATGCAGAGTGGGGGCGTTTATCGCCCCCCTTGGTTGTCACGTTTGTGCGAGATCCGTGCCAGAGTTTACTGCTCGGGCACAAGAATTTCGCGCTTGCCGACATGGTTGGCGGGGCTGACCAGTCCTTCGTCTTCCATCTGCTCAACCAACCGTGCGGCCTTGTTGTATCCGATAGCCAATTTGCGTTGGATATACGATGTCGAGCACTTGCGATCCTTTATCACGATCGCCACGGCGGTATCGTAAAGCGCATCTTCGCTATCTGTATTGCCTCCCAGACCCAAAACCAGATCGATGTCACTGGACTTGTCGTCGTCTGGTCCATCTACCACTCCACCCACGTAGTCAGGCGGACCAAAGGCTTTGAGGTGGTTGACGATTTCCTCGACCTCTTCGTCTGAAACGAATGGGCCGTGAACACGGGTAATCTTCGCGCCGCCAGCCATATACAACATATCGCCCATGCCCAGAAGTTGCTCGGCGCCCTGTTCACCAAGGATGGTGCGGCTGTCGACCTTTGACGTCACTTGGAACGAAATCCGAGTCGGGAAGTTCGCTTTGATCGTGCCGGTGATCACATCAACCGACGGGCGCTGGGTGGCCATGATTATGTGAATACCGCTGGCGCGCGCCATCTGTGCAAGACGCTGGATGCAGGCCTCGATTTCCTTGCCGGCGACCATCATCAGGTCTGCCATCTCGTCTACGACGACGACGATGTAGGGCAGGGTCTCTGGCTTGATTTCTTCGGTCTCGAAAATCGGATCCCCGGTTTCCTCGTCAAAGCCAGTCTGAACGGTGCGGCTGAACATCTCGTCCTTTGCCAAGGCATCGCGGACGCGGCCGTTGTAGCCCTCGATGTTTCGAACGCCCATCTTAGACATCTTGCGATAGCGGTCTTCCATTTCACCAACGACCCACTTCAGGGCGACAACCGCCTTTTTAGGGTCTGTCACAACAGGGGACAGCAAGTGCGGAATGCCGTCATAAACCGACAGTTCCAGCATCTTAGGGTCGATCATGATCATCCGGCATTCATCCGGTGTCAGCTTGTAAAGCAGCGACAGGATCATTGTGTTGATCGCTACGGACTTGCCCGAACCAGTCGTCCCCGCGATCAGCAGGTGAGGCATCTTGGCCAAGTTGCCGACTATCGCACCGCCGCCAATGTCTTTACCCAAAGCCAAAGGCAAACGCATATTGCTATCGCCAAAGTCGCGGCTGGCAAGGATTTCGCGCAATACCACCATTTCACGGCTTGCGTTTGGCAGTTCGATGCCGATCACGCTACGGCCCGGAACGGTGCTGACGCGGGCGGACAGGGCTGACATCGAACGGGCGATGTCATCCGATAAACCGATCACGCGGCTGGCTTTGACGCCCGCGGCGGGTTCCAGTTCGTACATGGTAACGACCGGACCGGGGCGGACACTGACGATCTCGCCTTTCACTCCATAGTCATCCAGCACGTTTTCCAACATGCGGGCGTTTTCTTCTAGTGCTTCGTCACTCAGATGATGTCGCTCGATACTCATCGGATTGCGCAAAAGGCTAAGCGGCGGTAGCTCGAATGCATCCGCGTTTTCATCAAAGGCCAAGCTAGGCTGCACCTCAGCTTGCGCACGTTTCGAAGGCTGCACGGCCTTTTTCGGGGTGTGCTGGACCACCTTCTTGGATTCCGGCAGCGGAACTTCCTGAGGGGTGACACGGCGGATCGGGGCGGCCACTTCTTCAAGCGGTTCGACCGGCAGGCTGTCCTGCAAAACGGGTGCTGCGCGGCGGGTCAAAGGGGGCTCCGACGGCATATGCTGTTCTGCTGCTGTTTCAGCAATAGGTGCGGCAGACAAGTCTGGTGCTGTTACGGGTTGTCCTTTAAGCACGCGCGTTTGGATGGCTTGGGCAATCTTCGCGCGGACACGATCATCGCCATGGTCTTCTGCAATAAACTCGCCTTGATAGGTGTGATCAATCAGTTCTGGTTCGATCTCGTCATCCAACGGCTTACCTGCAAGCGTGCTCATAAAGGCCCGCAGACCGCCGGTTTTCTGGCGTGGGGCTACAGGGATATCTTCGACGATTTCTTCTTCGTAATTGTGACGAAAAATTGCGGCGACCGAGGGTTCTTCTGATGCTGGGTGTTCCGAATGAACCACTTGAGGTTCTGCGTGCAGACGTGCTTCTCGGCGTTCGTGACGGTTCGCTGCTGCAGCACTTGCTGCGTGCATGGTGCCGCGCGCGCCTTGGGCCAACCAGCTACGGATTTGCGCGTAGGACAGGATCAACCCTACAAATAGATAATACCCGGCACGAATGACTTCAAAGCGTGTAAATCCAAGGGCAAAGGCGCCCATTGCCACCAATGCCAGCCCCGAAACCAGAGCCAGCAAGTTTAAACCAGTGGCCATTGCAACTGGTAGAATGTTGAGCAACGCGCCAACAACCGTGTCGCCGAACAAGCCGCCCAGACCAAAGCTGTGTTCCCATGTGCTGCCGGGGGCCATGGTCGAGGCATAAATCGAGAAAATCGCCACCGAAATCGGGAAAAAGATAATGCGGGTCAGGGCACGATCCGATCCCCAATGCAGCACAAACCGTCCGCCCCATGTCAGAAGGGCGGCGGGGATTGCCCAAGTGCCGTAACCGATGATCATAATAAACGGCGCGGTAATCGCGGCACCGGCATGTCCCAGCCAGTTTTTAACCGGAGCGTCACTGGCGGACATCCAGCTTGGATCGTCAGGCGAATAACTGGCCAGCATCATCGCCGCCATCACCCCCAAAGCAATCAGAGCAAGTCCCAAAAGTTCCCGCCCGCGTTTTTCGATCGCTTCCTGAATTGCTGCGTCGACAAGCGGTTCGCGCCGTGTCTGATATGCCATACCCTACCTACCTTATCCGAACAGGCAGTCGCGGATGTGTTCCAACCCGCGCTGCATTTCGTCTTTTGGGGCCACCATGGCGACCCGAATATAATTCTTGCCGGGGTTCCCGGCGGGCGTGTCTTTGGCCAGATAGGCCCCGGGCAGCACGCGCACCCCTGTTTCTTGCCACAGCTTTAGAGCCGCTTCTTCGCCATCGGTGACCGGAAGCCAAAGGAAAAACCCTGCCTGTGGGCTTTCGTAACCTTGAACGCCTGCGAAAACTTCGTCTGCAATTGCGTATTTCTCAACGTATTGGCGGCGGTTTTCGATCACGTGATCTTCGTCCGCCCAAACCGTTTCGGCGACACGCACAAGCGGCAGCGGCAATGGTGCGCCAGCGTAGTTCCGCAGTTGCTTCATCTGTGCGACCGACTTGGGTCCGCCAACTGCGAACCCCGAGCGAAGGCCGGGGAGGTTCGACCTTTTGGACAGTGAATGAAAAATCACAACGCGCTCAGGGTCCGCCCCCAGGTCTTGCGCCACCTGCAATGCCCCTGCCGGAGGTGTATCGCGGTAGATCTCTGAATAGCACTCATCAGCGAAAATGCGGCAATCGTGCTTTTCGGCCAGGCGGATCAGGTCTGCCCAATACTCATAGCTGGCTACTGCGCCCTGCGGGTTCGACGGCGAGCACATATAGGCAATTGCGGTTTGATCCAAGGTCTCGTCAGAAAGCTTTGTGAAATCCGGTAGATGGTCGTTTTCGCGTGTAGCAGGGACAAACACAGGCTCGGCATCGACCGAGATAGAGGCGATCATATAGACTTGATAAAACGGGTTCGGGATCAGGATTTTCGGCTTCGCGCCGTTTTTCTGCTCGGGGCACAGTGCCATGGCGGCATTGTATAATCCCTCGCGAGTGCCGTTCAGCGGTAGCACCTGTGTACCGCCGTCAATTGTCACACCGTAGCGACGTTGAACCCAATCGGCGATTGCCAGCTGCAATTCTGGCGTTCCATCATTAGGCGGGTATTTGGCGAACTCATGAGCGTGCTTTGCAACGGTTTCGGCAACCCATTCGGGCATGGCGTGCTTGGGCTCGCCAATGGTCATGTGGATCACCTCGCCACCTGGCTGGTGATGGTCCAACAGCGCCCGCAAGCGCGGAAACGCATAAGCCGGAAGGTTCGAAAACCGCTCGGGAAACATATTCAAACTGCCTCAAGGTCGGGATCATTAGCGCCCCGTTTGAACCAAGGATAGCGAAGGGTGCGCCGTTCGGCAAGAAAATCAGTGTGGTAAAAGGAAATTTGCGACGTGTGCTCCACTGACAGTATGGAATATACCACTTGAGGTTGCGCGTTCGTATTGTGATGTTACCACGCATACAGGAGCCGCACATTTGACCAGCTATTCCAACTTTCGCAGCAGACTGATCGTAAATGAACTTCTTCAAGGCTGCCTATACGGTGTTCTGATTGTCGTACAGGCGCTGGTGTTCATCGAAAAAGGCATTCCCGCCTGGCAAATGGGATATTTTATCGGAACGATGGGGATAGTTGCAGTTGTGCTAGAGGTTCCTTTCGGTGCCTTGGCCGACCGGGTGGGGCGGATCAAGACTTATCGGTTCGCAATCTTCGTACTCATTTTGTCTGGCGCGCTCCTTTTGTGGGGAACACATTGGATCGTACTGTTGATCGGAATTATCGGTTCAGGCGCTGCGAAAGCCTTGGAAAGCGGAACCTATTCGGCGTGGTATGTTGAGCGGCTGAACGAAAACGGTTGGGAAGACAAAACCGAAAAGCTGACGGGCCAGTTGCAGGCTACCGCGGCTCTTGGTTTGATGATCGGGGCTATCGGGGGCGGTTATCTGCCGGACATCCTAGGCGCGCGGTTCGGGTTTTCTGGCACTGAATGGAACCTGCTGGCTTTTCTGGTCCTCAATATTGTCCACCTGCCGGTGACCTATCTGGTTTTCGGCGCAAAACCGGAAGCGCCCCACGAACATGAGGCCGTAAGTTTTGGCGCTGCGCTGAACGAAAGCCTGAAGAACCGCGCGATTAAAGAGGTGTTACTGTTGGGTTTGCTGGTCGGTTTCATTATGGCTCCGATCGAAACCTATTGGCAGCCGCGCTACATCGAAATCGTTCCGGATACGGAATACAGTATTTTTGGGTGGATCACATTCGGCTATTTCGCAATGGCGATTATCGGACCAATTCTGATAGGGGTTATCGCCGAGAAAGTCGGGCTTACGACTAGGTGGCAGGTCAGGGTTGTGCCGGTTATTGCAGCCATTTCGGTTCTGGTGCTGGGCCTGGCCCAAACCCAAGGTACGTTCCTGGGGGGCTACTTCGGCTTCATGCTGTTCTTCTCGATGGCAGGTCCAGCCGTGTTCACCATGCTGAACGATGCAAGCTCGGATCAGGTTCGGGCGACGATGCAAAGCGTGTCGAGCCTGACATTTACCCTTGGTGGCGCGTTGGCCGCATATGGCTTGCCGTCCTTGATCCGCGTGATTGGAATCGGGGACACATTGGCACTAACCGCGGCAGTGTGCGGAGGTGCGTTAGCGGTTCTGGCGCTAATAAACGGTCAGAAGGATCGCATTTCAGCATAGTAGGATGGGGTTTATCCCATCCTATGAAAGTGCCTCTTCAGCAGCAACGCCAACCCTCAACAGCGCCTCTTCCCCGAACGGTTTACCCATCAACGAGATGCCGCAGCTTGGCACGCCGGTGGGCAGTGTCAGAACCGAAAGCCCCATCAGATTGCCGACGCGCGTATTTCGTAGGGTCAGAAGGTTGGCGGTTTTGAACACATCGCCCAAAGCCTCGATATCGGCCAGTTTCGGGGGCAGGTTTGGCAGGGTCGGGCAAAGCACCGCGTCAAATCCTGCGGTTGCTGCATTCCACTCGGCGCGGATGCGGTCAAGGGTTTGCCATGACGCGACAAAATCCGAGGCTGATACATCCTTGCCCCCTCGGAACCTTTCAAGAATTTCGCTGAACATCTTTTCGGGCGCTGCTTCGATCATGTCCTTCCATGTGCCGTAGGCTTCGGGTGCATAAACCAGCGGAGACTGGGCCATGGCCTCGCGAAGGGCGGGGAAGTCAAAGGCGACGACTTCGGCGCCAGCGGCTTGAAGCCTTTCGCAGGCAGACAGATAAGCGGCTTCAACCTGCGGATCGATATCATCACGCACCACGGTTTTCAGGCTGGCGAAACGCATGCCTTTTAGCGACGCACCCTGTAGATCGGCTGCTTTCCCACCTTCCATGGCAGCAAGCAGCAAAGCTGCATCCTCGACCGTTTTGGTCAAAGGACCAACCGTATCAAATCGCGCGCATAGCGGAACAACGCCCTTCAACGACAAGCGCCCCGCGGTTGTTTTCAGGCCAACAAGGTCGTTCCATCCGGCTGGTACCCGAACCGATCCGCCAGTGTCCGATCCGATCCCAGCGGCGGCCAAACCGAATGCAACAGACGTTGCCGCCCCAGATGAGGAACCGCCCGAGACAGCCAAGTGATCGTTGATACACGGCGGACTAGCGGTGCTGGGATTATAGCCAAGCCCTGAAAAGGCAAGCTCGGTCGTGTGCGTTTTGCCAAGGCAAACCAGTCCAGCGGACGTGGCGTTTTTCAAAACTTCGGCGTCTTCTGTGGGAATGCGACCTTCAAGCAACATCGTTCCTGCTTCGGTCACAGTGCCAGCAGTATCGTACAGGTCTTTCCAGCTGATCGGCACTCCATCAAGTAGCCCAAGGCGATGACCAGATTTGGCACGTGCCTGCGCAGCACCTGCTTCGGCCAAAGCACGGTCCCGTGTCAGGCGGGCATATATCCGGTTTCCAAATTCGTGCGCTTCGATTGCATCAAGGTACGCTTCGGTCAGTTCGATCGGATCAATTTCACCCGCTCCGATGCCTCGCCCTAAGTCCGCAGCGCTTTTGGTTTGCCAGTCCATGTATCTCTCCCTGTGTGCGCCGTAACGGTAGCGGCACCGAAGCGCATGGACAATCCCGCGATTTCGTCCATATGAAGGAACATGAGTTTTGACAGTGATATCGTTATCGTCGGCGGTGGGCTGAACGGTCCAGCCTTGGCACTTGCGCTGGCGCAAATCGGGCGCAGCGTCACCATCATCGACAGCCAGTCGCGCCCTGTTCTGGAAGGCGCCGAGTTTGACGGTCGGTCCTATGCATTGGCTTTGGCGTCGCAGCGACTGCTGAGGGCGCTTGGCGTATGGGATGCGGTCGCAGATCAAGCACAGGCAATGCTGGATATCAAAGTGTCTGACGGTCGTGCCGGCGAAGGCGCAGGGCCTTTCTTTATGCATTTCGATCACCGCGAGATCGAAGAAGGTCCTATGGGCTATATGCTTGAAGACCGCTTCCTGCGTCGAGCTCTGCTTGATGCGATGGACGAGGCGCCGCAGATTACCCAAATGTTCGAAACCCGCGTAGTTTCTCAGGAAGCCGGACCAAACGGCGTCATAGTAACTTTGGGCGACGGAAAGACCTTGACCGCACGGTTGTTGGTTGGGGCCGACGGGCGCTCAAGCGGTACTGCTAAACGTGCCGGTATCGGGCGCACTGGTTGGGGCTATGGGCAAACAGCGCTGGTGGCCTGTGTTGCGCACGAGCAGCCGCATGAAGGTATTGCGCATCAATTCTTCATGCCGCCCGGGCCTCTGGCAATATTGCCGTTGCCGGGCAATCGCAGTTCGATCGTCTGGAGCGAAACTGATGCCCGGGCCCGCGAGATACAGACCTTGGATGACGCCGCATATCTAGATGTTTTGCGCCCGCGCTTTGGCGATTTTCTAGGGGCGATCAGTCTTGAAGGAAAGCGGTTTACCTATCCACTGAACCTGACACTGGCGAATAGCTTTATCGGGGATCGTCTGGCTTTGGTGGGTGATGCCGCCCATGGAATGCACCCGATTGCAGGGCAGGGATTGAATGCCGGATTGCGTGACGTCGGTGCCTTGGCCGAGGTGATTTCAGACGCATCCCAGCGCGGCGAGGATTTTGCCAGCCCGCTGGTTTTGCAGCGCTATCAGCAATGGCGTCGGTTCGATACGGCGACTTTGGCTGTCGCAACAGATGGTTTCAATAAACTGTTCTCAAACGACAATCCGATCCTGCGTGCAGGCCGTGATCTGGGCATGGGGATCGTGAACGCCATTCCTGCCCTGCGACGCGGATTTATCCGCGAAGCCGCAGGTTTGACCGGAGATTTGCCCAAGCTGTTAAAAGGGCAAAGGCTCTAGCGCTTAATCCAGAAACGCCTTTTCAACCACATAGGTTTTCGGGTCGCTGTTAGCGCCCTCTTCCAACCCGTAGCCTTCCAGCATATCTTTGATTTCAAGGTTGAAGGCCAGATTGCCACAAACCATTGCGCGGTCATGTTCAGGATTGATTGGCGCGACGCCCAAATCCTCAAACGCCTCGCCCGAGCGCATCAGATCGGTGATCCGCCCCATCTTGGGGCTGTCTTCCCGAGTTGTGGTCGGGTAGTATTTGATCTTCTTCCAGAACCCGTCGCCGATGACTTCATTCAAAAGCTCGTCGGTTTTCAAGCCTTCGATAATTTCCGCCCCGTATGTCAGTTCGCCAACCGTGCGGCATGTGTGGGTGATGACGACCTCATCGTAGTCCTGATAGGTCTGCGGTTCGCGTAGAAGCGACGAAAACGGCGCAAAGCCGGTGCCGGTGGCAAAGAACCAGATACGTTTGCCGGGCAAAAGGGCGTCATGGACCAAAGTTCCAACGGGTTTGGGGCGTAGGATCACTTCGTCGCCCGGTTGGATATGCTGCAACTTCGAGGTCAACGGCCCGTCTTGGACCTTGATCGAGTAGAACTCGAGCTCTTCGTCCCACGAAGGTGATGCAATCGAGTAAGCACGCAGAAGCGGTTTTTGTTTGCCGGTTTTCGGATCGGGGTCGCCCATCAACCCGATCATCACAAACTCGCCCGAACGAAACCGCAAGCTGGCCGGTCGGGTGCATTTGAAAGAAAACAGCCGGTCGGTATAATGTTTAACTTCGGTCACCGTTTGCGCATCGGGCAGGGTCGGGACTTTGGGTACGGGGGTCGCTTGGGATTGGGTCACTGGTTTTAGCTCGGTCATATAATAATAGGGGCGTTGCCCCTCCATCTAACATCTGGTTACGGGATTTGAAGGTTTATTTGTTTTGTGTCTTTTATATATCTCAAATTTGAGATGTATCAGCCACGCAATCTGGATTGATAGTCGTTCTTTTGCCAGTTAGCCCGGAACAGCCAGTCTGCCTCGGGCTGGCGGGCGGCCAAAGCCTCGCTGATCTCAATCTCGTCAAACCCACAACGTCGCGCCATAGCGTATTGATCCGAGATCACATGCCCTTTAGCACGCAGGCGCCCCCGATAACCCATCAGGCGCAACTGCCGTGCGATCGTAAAACCACGACCGTCTGAGTAGGAGGGGAAATCAACGCGAATGATCCGCACGCTATCTAGGCGACCAACAAGTGCGGTTGGGTCGGTGTCAGAGGAGAGATCCAATGCGATCACATTGTTCGCCGTCCCGTTCAAAGTGGCAAAACAGCTGGCCCAGTCGTCTTTGCCAAATCCTGTGTCAGTGACGATCACACTCATGCCACGTTCCCTTCGCGTCTTACTTTTCCATTGGTAAAATGGATGCCGCATTCGGTTTTGCTGTGCCCTCGCCAGCGTCCTGACCGTGGGTCTTCGCCCTTGGCGACGGCGCTGGTGCAGGGGGCGCACCCGATCGAGGGATATCCCCGTTTCACCAGCGGGTGCTTGGGCAGATTGTTTCGGATCATGTAGTCCTGCACATCCTGCGCGCTCCAGCGGGCAAGAGGGTTGATCTTGATACGGCCCGTCGCTGTGTCGGCTTCAAACATATCCAATGCGGCGCGGGTCTGGGCCTGATGACGTTTGCGTCCCGTGACCCAACCATCAAACCCTTCCAACGCGCGGTTCAACGGGCGCGTTTTGCGAAGGTCACAGCAGGAATCAATATCGCGGTTATGCAGCGTGCCGTCAGGGTCGCGGGCAGCGATTTCGTGTTCGTCGGTACGAATGATGCGCACGTTCCATAGCCCCAGCTTTTCGGTCAAATCAGCCTGGTACCGGATGGTTTCGGGAAACAGCATCTGGGTGTCGATGAACAAAACCGGTGTGCCTTTGTCGATCTGCGAAATCATGTGCAACAGAACAACCGAATCCGCACCGAAGCTCGAAACCACAGCAATGCGCCCAAGTTCGGGGGTCTCTAGAGTGGCCCGAAGTGCATGCCCGCCGCTTAGGTCGGCGTAACGGGTGTTCAGGACACTGACACGATCCTTGAGGGGTGTGCTTGTGAAAGCGGAGTGTCCGCCTCCGGCGGGAGTATTTTTGGTAAGATGAAGATCATGCGGCATGTGCTTTTACCTCGGGGTAAAGGGCGGCTTTGAACGGCACATTGCCGAGGCGGCGGTAGACCTGAAGGAACGTTTCATCGTGGTCCTTGCGAAGCTCTAAATAGGTGTAAATCAGGCGCTCAACCGCGGGCACGATTTCGTCATAGGCAAAACCCGGTCCGGCCCGTTCGCCAATCGCAGCGGTTTCAGAGGCGTCACCGCCAAGCGTGATCTGGTAGTTTTCCACGCCGGCCCGGTCGAGGCCCAGAATGCCGATGTGGCCAACATGGTGGTGTCCGCAGGCGTTGATGCAGCCGCTGATTTTAATCTTCAGCTCGCCAATCTCGTGTTCCAGATTCAGTTCATCAAAGCGGGTCGCGATCTGTTGCGCCACCGGGATCGAGCGGGCCGTTGCCAAGGCGCAATAATCCATACCTGGGCAAGCGATAATATCGCTGATTAGGCCGATATTGGCGGTTGCCAGCCCCGCTTGTTTCAGCTCGGAATGGATTTGGGGCAAGTCGGCCATATGCACATGCGGCAGGATCACGTTTTGCTCGTGGCTTACGCGCAGTTCGTCATAGCCAAAGCGTTCAGCCAGCGACGCCATCACTCGCATCTGCTCCGAGGTGGCATCGCCCGGTGTTTGGCCATGGGCCTTCAGGCTGATGGTGACAATTGAATGCCCCTCGGCCTGATGGGGGCTCAGATTGGTGTCTGCCCATGAGCGGAACACTGGATCTCTGCGGTATGCTGTTTCATAGGCTTCAACGGGACGGGACGCAAAGGCGGGGGCGGCAAAAGCCTGTTCGATGTCGATCAGCATGTCCTGATCCACGCCGGAAAAGGTTGGGCGCACTTCTGCAAAGCGCTTTTCGATGCGGTCGCGGATAGCCTCGATGCCCAATTCATGCACGGTGATTTTGATCCGCGCCTTGTATTTGTTGTCACGACGGCCAATTTGGTTCCAAGCGCTGACCGTGGCCTCAAGATAAGGCAAAAGGTCCGCTTTCGGCAGGAAGCTTCGCAGCACTTTACCGATCATTGGGGTGCGCCCAAGACCGCCACCGACAAGAACTTCAAAGCCCTCTTCGCCGTTCTGTTCGATGATGCGTAAACCGATGTCATGTGCTTTGATCACCGCGCGATCATTGGCGCTTCCGGTGATGGCTATCTTGAATTTGCGCGGCATGAACTGGAATTCTGGATGGTCGGTTGACCACTGGCGGATCAATTCGGCCACGGGGCGCGGATCGGCAACTTCATCAGCGGCAGCACCGGCGAAATGATCTGCGGTTACATTGCGAATGCAATTACCGCTAGTCTGAATCGCGTGCATTTGTACGGTCGCCAAATCGTCCAGAATATCCGGTACGTCCGACAGTTTCGGCCAATTAAATTGGATATTCTGACGGGTGGTGAAGTGACCATACCCTTTGTCATATTGATCTGCGATGTCGGCCAGTTTGTTCATCTGGCGGCTGTTTAAAGTGCCATAAGGCACGGCAACCCGCAGCATATAGGCGTGCAATTGCAGATATAGGCCGTTCATAAGGCGCAACGGTTTGAATTCGTCTTCGGTCAATGCGCCCGAGATGCGGCGTGCCACCTGTTGGCGGAACTGTGCGTTGCGCTCTGCCACGAATGAGGCGTCGAAATCGCTGTATTTATACATGAACCTGAACCTCTTGTTTTCCGTGAGCATAGTTTGATGGTCCGCGCCGGCGGAAATCCTCGCGGAAATGGGTTGGCTCGGGGCCGTTTGGTCCATCTTTCACTTCGGCCAGATAGACACCGACCACTTCGTTGCTGCGCTGCTCGGCATCCAGTAGGCGCAGCTGGGCATGTGCTTCGTCGGTCAAAAGCTCGGCCATACACATCTGCCCGGTCCAGCTGTCTTCGGCGGTCAGATAAACCACGTTCCCTTCAAGAAGGGCGTTGGCTGTGACGACTTTTGGCGTGAACGGGCGGGACATTGTATGCGCTCCTGATTGCGTTGACTTCTCCCGCAATATAGGAAATATTCCCGCTCAAGGGCTATATGTGCGAACAAATAAGAACATTTGTTCTAATGGCTCTTTCATTTAGAAGGCTTTTGTGGAAAAGGCGGAGGAAATGGAATGACGGTCCGAATTGACGATGTAGACAGGAAAATCCTTGTTGAGCTTCAAAACGATGCCGCACAGTCTCTGGACGATATCGCAAAGAAAATCGGATCATCGAAGACGCCGGTCTGGAATCGGATTCGAAAAATGCGGGATGCTGGCGTGATCCGTCAGCAGACGGTCATCCTTGATCCCGAAGCGCTGGGTTTCGATGCGTGTTTTTACGTGTTGATCAGAACCAGCGAACACGAAGCCGACTGGCAGGCAAAGTTCCTCAAAGCCTTGCGCGACCGTCCCGAGGTGCTGGAAGCACACCGGTTGGCGGGGGATATTGACTATATTCTTAAGGTGCAGGTTCAAAACGCGCGGGCATATGATGCCTTTTATCAGGCACTCATTTCCGAGGTGAAGGTCCACAACGTCACGGCACTTTTATCGATGGAAGAGATCAAATCTACCACCAAACTGCCTTTGTAGGGTCACCTGCCGGATTAAGCGTTCGGGCCTAG
>CAYVRN010000061.1:0-18142 GCA_964453855.1 uncultured Rhodobacterales bacterium
CTTGTTTGCCATTCCTGGTCCTCCGTTTCCTAAACATAGTGGTGGACCAGTTCAGTGGGGGAGGCTCACCGCTCCTCCTCGGCAGCACCTACAGAAGCGCGAGCACAGCCACAGCAATCGATAGGCCAGAATCTTAACAACCGTATCGATAAATCGCACCAGCCATTCGGATGACACGAGTGCGCAATGTCACTGTTTTGGCTACTGTGAATTTTGCAGAAATTTGCATCCGTCCGTACACCCATTTTCAAACATTTCAATCACGACCGCAACCTAACCAACCGAAACCAAGTCAAGATCGAACGGGCCACGGCTCTCGTCGATTGGCGAAATCATAAGGGCGATCGGCCTTTTGCTATCTTGGATCAGTTCAAACTAGTCTACCGGCACACTGCGGTCGCCTAAACTGAAGCAGAACCCGAATCTCCATTGCAAAGAAACCTCAGCATTTCGAGAAACTCTGACTGCGAAGAATGGGCCGCGGACGTCGCGGCCGCGCGCGACATTGCCCCGATGGTGACAATAGTCAACTCTGGATTGCAAGAACGACATCATCAGATTATGGACGACAACACGTTGTCCGCAGTCGTGAAACTTTGAATTTCAGGATCGTCCTGACACTGTGCGGCGCCGCTTGGGACCATATGAGGGAGTGAATTCAGGGGCGTCAGATGCATCTCGGGGGGTGCGAACATCTCGTGTTCACACTCCCTTGTATACAAATGCACTGTCGTGCCGCGATCAGCACCCCGTGCTTAGTTTTTCGCCGTCAGGCATCACTGTATTGCAGAAAATAGCACCGGTCATTTTTGTATCCGTAATGTCTGCATTCGACAGATCCGCTCCGATCAGACTACCCCAGGACATGTTTGCGCCAGCTAGATTGGCGTTTTTCAGACTGGCGCCTTCAAGGTTGCCCCCGAATAGGTTGGCATTCGAGAGGTTCGCGCCGTCCAAGACTGCGTCTACGAGGTTTGGCGCCCCGCCCAGTTCAGCCGCATAGACATTCGCCCATCTCAGATCTGCACCAGACAAGTCACAGCCAGCGCATTGTCCCGTCTCTTTGAGCTTGGCAAGATGAGCCTCGTCCCAGGCACTGCAAGGGGTGGCGAACAGCCAAGCCATAGCGACTGACACCGTAATTGAAAGTTTCATTCCTGCTCCTCTCAACTGAATAGACGCCATACCACCATAATCTGGATTAACGAAAAAAACAACTATCTCAGCTCTCACGGGTTGGCGGGGCGGCGGGACTGCGATACGCTCGCGATATGCGTGGGATATTGGGCTGCCTTTTCTGGCTTTGCGTCTTCGGAAGCGCCATATTATTCGATAACAGCCGTTTGCGGGCGGAGGACGCGGCCGACGATTGCGTGGAACTGCCAGCAGATTGTTTGCTGGCAAAGGCGCGGGCCGCGCTTCCAGAATTGACCCGGCAACTTGAGCGCGACGAAGTCCATCTGGCACTGACCACTGCTCTCGCGAGGCTAGGGCGCATAGACGAAGCGATTGCTGAATCCGTCAGAATTGACAACGCAAGCACACGGGCAGATGCCTTGGGCGAAATCGCGTCTGCATCGGCGCGCAAGAGCAATTTCGACGCCGCATTCCAGCTGGCGATTTCGGCGGCAGACGGGCGGATCGTGTCCGCACAGATAGATGCGCTGGAAACTCTAGCCACGCACTTGGCACTAGACGGCAACGTGGATGATGCATTCGACACAGTTCTGGCAATTTCCAATCCCTATCGCCGGTCACAAGCGCAGGCGACGATTGCGGTCGCCATCGCCAAGTCAGGAAACATATCCGAGGCCATTTGGGCCGCAAGCCGCATCGGCATGGGGTATTGGTTCACCGATACGCAAAGCGACTATAAGGTTGCCAGCGGCGTCGTCGCACGAAATGCCGAATTCGACCATTACTGGTTCTACGAGGCGCTGGCAGGAATCGCCGAGATTCAGTGCGAGAACCGCGATTTCGATGCCGCGCTTCAGACTGCCTATGCCATTCCCGATCTTGTTGGGCGTTCGCGTGCGCTGTCCAGAATTGCTGGGGCCCAGGCCAGCTTGGGCGAAATAGAACTGGCACTGCAAACCGCGCGCAGAATCGACATCGCTTTCGGTGACCGTAATGCACTGAGTGCAATTGCGGCAAACATGGCTCGGCAAGGGGATCTCGACGAAGGGCTTACCTTGGCGCGGGAAATACAGGCCACTTATGGTGACGGCAGGGCGCTCGCAGATACGGCCGCATATGCCGCCCGATCCGGTAAATTCGAAAGTGCGGTCAAAATCGCCGAAGAGATAGCCGATGTTGAAAGTTCGGACCTTGCTTGGGTAGCTATCGCGTCTGAATTGGCGCGTGTGGGTAACATTGACGGCGGAATTGAAACCTTGCTCAGGATCGCGGATCGGAACAAACGGTTCGACGAGGCATTGAGCATTGTTGAAATGCTTGCGCGAGAAGGCAGGAACGCGATGGCGCTAGAAATGGCCAATTCTTATGCCGATCCACGCGATATCGAAGAATTTATGCTCGTGATCGTTTCCGAGCTAGCAGCAGCAGGCGATACGCCCACAGCCCTAAATCTGGCGGAAAAAATCCGCGACCCTATGCTGTTTGCGCTCGGGTTTGCCGCGCTGGCCGGCGCAACCGTTCAATAAGCAACTGTAGAGCCATCTTTGCGGGTCAGAACCGCGTGGGCACCGGCATCTGCCAGCAGGACGCTTTGGGCATGCTCTTCGCCACAAACGTATATCGCCGTAGACAGGACATCCGCGGAGATTGCCGTCCTTGCCGTTACAATCACCTGCTTGAGCGACTCCGCGCTACGTCCCGTTGTGGGGTCGAAAATGTGATGCATACCACTTGCGTCAAATTGGTGCCCGTACCCGCCAGAAACCGAGAGTGCCGCATTGGCCAACGCAAGCGATCCTACCAGCCTGTCCGGACTGTCGGGGTCAACTATAGAAATCGGAAACGGATCTCCATCCGGTAACGCACCCAATGCGCGTGTTTCTCCCAACTGAATGACGGCGTTCTCAAAACCCGCATTACCAAGCAGTTCGGTCACCCTGTCGGTTATGTGGCCTTGCGCAATGCCGTTCAGCGTAATTGCCATATTCTTGCGGTCTAAGCGGATCTGCCGTCTGTTTAGTGAGATGGCGGCGTAGTCCACTGCTTTCAGCGCATCTTCAAGCTGCTGAGTTGTTGGTCTAACACCGCTCACATAAAGTCTCCAAAGCGCCTGCACGGTCGGATCAAATGACCCCTTGCTCACCTCAGCAACCCGAAGCGCTTCTTCCAGCACAAATCGCAGATCCGGTGAGGGGTGATGAATCTGCCCTACTTGATTCAATTGTGCGATCTCGCTGTCGGTCCTATGGAGACTGAACACGCGTTCAAGCCTAGCAACTTCTGCCTGAACCTGGATTAAAGTGCGTTTTGCGCGATTTGGATCAGTGCTCCACAAGGTCAGGCCGGCCAGGCCGCCCAGAGCTTGCCCCTGCCAGGATACCGGTTCTATGTGTTGCCGCACCGAGCGCATTGCCATTGCGGTAATCGGAACCGATGCGCAGGCGGCCAGCACCCGAAGTGCAGTTCGGCGGGTGAGATTTTTCATGCCGAAACCCCGATCGCTGGGTCGGGAATGGCTGGTCGAGGTCGCGTGCCTGCCGCGCGTTCACGTTCCTTGCGCAGCTTCGCCAACGGCGGACAGCGCTGGTCATCATGGTACTCAACCATGCAATCAAGGCACTGAAAGCACTCCGCCATAACGATTTTTCCAGTGCTTTCTATCGCGCGCACAGGACAGGAGCGTTCGCAAAGATGGCAAGGGTTTCCGCATTCTGGGCGCCTTTTGAGCAACTCCAGAATATGCAACCTGTCCAGAATGGCTAGAGCAGCACCCAAAGGACACAGGAAGCGGCAAAATGCGCGTTCGGTGAACAAGCCAATGATCAAAAGGCCGACTGCGTATATAACGTAGGGCAAAGCTCTTGCAAACATCGCGGTGATTGCGGTTTTGAAAGGTTCGACTTCTTCAGCGATGATCGCCAAATCTGGTGCAGTGACGATAAGAACCAGAATGGTTCCAAGGGAAACGTACTTCACCGACCAGAGCCGGCGCTGCAAGCGTTCGGGCGGGTTCCATTGCGGCAGTTTCATGGTTCGGGCGGCAATAGCTAACAACTCCTGCAATGCGCCGAATGGGCAGAGCCAGCCACAAAAAACGCCTCGGCCCAACACGATCAGGGACAGAGCTGTGTAAACAGAAATAATTACAATCAGCGGTTCAGCGAGGTAGAAGGCCAGGCTGAGGTCGACGAATGGTGCCTTTAGGTAGTTTACAAGGTGGACGATCGATAACTGTGCGCCTGCAATCCAACCCACCCAGACAAGTGTAAAGACAAGGAACCCGTTCCTTAGATGTCGGAAGACCCGCCTCCGCTTGGTTAGAGCAGTCTGAAATGCCAGTATTGCCGTTAGGAGAGCAAGAGCCACGGACAGGACGGCAATCTCGAACCGGTCTGCTTGCCAGGCTTCAATCCAGACCGGAGGTGGCGGCGGTTCGGGCATAAGGATGAATGCCTCAGGCAACTGGTAGTCCAGACTGGCCAGAAGAAACGGCTCTCGCGTCCTATCGGGGCGCAACGCCGACGCAAACAGGTTGACCTGAAACGGCGCCATGGCATCAAAGTCGTTGTCCGGCGGCAGGACAAGTATGTCGGCCACTTTGCCCCAGGTCACGATCATGTCGGGCTTGTCGAACCGATATTCCTCGCGACCCTGCGTTACCGATACGCGGTCGAGCAAGAATCCCGACGACAGGTTGTTGTATCGTGTCCCGCGGTGATCATAGACCCCCCCAAGTGTAGCAACAAAAATACCATGTGTGCCTTCGGGTAGTATGTTCACCAGGGTGTCATATGGCTCCAATCCGGTTCCATTGCGTCCAATCTTTGGCGGGTTGGCGTATCCGGCAACGAAGTCGATATAGATATGATCCTGCCCGCCGGTCATGGGTACCTCCGGCAAGAGGTCGCCTAGTCCCGCGCGTGACATCGCCGTCAAAAGGTCGGCATTTGTCACCTTGGCATTTACATACCCTCCATTCTCGACAAGTTGATCTGCATCCATAGGTTTGAAATTGATCATGTCGATAGTGGGTTCGGCGACCGTGAAATCCTCGGTACGGTACCGCAGCACCATTCGCGCACCTTCTTGAACCGCATTGCGCATCGCCCGAGCCGAAATTGTTGCGCCGGCGACAAAACCTGGTGGAAGTTCGGATTCCACACCCATGCGCGCCTCAGTGCCTCGCATGGCCCGCAGGAAGGTGACCAATTGTGCTGTTCGCCTGGCATCATTGATCAAGTACGGTTCGCGGTGAAACAAGACAACCGCGCCGGTTATCCGTCCCTCCAAGTCTACGCCGGCGACCACGTCAAAAGGCGTGCTAGAATAGCCCGGTGCGCGCAGGACATCCAGTGTCGAAAAAACGTAGCCGACCAGGTTCTGGCCGCGATAGGTTTCTGCTGCGGTTGGGCCGCCATCATCAAGTAGTTTCAGTCGTGTTGCGCCCGGAAAGACCTCGAACAGGACCTCCGTTGAGATGCGGTCAAGCAATGGTACAGCATCTGGCTCCGCGCTTTGCGCCAGAGCTTTGCACCCGAGCAGCAGGAGAGTAATAACGATCGCGCAGAGATACGCCCGCAGCAGGCGACCAATCCCGAGAGCATCGCGATGAAAATCAGCAATCCCTGTTCGAACGCGTGCCATCGGGCATCCTCGTGTCACATAGAATGGCGGCCTTAAGTGTGCGCCTCTGAATGGATGCATTCAAGAGATCAGCGCGGACCAATGACGCGCTGTCCAGATCCGTCGCTTGAAAGATCGCACCGGACAGATTGGCGGCAAAAAAGTTAGCGCCTCGCAAATCGGCATCCTCAAAAACAGCCTCGCGCAGGTTTGCACCTGCGAAATTGGCCCCAGTCGCTTGTGTTCCGTGAAATTTGGCACCCGAAAGGATCGCATAGAAAAGGTTAGCCCCGCGCAGGTCGACGGCCCCAAGGTCCACCGCGCTAAGGTCTGCACCGATGAGAAGCGCGTAGTAAAGGTTCGCGCCCGCAAGTGTGGTGCCAGTCAATTTTGATGATCGCAGGTCGGTCCGGACCAGATTGGCATCCGAAAGGTCGCAAGCTTCGCATTCTAATGTCGCGCGAAAGAGGTTTAGATCGTCACTGTCCCAAGAACCTGCTGGACCGGGCAGCAGAACAAGCAGGGTCGTGATAGCAATAACTGACTGGGGCACCTGCAATGAAGTACGCCTCGGCAAGGTTCTCGTCAAATCACTCCATCCTGTTCTCAAGTCCCGTCGCAGCAAGGGGCCCAGATGGGCCCCTTGTAGTCTACCGGGAATCCCGGAGGAGGACGGGTTAGGCTGGGGGCCGCCAATTGAGCGTCCCCGGCCTTTGTTAGAGTTCGGCCTGGGCCATAGGCGTCGACCGAATGCGCGTCCCAGTGGCATAGAAGATCGCATTAGCAACCGCAGGTGGTGTTGGCGGTCCTGTGGGTTCGCCAAGGCCACCCCACCATTGGTCTTCGGACATTTCCAAATGGACGTCGATTTCCGGTGGCGTATCGGCTATCTTCATCATTGGGTAGCTGTCGAAGTTGGTGTTGACGATGCGTCCGTCACGGATGACCAACCCGCCGAACATGGCGTGGCTAAGCTCCCAGATCGCCGAGCTTTCAGCCTGCTCACGCGCTGCAAGTGGATTGATGACATAGCCGCTGTTGATGTAGAAATCGAGCTTGTCAATGAAGATCTGACCACGACGGCTTACCGCAACCGTGGCCACGCAGCCCGCAATTGTACCGTGGGAATCCACGATCGCGCACCCCATACCCTCACCGCGCGGCATATCTGTCGTCCAGCCTGATTTTTCTTTCATAGCCTTCAGTACGCGCTGCCATGGCTCATGGCCCTCGGTCAGCTTCAGTCGCCATTCCAGCGGATCCCAGCCGCCTGCCTGCGCCAATTCGTCTACCATTTGCTCGGTGAAGAAACTGTTGGAGTTGGCCCCTGGCGCGCGATGATAGCCAATAGGAATATGGCTTTGCACTACGCTGTATTCGTGCCTGCGGTTCGGGATAAGATACGGCATATCCGCGTTGCTTCGTTGCGTGAATACAGGGAACTTTTCCTCACCGACTACATGCACAGCAAGAGCTTCGGGCAGTCCGTCGTCGCCAAGTGAGGCTTTGTATGTGCCCCAGATCGGGGGACGCTGGCTGTCTTGCGCGATGTCCTCTTCGCGTGAGCGAATGACCTTCACCGGTCTTCCGACAGCGGCCGAGATCGCTGCAGCTTGTCGGTGAACGTCCATGTTATAGCCGCCCCCAAAGCCACCGCCCAGATAAGTCTGGTGCAGGAAGACATTTGTGGTGTCACGGCCCAACTGATCCGCAACCTCGTTCAGTGACCGTGCGATGTCCTGCGTAAAGGTCCAGACATCGACCCGATCGTCTTTGACGTCGGCGACCGCGCAGGGCGGCATCATCGTTGCATGGGTTTCGAAGGGACGGTGGTAGATTTCACCGATGACCTGCCGATCCGACGCCTCAATGAGTCCGTAGACGGCATCGTGGTTCACGCCTTTGTCACGGTTCTTGCCGATATTGCCATCTTCATCTAGTACTAGCGTCCCTGGCTGCGCCAGAAGCTGGCGTGCCTCTGCGTCCTGACTCTCGGTCGAAATCGAGGCCCCGCGGCCGTAGTCCCATTCAATGGGCATGACCGCCAGCGCGTTCTTGGCCTGGTACCAACTCTCGGCCACGATCGCGACACCGCTGCGCAAATCAGTGAATGCCGGAACGTCTTTCGTCTGTTCCAGTTCGACGGCCGCAATCACGCCGGGCATGTCCTTGACGGCATCAAAGTCGTAGCTGACGAGCTTTCCTTCGGGAACCGGGCAAGCCATCGCTGCGGCATAGACCATGCCGGGCACTTCGACGTCGATTGGATAGGTTGCCGTACCGTTTGTCTTGAGTGGAACATCAAGCCGTGGCACATCATTTCCCAAAAGCCACCAGTCACCATACTCTTTGATTGCTGGTTCTTCTTCGAGAGTGATTTGTGCAGCTGCTGCTGCCATTTCGCCATAGGTCGCCTGGATCGTGCCTTGCTCTTCATGCTGCGCAGTCAACCAGCCTTGTTTGGCTGTGACAGCTTCGACCGGCACATGCCATGCTTCGGCTGCCGCAGCGCGCAAGCGCTCACGTGCAGAAGCACCTGCCTGCATAATGTAGGGATGCCTGCGCGAGACAGTCGTGGAGCCTCCGGTCGATGTTGTGGTATAGAGGTTGTCGTTATTGACGTGGCGGTTCGCGTCCGCAAAGACATGTCGAACGTTTTCCCACGGAATATCTAGCTCTTCAGCCACCATCATCGGGACAGCCGTGAACGCGCCCTGACCCATTTCGGTTTGCGGCGTCACAATGCTAACGATATTGTTCGGGTCAATGGTGAGCCAGGCGTTAATTTCTGCTGCGGCGCCATGACCCTCGGCGGCGACCATTCCTGGGAAATGTACCCCGATCATCAACCCGCCAGCGGCCGAGGTCGATACTTGCAGGAAGCTCCGTCTCGTGAATTTCATGTCGTTCATGACTTCCTCCCTTACCCTTTGCTGAGTTCGGCTGCACGGTGGATGGCAGCGCGGATTCGTGGATAGGTTCCACATCGGCAAATGTTGCCGGCCATTGCCTTGTCGATCTCGTTGTCCGACGGATCTGGGCTCTTCTCCAGAAGCGCCACCGCCGACATGATCTGACCCGATTGACAATACCCGCATTGCGGCACCGTCAGCTCTTGCCACGCCAGCTGGACTGGGTGGTCGTTGTTTTCCGAAACACTTTCGATCGTCCGGATTGCCTTGCCTGAAGCTGCGGCAACGGGTGTGTTGCAAGATCTTACAGCATTGCCGTCAACAATGACGGTACAGGCGCCGCACTGAGCGATGCCGCATCCAAACTTGGTGCCATTCAGACCTGCCTTCTCGCGGATAGCCCAAAGCAAGGGCATCTGCGGATCAGCATCAATCTCGTGGTCTTCACCGTTGATGTTCAATGTGATCGCCATCTAGTTCCTCCTCAAGTTGAACACGGGGCCGGACGTCGGACATGGCTTGAACCTCGGAAACGTTGCGCTACCCGGTTAAGGGGGGCGCAAACTAAATTCGGCAACATCCGTGACGCTCTGTTCGCGTCAATCCGCCACTGGAATCAGTATGGAGGTAACACCGAATTGTGCACACTTGATTTTGCCGGATCTTGCCTATCTGTTATATTGTCTTTTTCAATGCTCAACAGCCGTGCTGTTCCGCACATACCTGTTCAGCTTCTGCACCATCGCTCTGGCGTTTCACATCAGCGTCAGTGACGGGTATTTGTGCTAGTCTTTGGTTGAATAAGTGCAATAGACGCCGGTATCGCTCCCGTTATGGTAGAGCGTACCGACATTAAGATCGAAGCGGTATTCACCGAAATCTCCGGTCAGGACGATCGCTTCGTCATCGATTGCGGTGTCAGACATTCCAATGTTTTCAACCTCTTGAGAGGCCATTTGGGTGTCAATTGTATAAATATCAAAGTTGACCATGCCGGTGCAGTTCGCGACGATGCTCTCCGCCGAAGCAGCCCCACTTAAGCAAAATAGCACCACGGAAAATAGCGCAGGGTTCAGACTTGCGTATCTCATTCCAGATCCCTCCTACAGAAGATAAATTCCTCGACCGAACCGTTGCGTGTGGTCAATACTAGTCTCTGCGGGCTTTTCGGAAACGCAAGCCAATTTTTTGTGAAGCGCTGGTGCCCAGCAATCTGCACACTGTAAGATTTGAGTTTCGAAGCTTATAATATTGTATCGGCGACATGATCCCTCCGGAGGCGATGCAAAGGATGGCCCAGTCCAAATTTCTTTCGGCGGCTTGCGCTACGTTTCTGATGCTCGCTTCTGCGACTGCTCAGGAAAATCAATCCAGACAAGCAAACGGTGCGCGTCCAGTCAAGCCAGAGTTGTTCTTGAGGACGGGTGACGTCGTAGCACTTTGTCTGAGACGCGAACTGCAAATACAGGCTCTCTGCGAGGGCCTTGCACAAGCGTATGCAGAGGTCATCGTCCTTCAGGGCAAGGCATGCATACCAGTTGGAACATCCCGGCAAGATCTGCTGCAAACACTGATCGGGCCAGATGTTGTGGTTTCAACCGGGTATATCGACGGACTTCCGGCATTTGAAACCGCAAAGGAGATGTTCATTCGCCATTACCCTTGCGAATAAGTCCTCGCGTACCTCAGTGAATTGCTGATTCAACGTGCGCTGCAACGGTACTTTCCAAATCCGTCCACGCTTGTTCATCCGTGAAATGCCAGCGGACATAGGCCGCCAGTGCCGCCAGTTCGCCATCGGACAACGCAACGGCCTCCATTTTCCGGTCAGACACGCCGTAAGGGGGGGCAATCCCGAACCGAACGACATTCAGAAGATTTTGCGACGTTTCCGCCCGGACGGCGAAGCTAAGGCCAAGTGAGATCGGTTGCTTGCTGGATATTCTCTCTTTGTGACACTTGCTGCATTTCGCAGCAAAGACATCCCTGCCTGCCAGCAACAAGGGGTCCGTGATGTTTTCCTCAAACAAGGTACCTTCGACCGCTGGCCAGTCCAAGACCACCGCCGCGGCTATCGCAGCTTCGCGTTCCTCCTCGGATTGCGCTGGGGTAATCGCAGCCAGCCATGCCGCCATGGCAAAGACATCGTCCTCATCGGCGTCATACAGGTGGTCAGCCACTGCGGTCATCGGCCCACCTGCGATACCGTGATATTCGCTCCATCCGTCGAACAGATAGTCTGCATAGTCATCAATCTCCCAAGTCACCGGAGATATGGAATGTGAGCCCAGTGGTGGCGCCAGCCAGCCTTCTGCTTCGCCGCCCTCAAACATGCGCGTTGCTATGACAGCACCGAAGCCATTTCGTGGCGAATGGCAGGCACCGCAATGCCCCAGGGATGTTGCCAGATAGGCCCCGTGGTTTTGTTCTTCGTCCAAAGAACCGTCCGCTTCAAACGGTGAGGTATCAAGGAACAAGAGTTTCCAACCCGCTAGCAAAGGCCTGAACCCGAACGGAAAACGCAGTTCATTTGGTTGGTTTGGTGAAGCGACAGCCGGTTGGGACATCAGATAGGCATATATGGCCTGAAGATCATCGTCCTTTGTCTTGGCGAAGCTGTCATAGGGAAAAGCAGGGTAGAGATGATTGCCTTCACGATCCACACCTTCTTTCATCGCACGCGCAAAGGCCTCATAGCTCCAACTCCCGATGCCTGTATCAGGGTCCGGCGTAATATTGGTCGAGTAGATGGTACCAAATGGTGTGGGCAGCCCGAACCCACCTGCCAGTTCGTTGCCGCCAGGGGCCGTATGGCAGGCCGAGCAGTCGCCGATTTTGGCGAGCTGTTCCCCACGTTCAATGTCGTCATCAGAAAATGAGAGTGTGCTGGGATCTATGGCCTCAAGTTCAGCAGTGCTGGTTGCCCACCACAAAGCCGCACCAGCAGTGGCAATGCCAGCAACAAGCAAATAGCCCAAAACACGATTTAAAGTTCTCATTCCCCTAGTCCTTTCCTATCGCCGTACACCCGGTGCCTCGATTAGTAGTCCCGCCCCGCGGCTTGCCAAATAAAGTTCAAGTGCGATGAATTCCTGTGATCCCCGTGCGTAGGGCTCGGCGCGGACGGATTGCATGCACCATTCAAACATCCTGTGACGGCTGCCCGGTTCGCTCCACAACAACCGATAGATCGGAAACGCATTTATGTGCCCCTCGCTAATGATGTCCCCGCGCAACCGGTTCCCGGAATTGTCGACATGGCATTGCCGACAGGAAAGGTTGAGCTGTCCGTGCCTTTGAGCATAGATTTGTTCGCCGATTTCTACAAAGGGTTCCAATGCCGGGTCGGCTGGCGCAATGACCGGCATTCCTCTGGATTGAAGCGATACGGCGGCTGTAAGAGCAAGGATTTCGGGTGCATCATAGGGCAAGCTGGGTCCGCCCATCCGCTCTGAGATTTCGTATTGCAATCGCGTTTCCAGATTGAACAAGCGATCCAATTCGGCATCAAATGAGGGATATCGTGCGGCCACGCCGCGCATTGAGTCGGCAATGCTCTTGTGGCAGTCGCCACAACTTTTTCCCTCAGGACCAAATGGCTTTGACCAAAGGCGTTCGCCCTCATCAACTAGAAAGAACCCGGGATTGAGAAAGTCATCATCCTGAAGCGCCTGCGTTGCGGCCTCCATGAATTCATAGCCTGACCTAGGAGTCTCGTTGGCCTGGCTCATCGCGGGGGGTGACCAGACCAAAAGCAGCGGCAGCAAGGGGCCTATAAGCTTCATGATCACTTCCCTTTGAGCGTTTTCAGATACGCCACGACATCCTCGACATCCTGCGCGCTATAAATCGTCTTACCACGATGGTCTTCAGCAACGCGAAAAAGGTTATCCAAGGAGAAATAGGGCGGCATGATTGTGTCAGGGTTCATGACACGCGCATCGACAACCCGTTGCCTCAATTCCGCCTCGGACAAAACATTGGCAATGCCCCTAAGAGGGGGGCCGATCTGACCTTGGTCCTTTTCGTCCAGCCCCTCGATCTCATGGCAAATCAGGCAGCTTGCGCGGCTCATGTCGGACAAGATCGCCTGACCGCGCCGAGCATCACCCGGCATATCTGTCAACCGGCCCATAGGTCCGGCATGTGCTGGCGCTGAATAAACTGCGACCACCGCGAGCAGTACGCCACATAGAGAGGCTTTGATCATGCGCCAAAAAGTTCCTGCGTAAGATTTGCGTACCATCCTCGCGCAAAGGCAGCCTCATCCTGACGCAATTGAGGTAGGTTCCCGGCCTCACTTGTTCCGCCCGTTCCTGGCAGGCTAGAGAGCCGGTTGGTTTCGGTGTCGCTTTGATAGACGCCGGCGACGGAAATTCCATAGTCCGGGCCGACTAAGCTGTAGCATGTGTTCATCAACAATGCGCGTTCCGGTGGGTTGTCACGCAGTAGCGCCAGTACAGCATGGGCGCACGCCTTGCCCTGTGTCGATGCCGAAAACCCACTCTTGGGCATATCGCCCACAATCGCGGCATCCCCAATAACGTGGACGCCCTCCGCGACCTTCGATTCAAACGTGAGGCCATCAATTTCGCACCAATACCCAGTCCCCGCGAGCCCCGCATCCAGCACGATCTTTGCCGCGCTCTGTGGCGGAATCAGGTTGATGACATCTGCGTCGAACGATCCGAAAAAGGTATCTATCCGGCGTTGGCCTACGTCGATGGATTTCAGCCCTGCATGTTCGGAAAAGGGGATGAACGTGATCATGCCTGGATAGAGCTCGTCCCACGCGGCTTGGAACAAACTCTGTTTCGAAAACTTGTCTTTACCGTCCACGATCAGGATCTTTGCGGTCGGATTGTGCCGTGACAGATAATGCGCGATCAGGCTGGCGCGTTCATATGGCCCAGGTGGACAGCGAAACGGATTATCGGGCGGGGCAATGATGATCGTCCCGCCTTGCCGCATTGCGCGAATCTGGTCGCGCAAAAGCAAGGTCTGCGCGCCCGCTTTCCATGCATGCGGCAATTGCTCAGCCACCTCCGGGCCAATATCGGGTAAGGCATCATATCGGAAATCTATGCCAGGCGACAGGATCGCGCGGTCGTAAGTGAGCGATTCGCCAGACGCTAGCCTGATCCGTTTGCCGCCCGTTTCGACGCCCAAGGCCTTGTCGACATGGATGTCAATTCCTGTGGACTGCAATGCATCATAGGAAAACTGGATAGACTGCAAGTCTCGCATGCCACCAATGACCGTGTTCGAAAACGGGCAGGTCGTAAAGACTGGGCTTTCGACGACTAACGTGACTGCAATATCGGGGGCCAGCCGCCGCAATGTACGCGCTGCGGCCACGCCTCCGAAACCACCTCCGACCACGACGACGCGGGCAGTTGGTTGGGCGCGCGCCGAGGCTGCCAACATAGGTGTGCCCAGTGCGGCACCGGCAAGGCCAAATGCCTGACGCCTTGACAGTTTTCGAGGCATCAGCCCGCCTCCTCTATCTGTGAAAAATACTGCGTAATGGCGGAGATATCGGCATCTGTGAATGCGCCAGCCAGGCGACCCATGATCGTTCCCGTCCTGAGCCCCGCTCTGAAATCAATGAGCGCTTTAGCCATCTCGGCTTCGTCCATGCCCGCAATCGTCGGCATATCGCCCAGACTTCGCCCAAATGGCCCGTGGCAGGTCGTGCAGCTTTCGACGGTCACCGTCGGCGGCCCGTCCTGCGCTAAGCAGCTTGCCGAGGACAAACCCACTGAAGCGAGTATTGCAAACGCGAGATATCGAATTTGGCTGGCTTGAAAAGCGACCATGTCATCCTCCGCAGTTTGGCCAAGGATTGCGGAAATTCACATTGGTTATTCCAATGCAACGCATTGGAAATCACGAAATTTTTTTTGAAGGGTGTTCAGCTAATTTGATATAACATCTTGAGATGATGATCGTTAGGCCCAGTTTGATCAACCCCGAAACATGTGCGTCTCTGCCGCAAAGGCATCTCCGTTTGCCGATTTCACGTCGCGCCGTTCTGGCGGGCGGACTGGCGTTCTGCGCACAGCGATCTTGGGGTGATGAGGCTGATATGCTCGCGGCCATTACGCATGATTTCGGCGGCGCCAGTTTCCAATCCGGCAGGATTGAGATCGTGATGCCCGAGTTCTCAGATTCCGGCAGTTCGGTTCCCATGGATATTTTTGTGCCTTCCCCAATGACCGAAACCGAACATCCAAGTGTTGTCAGAGTTTATGCACCGCGCAACCCGCGACCACGCGTCGCAGCCCTGTTCTTCTCACCTGCCTGTGGCGAAGCTCGGATCAGTACACGCGTTCGACTGGGTGCCTTTCAGGACGTTGTGGCGATTGTTCAAATGTCAGATGGCGATACGTTTCGTGCGGTCAGGCGGGTGAACGTCACATATGGTGCCTGTGAAGACGCCGTGGCAAATGACCAGTTCCCCCCTGGCTGGACACCGAGCATCCGCATTGCCCTGCCCGATGAGGTTGCCGCAGGCGAGATCTTCACGGTTCGCACCATCATCAACCACCCTATGGAGACCGGTCTTCGCCGCGATAAGAGCGGTCTCTTAGTCCCGGTCCGAATTGTGGAACGCTTTTCCTGTCGGGTAAATGATGAAGAGGTCTTCGCCGCGGAACTTGAACCGGCGATTGCGGCCAACCCGTATGTTGCATTCAGCCTTCGTCTGCTGGAAACTGCCGACTTGACCTTTGAGTGGATAGACACGACTGGAGAGCGATATGTCAGAACTGGGCATGTTGAAGTCGTCTGACGGGGCCGAACCCAGTGTGGACTTCAGTTCGGCAATCGAACCGATCCAGCGTCTTCTGGGCAGCAGGGAAGATGGCGTTCTCGCAGTGATTATCTGAATTGACGGACCATCATACAGGCCCCTCAGTGCCGTGATGTCTTTGCTGGACATCGTCACATTGTCTTCAGGATGAGGCGAAGTTGATATTGTCATCCACGCCCTTCAGGCTCTTAAGGCACAAAAGCCCAGATCAATCGGGTATGCCACAGGATCCCCCTATGTCGATATTCAGCTTCCATGTGGCGGCGGGCTCAAGGTCTTCATGATACCATCACCGGGTCGAAGGAAACTCGCAGAAATCGCAGATTTCCACCGCGCCGGCGAGGTGGTGTCTGTGACTGTTGATCTTGCTACAGGCGCGCGGTCGGTCACAAAAAGTAGCGACACTAGCATCGACGGACCCTGATCAGCTTTCAGAAATGTTCATGATATCAGAAATGTCTTGATTGGTTTTTCCCTGGGCGACCCATGAGAGCACTTGCTTCTGGCGCTTCGTTAAACTTATTTTGTTCTCAGGATGTGGTAGTGTTGCGACCTTGCTGTCAAATGCTAACAAGAGTGTTTCGATAAATAATCTATTCTTCTCCCAAATATCCTCCAGCTCAGATTGCGTAACTTCGGGTTTACCGCATATAGACGCTGCAGATTTTCTACCTTGAGTGGTGTTTGGAAAGCTTACCGCATATCCGGCTCTAATATTGAACTCCGAGAATCTCTTTGAAATTTTTTTCGCTGCTTTTTCCATGCTTGAGGGGAGTTTGTAGCTGGTAAGTACTTCCCAACTTATAAAACCTGTATTTCTGACGCTCCATATAAAGAATGAGGAATATTGATAACGGAATGATTCAAAGAAGAAGTCTGAGTAATCTTTATCGTGATTTGTGAAAATCAGGCATTCAGCCTCGCCGGTTGTGCCTTGTCCGCTTTGGGCGCTTGTTTGACAATAAATGATCCTGTTCAGGCCAAAGCTTTCGAGGGGTCGCCTCAGGCTTTCCCAAGCATCGCAAACGCTATTGCTGAGCAGAATTTTCTCGATGCTCTGTGTTGCAATTTCTGCTTGATTTACACTATCAAACATACACCTCGCTTTTGATTAATCGCTATTAGTATCAGATCATAACCTAAGTGTAATTCAATGGAGGATTTCCTCTATTGTAATGGTGCGGGTGAATTCTTGTTGCGGCTGTAAATTTGTGGCGTCACTAGAATGGTTGAGACAAATTAGGCGTAGGACAGAACTCCTATGTATGGCCGTCTAAGCTCTCAGAATACTCTTATAGACGTGTTCTAAAAAATCCGTTGCTCCCGGAAAAGGATCCTGATTTTCCAAGATTGTGCGAACTTGGGTGTCGAAATCCGCATAGTGTTGGGTGAGAGCCCAGATCGAGAATATCAAGTGGTAGGGATCTATGTTTGCGATCTTGCCTTCGGATGACCACTGCGCGATCACCGATGCCTTTTCATCAACGAGTTCCTTGAGATCGCTGCCGAGGATTTCTCCCAGTCGTGGCGCGCCCTGCAGGACTTCGTTGGCGAAGAGGCGACTTTCACGCGGCATTTCGCGGCTCATTTGCAATTTGCGCCGGACATATTTGAGGATTTCCTCGCGGGGGTCGCCCTTGGGGTCTAGTGCGCGGAGCGGAGCGAGCCATGCGTCTAGTAGATGTTCCAACAGTGTGCGGTGGATATCTTCTTTGCCGTTGAAATAGTAAATAATATTGGGCTTTGACAGGCCTGCCGCCGTGGCGATTTGATCGAGTGTCGCGCCGCGAAAGCCGAATTGTGAGAAGACGACGAGAGCCGCATCGAGGATTTTCTCGCGATTTTGCTTTTGAATGCGGCTGTAAGGTTTCTCTGATTTTGTCATGTCTTGTGCTCTTTTCTCATTTTGTAGCACGGGTTGAGAAACACGGCGAGTGTTGAGCGCGATATTTTGTCGTGAGCGCTTTTGGGGTCTTGCCCTCGTTGGTGGGTCGTGACGCCAAGTTTAGTGGAAATCGCGGCTATGGGGGATTATCCTGTTGTTTCGTGGGTGGCCGTGAGACGCGGCTGCGGGCGTACTTTGCAACTCGCGATCTTTCGAGAGGGCAAGAAGGCGGTCGGACCGGTCTTCCAGGCGGTCGGCGATGACGTGAATAATGTCGACATCCCGTTGGATGCGCCCTTGTACAAGAAGCAGTCGCGCCTGCATGACGACGCTGCGGTAGGCCTTCATCGTTTGCGGCCAGACGACAATATTGGCGACACCGGTTTCATCCTCGATGGTTATGAAGCAAACACCCTTTGCGCTGCCGGGTCGCTGGCGGATCAGGACCAAGCCTGCAAGTGTGATTTGTTGTCCGTTTCAACTCTTCTGTAAGTTTGCGCAGGTGGTGGCGTTTTGTTCGTGGAGGCTTGATCGGAAAAACGTCATGGGATGCGCTTTTAGGGAGAGGTGCATGGTTTAGTAATCGTTGACCACCTGTTCGCAGACCGGCATTTCGGGCAGGGGTACGGGAATTTCCGCTCCTTCATCGGCGGTTTCATTAAAGAGTGGCAGGGCGGGGGCGTCCTTGAGGGCGCGGGCCTCCCATAAAGCTTGGCGGCGGTCGATGAACATGGAGCGCATGGCATCCGCTTCGGCGAGTTTGCGGATGGG
>CAYVRN010000062.1:0-17673 GCA_964453855.1 uncultured Rhodobacterales bacterium
ATAATTATTTATCAATACTTTACCGAAAAAAGAACGATTCCGGTACTCGCCTCCAGATTTCTTCCTCATATCGAAACTGCCATCCGCCGCGCTTGATCGCCAATCAAAGCTGACCGATGCTAGAGCTCTGAGCGTACGTTGTGATTTATATTATTATCTTATTGATTATTTTTATACCCTAATGAGCTCTATTTTCACCAATTGCCAGATAGGCACCGGCGGTTTCAGGGAATATGGTCATTTCAATGAAACTGAAAGATATACGCATATACAATCAAACTCTTAGCTCATTCGTGGGCGAGGTTGCGCTGCATTACGCCATGAGGTTCATTCATGGTTCTCTCCATGTTGCGCCGCGCTCTCAGTTTGATGCAGGGGATGTGCCGATTGATACCCTGTTTGAATTGGACGCGATGTCAGACGAGGCATTGTGTCGTATTCCAGGGGTTGGCCCCGCCACCGTTGCAAAGCTGCGTTTGGCTGCTTCAATGGCACGTGATGTATTGGGCGTTCAGGCGCACAATAACGTCATTCCAACGGTTGATCAGCAGTTTTCTGCATAGGTAATTCTGCTGAATTGGCTGGCGCTAGCGGCCCTTCAGATTCAACGCAGTTCTGAGTGCGTCAATTGTCAATGGCTTTGTCAGGTAATCACTTACATCTACCTCGAGCCACTCTTCTTTAGCCCAAACATTGGCAGTGATGGCAATTATATTCACCGGCCTTTTTACCTGCCTCTCGGCCTCGGCCGCACGGATTTTTCGGGCCATATCCAAACCGTCCATCACCGGCATCTGATAATCCGTTAGAATTGTGGCAAAACGGCCGTTGTTCCAGGCGTCGTACCCTTCCTGACCATCACTGGCTGTCACGACGGTATATCCAAGCACCTCAAGGAATTTGGCAATCACTTCTTGATTGATGCGGTTGTCTTCGACCAGCAGAACTGTTTTGTCATCCAGCCCGTTCCCATTGTCCTCGTCCGCGGCCAACGTCCCCAGTTCTGCACTATGTCGCCGCCCCGACAAAAGGGCGATCGCATCAAGCAAGTCTGTGCAGTGCATCGGCTTTTTGTAGGTCACATACAGGTTTTCAGATAAGCGCCCCTTGGCGGTATCACGGCGGGGATCTAGCAATACGACTTTTACCCTTGGCAGCGCCTCACGCAGTGCGACTTGCGCTTTGTGCCCTTTTTGCGAGTCGTGGTATCCCAAGAGAACAATAAGATCGTCCTGCCCTTGGTTGGACTTGATTAGAACATCGCCATAACTATCACACACGGTTAATTTAGCTCCGATAATTGCAAATTGCTTTGCAAGGCGATGAACCATGTCCTGATCATCAAAATAAGCCAGCAATTGCAACCCGGACAGATCTGGCAGGGACTTGGTCGTCTCGGGGGACTCGTATGGCAAGATGACCGTAAAGGTCGTACCCTGCCCCGGTTTACTTTCAACCGTGATTTCGCCCTCGAGCAGATCAATCAAGCGTTTGGTGATTGCCAAACCCAAACCGGTGCCTCCGAAGCGCCGTGTCGTCGAAGACTCTGCCTGATCAAACGCGGAATACAGACCTTCTAATGCGGCTTGATCCATGCCGATGCCGTTGTCCGATATCTGAATGCGGACGCGATGACCTTCAAGCGGATCTGCCCGAAGATAGACCTCACCCATGCCAGAGCCCTCGGAGTTTGCCGAAAACTTGACCGCATTGCTAAGGATATTCAAAAAGATTTGCTGGAAGCGCGTCGGATCCGACCGTATACAGATCGGCAGAGACCAATCGATCTGGTTGTGGATGACCACATTCCCGCGCACAGCCGCAGGCATCATGTTCTCTGCCGTCGCCTCAAGGATTTCCCACAGGTCGAAGTCAATTCTTTCCAAGTTCAGCTTTTGCGCTTCGATCTTCGAGGTGTCCAACACATCGTTGATGATATTCAACATCAGATAGGACGCACGCTGAACGGTACGGATCATACGCGCCTGTTCCTCGTTGGGGCCTGAGTTTTCCAATAGTTCCGTCATGCCGATGATACCGTTCATCGGCGTGCGTATTTCGTGGCTCATATTGGCCAGGAAAATCGACTTGGCACGGCTTGCTGACTCGGCGTCTTCGGCCGCCTGACGCAATTCCTTGAGTGTGCGGGACACAGTGTTCGAGTAGATGGCGATCAGGGCGATCACCATGACCGCTGTCGTCAGGAAGGATGCGATAGACAGATAGTTTCGCGCGAACTCCTCGCTCACCTCGTGTGCCCCAAACAACTGGAAATCGACCGTTCATGCCGCAATCCAAAGGACAATCGGCAGGGCAATCAGGGCAATCACCAGATTTCGCTGCCTGCGCAACGAGAAGATCAGAAACGGCAACCCGGCCAATCCAATGAATATGAACGAGACGTGGCCGATAGGTGGCACGGCATTCGCGGCGATAAAAACAGCGAAACAGGAGAATAGATAGTTGGTCAGATCACCAAGTTGGTACTTGCCCTGGCGGTGTAAAGTATATGACGAAGCAAAACCCAAAAAGACCCCAACCGCTGCGATTGCCAGCCAGTTTGCACCGTTTAGGATTGAAAAGGTAAACCAAACTGCGTTCAGTGCCACGACAAGACGCGAAAAAATGGATGACGTCCTGCGTTGCTGTTGTAATAACCCGTCTCGGCTTTCCGAGCTAGATGCTTCTTTATTCAACTCGAAAGTCCCCTGCTGAGTTTGGGTGCGCGCGTTTCTTTAATGCAGGCTTTCCAAGCATATACTTTCATGATGGCCGCGCGCGAGGCTTAGAGCTTAAATTTCTTGGCGTACTGATCTCACATACATCTTAACGGTATCACCGTACAATGGTTTAGATAGATGCTTGCAATACCGAAAAATCGTCACTGAACTTGATAAAATCGACCCGCCTACCGGATCGGAGGGCGGGTCTTGTGAAAGAAGAACCATGTGCAAGCATTATGCGGCTTGACGCAGTTCTACCGGTTGGGCGCGGCCAAACAGGCTGCGGCGGCGTTTCACTTGCTGATGAAAGACCGGAACATGTGGTTCGGCGACATTTTCCTCAAGATGGGCCATGCGCCGAAACGCGCTAAGTTCACATAGGGCGGCGCAAACTGCTTTTTCCTTTGAAAGGCCAGCGATTGCGACGTCAGCCAAACCGTTTTCAACCAGATCAGGAGCATGGGAGCCAATGGCCAGAATGCCGATCTGAGGGGCTGCAGAGCGAAGGGCCTCGATCTGTTCCATGCTGACATTTTTCGCAATGTCATCAGCCAGGATCACAAAGTCGGCTTTGTGAGCTTTAGCTGGGGACGCTTCGAAAAGGTCAAAGCGGTTGCCCCGGTGGACTTCTACGCCAAGCGCTTTCAGCGAATGCTCAAGCAGGAAGGAATAGCGTCCTGAAATGACATGTGCGACTTTGCCTTTCAGGGATTTTGAGTGTGCGTCATTGAAGTGAAGCATCTCAGCAAATTGTTGGATCGGAGAGGGTTCCGCTTTCATAAAAGCGTTGTGAACCATCTCAACTTGGCGGGGGGATTGTACGATGTGTGCCATGGTTCTTCTCCGTCGGTTGGATTTCTTTCTTGACACAGATAGTATCGGTCTTGGGCCCTTACCTTTCAATTTTATAAGCAATTTCAATACGTAATTGCATTCAGGATGCGCACTAAGGATAGGCAAAAATAACTAAAGGATAATTTTTGGCTGATCAGCTATTATACTTTAAGATGTAGCCATTACTCCTATCAGCGATGGCCGCACGCAAAGGGCGCGATAAACGCGCCCTTGAAAATCACCCTGAGTCGCTTGTTTTCAGACCTAACGCCCGCGCACACGGGGGTCTAACGCATCTCGCAGACCGTCGCCTAGGTAGTTCACGCTAAGCACCGTCAACGAAATTGCGATGCCGGGCCAGAACACACGTTCGGGATATTGCTGCAGGTAATCCGTCGCATCAAACAGCAAACGGCCCCATGTCGGGAAATCTGGCGGGAAACCTAAACCAAGGAACGAAAGCGCACTTTCCGTAATTATCGCATTGGCGATGCCCAGAGTGGCCGAAACCATGATCGGGGACAATACGTTGGGCAGGATGTGGCGTGTGATCAGGCTTGAGTTCTTGGTGCCGATGGATCGAGCCGCCAGAACAAATTCACGCTCTTTCAGGGCCAACACGTCGCCGCGAACAATACGCGCAGTGGGCATCCAGCTGGTTATCCCAATAGCAAACACGATCAGGATGAAAATACCGGTTTCTGGCCCGAAGGCAGCATTCAAGGGTTCGCGGAACAGAAGCATCATCACCAGGAGAAGCGGCAACAAAGGTAGCGCAAGGAACAAATCGGTCAGTCGCATCAAAGGACCGTCGAGATATCTAAAGAAACCGGCAAGAACACCGACAAGACTGCCCAGAAACAGCGCCAAAGCCATGGCCGTTAGTCCCACCGAGATCGACGTTTGCCCGCCTGCCATCATACGTGCCAAGGTATCGCGCCCCAATTGATCTGTGCCAAACGGGTGCGCCAGACTTGGCCCCTGATTTCGGGCACGGATATCAATGTGGGTCGCCTCAATTGTCCAGAACCACGGGCCGACGAAAACCGTCAAGACGATCAGGACAAATACAATACCGCCGATCAATGCTCCGCGGTGGGTTTTGAACTGGTCCCACACGTCCCACCACTGGTTGCGGGGGGGCTTGCTGGGGGTCGGGTTCGATAGCTCAGTCATAGCGGATCCTCGGATCAAGGATGCCGTAGAGGATATCGGCAATCAGGTTGAATAGTACGATCAGTACCGCGAACATAAAGGTCAGCGTCTGCACCATCGGCAGGTCATTGGCTTGAATGGCCCCGATCAGCAGTTGACCGATACCGTTTACCTTGAACACCTGCTCGGTAATAATCGCGCCACCGAAAATGCTGGGAATGCCCAGCGCGATGACTGTCACCACAGGGATCATCGAGTTGCGCAGCACATGGACCATGACGACAACCCGTTCTCCCAACCCCTTGGCGCGGGCGGTGCGCACATAGTCTTGGTTCAGGTTATCCAGCATGGACGCCCGCATGAAACGGCTGATCTGCGCTGTAATCTGCAAGGCCAGAACCATTACCGGCATAATCATCTGCCGAAGCTGCACGACAAAACTGTCCCAATCCCTGACAACATGGGTCGTGTCATAGATTGACGGCAACCAGCCCAGATTGACCGAGAAGATCACAATCACAAAAACACCCGAGAAAAACGGAGGGACAGAATAGCCCACCATTGAGATAAACGTGCCTGCCTGATCAAAGATCGAATACTGTTTGTAGGCCGAGTATATCCCGATCGGGATGGCGATGATGATACCCACCAGATAGGCGACACCGACAACCCAAAGGGTCTGAGGCAGGCGCTGAACAACGATGTCCATGACGGGGCTACGTGTCTGCCAGCTGATCACGCGTAACTTGCCTTCGGAAAAACTTGTTCCAAAGACATAGTCGAGGAAAACCTGAGGCTCGATCCAGAAGAACTGTACGATCCATTTCCAGAAACGGATGTGCATCGGTTGGCCAAGGCCCAGTGCCTCGCGCATCTTCTCTTTCACTTCGGGCGGGACCGTCAATGGGACCTGTGCCATGGGATCGCCGGGGGCAAGCTCCAGCAGCAAGAAGATCATAAGACTGATGAACAGAAGCGTCGGGATGGCCAAGATCAGGCGTCGGATGGTGAATTGGAACATTCGGCGTCTCGGTTCAAAAGTCTTGGAGGGGTGAAAAGTGCCCGCCATCACAGTGACGGCGGGCACAAAGTTTAAAGCTTAGTCGATGCGGTACCAGTCAGCCACATTCCACAGCTCGGAGTCCCAAACGTTCAGGGCTACGCCTCCTAGGCTGTTGGCATGTGCCGACAGGCGGCCACGGTGAACCAGCGGGATCATCGCGACGTCTTGCATCAGCATGTCGTTCAGCTGTTTGCCGATTGCGGCACGCTCTTCGATACCAGCTGTTGACTGCATCTGTGCGTGCAGCGCGTCGTATTCCGGATCACAGTAACGCGGCATGTTGCTGCCCTGCCACTGGGTTTCCGGACGCGGTGCTTCGTCACAAACCCAGTTGCCCAAGTAGGACTGCGGGTCGGTACCGTTGAAGGTGTTCGCGTACATCTCGAGGTCCGCATAGAACTTCTGGAAGGTGTCAGGCGAACCCGGGTCACCACCGAAGAAGACCGATGCATTGATGTTGCGCAGCTCGGTTTCAACACCGATCTCGCTCCACCACTGTTTGATCAGGGCTTGGAAGTCCTGGCGCACAGCGTTGGTCGAGGTCTGGTAGAGGAAGCTTAGACGGACGCCGTCTTTGGCGCGAATGCCGTCAGCACCCTTAACCCAGCCGGCTGCTTCCAGCATTGCGTTTGCACCGGCGATATCCTGTACAAGGCACGCATCGTTGGCCGAGCTGTTATACGCATCAGGTGCAGGAACAACGTTACAGGTTAGCTTACCTGCTTGGCCGTAGCCGATTTCCACCAGCAACTCGCGGTCGATTGCCATGCTCAGCGCTTTACGCACGTTGATGTCGCTTAGCGACGGGTGCGGGTGTGCAGCAGTAGACCGCAGATCACCGTGTGCCGGATCAGGGTCGGTGAAGTTGACCATGATACGCTCAACCAGCGGACCGAAGCCTGCAACTGGCGTACCTTTGCCGCCCTTTTGCATGTTCGCAATCACGTCGGGTGCAAGCTGAAGGTTCCAGGCATAGTCGAACTCGCCTGTTTCCATAACCGCACGACCGGCTGCAGTTGCATCGCCGCCACCTTTGAAGGTCAGCGTTGCAAAGGCCGGTTTCGCCGGATCGCGATAGTTTTCGTTGGCAACCATCTGGATCACGTCGTTCGGACGGAAGTCAGTCACAACAAACGGACCAGTGCCGATCGGGCCAAAGTTTTCGGCTGTACATTCAGGCGCCTTGGCACCCATACAGTTTTCAAACTGGGCTTTCTGGATGATTGGGCTTTCGCCGCCAACAAACGGCCCGTATGGGAACGGAGTTGGCTTGTCGAAGCTGACTTTGACAGTCAGATCGTCGATCACGTCAACGCTGGTCACACCACCATATTTCGACAACTGTGCGCAGCCGCCTTCGGGGTGCATACAGTAATCCGCAGTGAACTTTACGTCATTCGCGGTGAATGCGCTGCCGTCCGACCACTTGATACCCGGTGCGATACTCCATGTGATCGAGGTCAGATCCTCGGCCACACCGCCGTTCGCAACGGTCGGAATTTCGGCCGCCAGCCATGGCACCAGATTTCCACCCTGGTCGTAGCGCGCCAGAGGTTCGATGATCAGCGACGCTGATTCGACGTCTTTAGTGCCACCCGACAAGAACGGGTTCAAAATCGACGGGGCCTGCCAGTAAATGATGCTGACATTGCCGTCGCTGCCCCGCTCGGCGAAAGCCGCTGGAGCCATAGACGCAGCCGCAACCGCCCCCATGAGTACGGATTTAAGTTTCATATTTTTCTCCCTATCGGACAATTTTGTCTCTTGGTTGAATTTGACCAAACGGTCATATTTATACAAGAAAAAGTACCAGCAAACCCAGCTTAAAGCTGAAAATTCGCTCATCGCTTCCCCTCAGTACCGCTATCGAAAGCATACTTCTGAAAAAAATCAATAGTTTCCTTAACGCAAGTTTTCCCATTTGACAGGTTCATGGTGCAATCGTTAGCGTTCCAAGACGCACAGGGAGAACGTTAATGTTGGACAATCCGATTGCCTCAATCAGGAATCTGCGAGTCGAATTTCAAACCAAAGACGGACCCGTTGTTGGGGTTGAAGACGTTTCATTTGAGATTGCAGCGGGCGAAACTGTCTGCGTCGTTGGCGAATCTGGATCCGGAAAATCGGTTTCATCTCTTTCTCTAATGCGATTGGTCGAGTTTGGCGGAGGCGAGATTGCCGGCGGCCAACTTATTTTCGACCGCAAAGAAGGTGGCGAAACCGATCTGGCAAAAAGCGACCAATCGTTGATGCGCCACGTGCGCGGCAATGAGATCGGTATGATCTTTCAGGAACCTATGACCGCATTGAACCCGGTTTTTACCGTCGGGCGGCAATTGACCGAAGGATTGCGGGTCCACAAAAACATGTCCAAGTCCCAAGCCGAGGCGCGCGCTTTGGAACTGTTGAAACAAGTGCGTATTCCCGAACCCGAGCGGCGCTTGAAACAATACCCACATGAACTGTCCGGCGGGATGAGACAGCGCGTGGTGATCGCCATGGCCCTTGCCTGCGAGCCGCGACTTTTGATCGCCGACGAACCGACCACGGCATTGGATGTGACCATTCAGGCGGAAATTCTGGCGTTGATTGACCGTCTAAAACGCGAAACCGGAACAGCCGTGATGTTTATCACCCACGATATGGCAGTGGTGGCCCAGATGGCTGACCGCGTTGTCGTCATGTTCCGCGGCAACAAAGTAGAAGAAGGTCCGGTCGAGGAAATCTTTGCCAATCCACAACATGACTACACCAAGGCATTGCTGGCGGCGGTTCCTAAACTGGGTGAGATGAAGGGCAAGGCACTGCCCGAACCGATGCGGCTATTGGGTGTTGAGCAAAAAAACACCGCCCCGATCGAAGGACAGAGCGAGCCTTTGCTAAAGGTCCGGAATCTGACCACGCGGTTTGATGTCAAAGGGGGCCTCCTGCGGCGCACGGTGGCGCAAGTGCATGCTGTTGAAGACGTCAGCTTTGACGTTAACAAAGGACAAACTCTGTCACTGGTGGGCGAGTCGGGTTGCGGCAAGTCCACGGCGGGACGCTCGATCCTGCGCTTGGTCGAGCCGCTCTCGGGGGAGATTAATCTGGATGGAACGGATGTGATGGCCTTGGGGCAGGAAGCCTTGCGCAATGCCCGTCAAGATATGCAGATGATCTTTCAAGACCCGTTTGCCAGCCTGAACCCGCAAATGCAGCTGATGGATCAAGTCGCCGAACCGCTGCTGAACTACGGCAAACGAAGCAAATCCGAAATCCGCGACCGTGTAGAAATGCTGTTTGACCGCGTTCATTTGCCGAAAAGCTTTCTGCGGCGGTATCCGCATGAACTTTCCGGCGGTCAGCGACAGCGAGTGGCAATTGCACGCGCGCTTGCCTTGAACCCCAAACTTATAATCGCGGACGAAGCCGTCTCGGCGCTGGACGTATCCGTGCAAGCTCAGGTTCTGAACCTGATGATGGAACTTCAGGCCGATCTGGGTCTGTCGTTCCTGTTCATCAGCCATGACATGGCGGTTGTGGAACGTGTCAGCCACCGCGTTGGAGTGATGTATTTAGGGCGGATCGTCGAAATTGGCTCGCGCGCCCAAGTGTTTGAAAACCCGCAGCACCCTTATACGCAAGCCTTGTTGAAGGCGGTTCCGATTGCCGATCCGACCAACCGCAAGTCTGAGCGGGATTTGAACTTTAAACCGATCCCCTCGCCGATTCATAAAGTTGGACACGAACCAGAACCTTCGCGATACGACGAAGTTGAACCGGGTCATTTGGTTCTAACGACCGACAGCGGATACTAAGCATGGCCGACATTCTAACTCCGATCCAGATACTGGAAAAGCTCGTTTCTTTCCCAACTGTGAGCCGCGACACCAACCTGCCGCTGATCGACTGGGTCGAAGAATATCTGGATAGCCATGGCATCAGCAGTCATCGCTACTATCACGAAAGCCGCGAGAAAGCCGCTTTGTTCGCCCACGTTGGCCCCGAGGTTGAAGGCGGCGTTGTTCTGTCGGGCCACACAGACGTCGTGCCTGTGGACGGGCAAGACTGGTCAACTGATCCTTGGGTTCTCACCGAACAGGACGGGCTACTATACGGGCGCGGATCTTGTGACATGAAGGGGTTCGACGCCCTTGCGGTCTGGGCCATGGTCGAAGCCAAAAGGCGCGGGGTCACGCGCCCCTTGCAGATCGCCCTGAGCTTTGACGAAGAGGTGGGCTGCACCGGCGCCCCGCCGATGATCGAACGCATGCTTGAGGTTCTTCCCAAGGCGGAGCTGGCCCTGATCGGCGAACCCAGTATGATGAAGGTCGTGACCAGTCACAAAGGGTCTCAGGCGCATATGACCCGCATTATCGGGCACGAGGTCCACAGTTCGACCCCGCATCTTGGCGTCAGCGCGATTATGGAAGCCGGGCGTCTGATCCAATGGGCAAACCGCATCAATGAAGCCAACAGCAAAACTACCCCCAGCGGGATGGACGCCCTGTTTGAACCGTCTTGGACAACGGCCCATGTGGGCACGATCCAGGGCGGCACGGCGCAAAACATCACCGCTGGTGAATGCCGCTTCGGTTTGGATTTTCGCGTTGTTCCAGGGGATGACGGCAAGGTTTGGGAACAAGCCTATCTGGACGAGGTCCGACTTGTCGAAGCTGAAATGCAAAAGACTTGCCCAGACACGCGGATCGAGGTGAACAGCACCTTTAGCGTCACCCCCTTGCGCCCCGAAGACGACGGCCCGGCCGAAACGCTGGCCCGTGCACTGACCGGCGATAACGGTACCCATGTTGTCAGTTACGCAACCGAGGCCGGACAGTTTCAGGATGCAGGATATTCAGCATGTGTTTGCGGCCCGGGCGATATCGCGCAGGCCCATCAGGCAGACGAGTTTATCAGCATCGAGCAAATGAACGAAGGCCAAGCCTTTATCGAACGGCTGCTAGGTAAGATGGTATGAGCCTACCCGACGGCTGGACTTTGCGTGATTTACGTGACCCAGAGGATCGCGAGAACCTGCGCAATTTCTACGCCGAGACGCAGGATTATATTCTGCTGGAAACCGGAGAGCCTCCGTCAGAGGCGACAATTGACGAACTATTCGCCAACGCACCGCCAGGTCAGGACCCATCAAGTTGCGTGCGACTGGGACTGTTCGACCCCGAAGGTCAGATCAAAGGCATCGCCGAGCAAAGCTTTGGTTATCCAAATCCGACGTCCTCCTACATTGGGCTGGTGATGTTGGCCCCGTCTTTGCGGCGTCAGAAATTTGGCTCGACCATCTTCGGTGCTTTACTGGAAAACGCCAAACAGCGCGGAAGCACCGAAATGTTCATCGCCGTTCTGGATGCCAACCCCCGCGGGCGGGCATTTTGGGAAAACATGGGGTTTGAGTACGAACTCAGCACCGACCCGATCACTTCGGGCAGCGCAACCCATGTGCGTCACAGGTTGCGCAGACCCGTTAACTGATTACTCGGCCGCCATTTCGGAAATCGGTGGTCGGGCGTCCGCTGGCAGCGGATTGGCATAGCCGTCCGGTCCGGTGCGGTCACGCAGGTCTGCCCACGCCCGTTCGCGCAGACCCGCGTCCTGCATCGCGTCCAGCCCTGTCATGGCCATGATTGTGGCCGCGTGGACCATGCCCTTCAGAGCCGGAGAGCTTTTGCCCTGCGCTGTCATTTGCCAGCTGTGGTACTGCGTGCCGATCGCATAGTTCGCCCCCCAAAGCTGCACCGTTGGCACGACCCAGCTCACGTCACCAACGTCGGTCGACCCTGAAAGGTCCGGTGTCTGATGACCCAGAGGCGGCACGTAATCCGCCAAGGACTCTCCGGTTTGGGGCTTCAAGCCCATCATTTTATAGGTCCCATCAATTTCGTCGCGGCTCATCGTGGCCTGCATTCTGGCGGTATATGCCTTGTCCTCGTCCGTATAGGGCGGCGCACCAAGCATCTGCAGGTTCTTATCCATCGCCTCGCACAGGGGACCGTTCGGAACCAGTTCGGATGATACAGTGACCAATTTCCATTTCATTTCGGTCTCGGTCATCAAAGCCGCACCTTGGGCCACCTTCACGACGCGGTCAATCAACTCCATCATCGCCTTCGATTTGGGTTCGCGCACCACATAGCGGGTCTGCGCATAGGCCTGCACCACGTTCGGAGCGTTCCCGCCCACATCAATGTGTGCATAGTGGATGCGCGCTGCATCAGACATATGTTCGCGCATGTAATTCACGCCAACGCTCATCAATTCGACCGCGTCCAACGCCGAACGCCCCATATGAGGGCTGGCCGCAGCATGACTTGCGGTTCCGTGAAATTCGAAATCAACACGCGCGGCTGCAAGCGACGATCCACCGACAACCGAGGCGATGCAACCGGGATGCCACGAGATTGCAATGTCGCAATCGTCAAACAGGCCTTCCTTGACCATGAAAGCTTTGGCTGCGCCGCCCTCTTCGGCTGGACATCCATAATAGCGAACCCGCCCCGGGGTGCCCGTTTCCTCAAGCCAGTTTTTCAGCGCAATTGCCGCAAGCATCGCGGCTGCGCCCAGCATGTTGTGTCCGCAACCGTGCCCGTTGGCACCGCTTTCCAGCGGTTTCTGCTCGGCCAAGTCCGCGACTTGCGACAAGCCTGCCAATGCATCGAACTCGCCCAAAAAGCCGATAACCGGACCGCCCTCACCCGCTTCGCCGACCACCGCTGTTGGGATGTTCGCTGCGCCTTTGGTGACACGAAACCCCTGCGCCTCAAGCTCTTCAATATGTGTGGCTACCGAGGCATGTTCCCCGTAGCAAGTTTCAGGTGTCGCCCAGACCTTGTCGGACAGGTCCTTAAGCCTTTGCGCGTCGGCTTCGACAAATGACCAGATCGGATGTTCGTTCATGTGCTCCCCTCCCTCGGGTTTCGGTTACGATAGGAAGCGGGCCTTGATCCGCCAAGTAAAAACGACAGGCAACAAGCGCCAAACCCAGCGTCGTGCTTTTGCTGAAGACTAAAGCGCGGCCCTGAACAAGTCCGTCAGGTTGCTTTCGGTCAGCTCAATCGGATTCCCCCCACAGGACGGATCAATCAAAGCGTCCGCGACCAGTTTGGAGATGTCCGTTTCAGTAATACCAAAAGCACCCAAACCCTTCGGTATTTCAAAACGGTCATTGAACTGATCGACAAACGCGCGGAAGCCATCAAAGCCGCCTGTCACCCCAATATAGCTTGCGGCACGATTAAAGCGGTCTGCGATTGCTGGGGCGTTGAAGTCAAGAACCGCTGGCATGCAAACCGCGTTCGTTGTGCCGTGGTGGGTGTTGAAATGCGCCCCGATCGGGTGGCTCATCGCGTGAATGGCCCCAAGCCCTTTCTGAAAAGCCGTGGCCCCCATCGCAGCCGCACTCATCATTTGGGCACGAGCTTCGATATCATCCGGTTTGTCATAGGCACGTGGCAAAAACTCTACCACCAGACGCATCCCCTCAAGCGCGATCCCTTGGCTCATCGGGTGGTAATGGGGCGATGAAAACGCCTCGACGCAATGGGCAAAGGCATCCAGTCCCGTGCCAGCAGTGATGAACTTGGGCATCCCGACAGTTAGCTCGGGGTCACAAATCACCACGGTGGGCAGCACATTGGGGTGAAAGATGATCTTTTTCTGATGGGTCACCGAATTGGTGATCACGCTTGCACGCCCCACTTCTGATCCCGTGCCCGCCGTTGTCGGAACCGCAATGATCGGAGCAATGGCGTCTGCGTCGGCACGGGTCCACCAATCGCCGATATCCTCATAGTCCCAAACCGGCCGCGATTGCCCCGACATAAAAGCAACCATCTTGCCCAGATCCAGCCCCGATCCCCCGCCAAAAGCGATGACCCCGTCATGGCCGCCCGCTTTGTAGGCTTCTACACCGGCGGCAAGGTTCACCTCGTTCGGGTTGGGATCGACGTCGGCAAACAACGCACGGCCAAATCCTGCTTGCTCAAGGATATCCAGTGTCGCAATCGTAACGGGCAGATCAGCAAGACCCCGATCGGTGACCAGCAAAGGGTTCTTGATTCCCGCTTGTGAACAGGCTGCGGGCAGTTCTGCGATACGCCCTGCCCCGAATTTCACCGACGTCGGGTAAGACCAGTTTCCGACAAGTGCCATATTTTAATCCTCAAAGATATTTATGCGCGCTCAAAACCGCGTGCGATTTCCCAGTCGGTGATAGCACGGTCAAAGGCTTCGAGCTCGACCTCGGCAGCGCGGGCGTAGTGATCAATCACACCATCACCAAACGCCGATCTCAGCATGGTGGACCCCAGCATTGCTTGTCGCGCGTCGGTTAAAGAGCCGGGGATGTTCGCCCCATCGCCCTGATAGACATCCCCTTTCGAAGGGGGCTGAAGCTCCAACCCTTCTTCAATGCCTGCGATCCCGGCGGCCAACATTGCCGCCATCCCCAGATACGGGTTCATATCCGACCCCGGAATCCGGCATTCCACCCGAATGGCCTTGGACCGTTCGCCGCACAGCCGGTAGCCCGCAGTCCGGTTATCGACCGACCACTTGATACGTGTGGGCGCAAAGGTCCCTTTTAGGAAGCGTTTGTAACTGTTGATGTAGGGCGCCATGAAATACGTGTAATCTGGGGCGTATTTCAACATCCCCGCCATATAAGACTTCATCAAGTCCGACATGCCCAGCGCATCGTTTTCGTCATAAAACGCGGGCTCACCATCTTTCCACAAAGACTGATGCACGTGGCTGGACGAGCCTACCTTATCGGCCTGCCATTTGGGCAGAAAGCTGACAGCGTTTCCCTGCTGCCATGCGATTTCTTTGATGGCGTGCTTTGCGATGGTGTGGTGCTCGGCTGTATCCATGGCCGCGGCATATTTGATATTCACTTCGGCCTGACCGGTTTCGGCTTCGCCTTTGGTATTCTCCAACGGTATTCCCGCCGCCCTCAGGTGATTGCGGATCGGGCGCATGATATGCTCTTCCCGTGTGGTTTGGAGGATGTTGTAGTCTTCGTTATAGGCGCTATAGGGCTGCAGATCCCGCCAGCCATCTTTGCGCAGCTGATCGAAGCTTTTTTCGAACAGGAAGAACTCAAGCTCGGTTGCCATCATAGCGTCAAAACCCATATCGGTCAGGCGGCGCACCTGCTTTTTCAGCATCGCGCGCGGGCTATGGGGCACCTCTTCATGGGTGTGGTGATCCAGCACGTCGCACAGCACCATAACCGTACCCTCAAGCCAAGGCATGGGTCGAATGGTGGCAAGGTCAGGCTTCATGATGTAATCACCGTAGCCTTGCTCCCACGACGTGGCGGCAAAACCTTCGGGCGTTGTCATCTCAAGATCGGTGGCCAAAAGGTAATTGCAACAATGCGTTTCTTTCCACGCGCTTTCGATGAAATGCTGTGCGTGGAACCGCTTGCCCATAAGGCGCCCCTGCATATCAACAAAGCAGGCAATCACCGTATCGACCTGATCACTTTCGACCAAGCCATGCAGTTCATCAAACGTCATTTGTGTCGTCACGAGTCTTTCCCAACTACGCGCCCCACCAGTTTCAGGGCTTGTTTTAACCCGACCTTAGCAAGGCCCTTGGTCAGGTGGGAAGCCTGAAGTTAATATTTTGATCAAATTAGTTAGATCAATCCATCACCATGATGCCATTAAGCTTTTCTTTGTGCTCTGGCTCCACGTGGATCGAGATACGAGCCCCCGATACAGCGCTTTTCAGCGCCGCTTCTATCCGGTCGCAAATTTCGTGGGCGTCAAAGACAGTCATGTCTCCGGGAACGACCAGATGAAACTCGATAAATACCGCGCTTCCCGCATGCCGGATTTTCAAATCATGGGCCTGAACGGCACCGTTGGCTTCGCTGGCGATGATTCTGCGGATCGTTGCCAAAATCTCTTCGGATACGGCCTCGTCCATCAAACCGCTTAAGGATTCGCGGACTAGTCGGAAACCGGACCACAGCACGTTGACCGCAACAAGTGCCGCCATAATCGGATCAAGCACCCACCAGCCTGTCGTGATCGCCAAGAGCACACCCACGGCAACCCCGCCAGAGGTCACAACGTCTGCCCACAAATGCCGACCATCCGCCACCAAAGCTGGCGATTTCCGGCGACGGCCCTGCCGGATCAGGACAAAAGCCCAGCCGCCGTTTATCACCGTGGCCACTGCATTGACTGCAAGCCCCTCAAAAGGTCTTTCCATCACGCGGGGGCTGAAGAATCCCGCATAGGCTTCTTTGAAGATGAACAAAGCCGCAACGATGATCAGCACACCTTCCAGAACCGCGCTGAAAAACTCGGCCTTATGATGACCAAAAGGGTGATTGTCATCTGCTGGACGCGCCGCAACGCGGATTGCTGCCAAAGCGGCAAAGGCTGCGGCCAGATTTACCGTGCTCTCTAAAGCGTCAGACAATAGAGCAACCGAGCCCGTCATCCACCACGCAAGCGTCTTCAGCGCAAGAACCAGCGCTCCAACGGCAATGCTGCCGATCGCAAGTTTCATAACTGAACTCAAAGAGCGCTCCTGTGATGCCGTTCTACCTGCCTATCCCGCTGCAACACGGTGATCAAGAAGTGCCATCACGATTGCGGTCTGGACAAGGCAAAGGCGCGAAATTCTGCCATGGCCTGCGGGTGCGGATCGCACCCGATGAACCCTTTCAAATATGGCTCCAACCGGCTCATACGCAGATCCATCGGCTCGCGCACTTCAAGCGCGTGGTACCCCAGCTGCATAAAATACAGAATCCTTGCCCGCGCATCAGCGTCTTTCGCTTCATAGCCGAAACGCTTGAACATGTCGGTGACGGCTTCAATCCGCGCCTTATCGGCCACATCAATCAATTTGCGCACCGCTTTGTCACGCCGCGACCACTCGCGCACGGCGAAATCCAAGCCCTGATCAAACAGGCCTTCATCAATGAAACAACGGAAGAAATTGCAGACCGCTTCCGTCATGTTGGCCGAGGGCTGTTCACATTTCGCAACGATCGATCTGGTATTTCGCGCTTCCCAATCCGCCAACAACGCCTGAAGCAGGTCTTTGCGGTCTTTAAAATACCAGTAAAAACTGGAACGGGACACGCCCAGCTTTTGGCTAAGCGACAACACCTTCACATCCGCTGCGCCGTGGCTGATCAACACCTCTTTTGCCGCGCTCAACCAGTCCTCTCGTGTGGCCTTCACATGAACGGACGGCGGATCGACTTCGGGCATATCTGTTTTTACCGAGCGCTCCATATCAGCTTTCCGGTGGTGCCCCGCCCGCTTCGGTGCGGCGGGCAATGAAGGCTTGCAGGGTGCCGATACGGTCGTTGTCCATGGGCAATCCTGCATCCGAATTCACAATGTCCTGCCAGACCTTCGTCGCCCTCTGGTTGGCGTCCAATCCCCCACGCTCGGTCCATGTTCCGAAATTTGCGTAATCATGCACAACAGGTTGGTAAAACTCGGTGTTGTAGCGCGCCATGGTCTGCGACGTGGCAAAGAAATGCCCCTGCGGGTCTACCTCTTTGATCGCGGTTTCATAACCGATTTCGTCAGGGCCCGCTTGCGCTCCGGCGCAAAGCTCGGCGATCATGTTCAGAACTTCAGCATCGGTCACAAGCTTTTCATAGGAAACCGATAGCCCGCCTTCAAGCCAACCAGCGGCGTGGATGACCACCGTTGCGCCAGCCATCAGGCACCCCCACAATCCCATCTGGTTTTCGTTGGCGGCCTGAACGTCATTCTGGTTCGATGCCGATCCCGCGGCCGAGCGCCAAGGAAGGCCAAGGTGGCGCGCCAACTGCCCTGCCGCAAGAGATGCCTGAAAATGCGAAGGCGTACCAAAGGCAGGCGCGCCGGATTTCATATCGACGTTCGAGGTGAACGTGCC
>CAYVRN010000063.1:0-17102 GCA_964453855.1 uncultured Rhodobacterales bacterium
CGTGCGGTGGCGCGTTCTTGAAAAGAACGCCGCTCGAAATCTTTTCAAGATTTCGTTTTCATCGCAGGATCGGCGGTGCGTCGGGGTCCATTCCGGGGGCTTTGGGTTTGTAGTCTTCAACCGTTTCGGGCTGGGGGATGTCAAAGCGCAATCCCACTTTCGCCAGGGCCGCAGCGCTGACGTCTTGCGCGCTTAAGAAGGTTACATCCAACGCCGCTGCCTCGAGCCCCGAAAAGGTCAGCGCTTCGTTGACAGCCTTGGCAATCGCCCCTTCGGACCCCGCAACCGCATCAATCACGCCCAGCAAATGCCCCTTGGCACCGCTGTCATAGGCAACACCGACCAGATAAGCCGAATGCGCCAGACCAGCGGCGGTCGCCAGTTTTTCTGCCAATGCTGCCACAAGCACTTCGGGCACCGAGGGAGACAGAAAGCTTTCGGGGCGCGCTTCGGTGGTCTCGGGGGCGACGGCAACGGTTTCGGCCAGCCACGCGACAGCTTGCGGATCGATGATGTTTGACGACGGCGCGACCTCGGGGTTGAGCGCGATGCCGATCCCCTGCCCTTGCAACATACCCGCGATCACGCGACCAGACAGCGCCGCATAGGGGGCAGCCTTGCCGACAAAGGCCGACAGACGATCTTCGGTGTCAAAAGCCAGAATGAACGTGCCATCGGAAATATCGAAGGTCTCGGGCGACAGGGTTTCGCCCTCGGCTTCCTTGGTCAGAAGCAGAAATAGCTCGCTGTCTGCCAGCCGCTCAAAATACTTCATCCGTGCCTGAATGTCGTCGGGGTTGGCCTCCATCGCGCGATGGGCGGTATCAATCAGGGTTTCAGTCATGCAGCACCTCATGCACCCGTTGGCGCAGGACCGGTAAAAGATCAGCCTGAAACCAAGGATTTTTCTTCAACCACCCCGTATTCCGCCACGACGGATGGGGCAAGGGAAAGAGGTCGGGCGCATGGTCGCGCCATCCAGCGACGCGCAGGGTTACTGACGTGCTGCCGCCCAAGTGCCATTTGTGGGCGTAGCCGCCAACCAGCAAAGTTAAACGGATGTTTGGCATGTACTGCATGACCTTGGCATGCCACGTATGTGCGCAGAGTTTAGGGGGCGGCAGGTCTGCGCCCTTGGTGTCGTATCCGGGAAAGCAGAAGGCCATCGGGACAATGGCAATCCGGCTTTGGTCATAAAAGTCTTCTGCCAGAATCCCCATCCAATCGCGAAGACGTTCACCCGAGGGATCATCAAATGGCTTGCCCGAGGCATGCACCCGCGCACCCGGCGCTTGTCCGGCGATCAGAATGCGCGCTTCGGGGCGGAACCAGACCACAGGGCGCGGCGCGTGGGCCGTCGCAGTGGCCGCGAACCGGTCGGCGCACAGGCGACAGGCGCGGATATCATCGGGCAGAGCATCGGTCATGCCCCCAGTTTGCAGGGCATTTCGACGGGCTCAAGAGAATATTTCGAAATTTGTGAAAATATTCTTGCCCGATGCGATAAATTTCGATATTTTGAGTATTATGAAAATATTTACTGACGACTCACTCGATATTGCCCAGATGGCGTCGGCCTTTGCCGCCCTTGGTTCCGAACAGCGCCTGTCCGTTTTACGCGCTCTTGTCCGAGCGGGGGAAGATGGGCTTAGCATCGGAGAACTAGGAGAACGCACTGGCGTGACCGGATCAACCCTGACGCACCATGTAAAGCTGCTGGCGCAAACCGGTCTGGTCGATCAGGAAAAAACCGGACGCACCATCCGATGTGTCGTGTCCTACAGCCGTGCGCGTGAACTGTCCGAATATCTACTGAAAGAATGCTGTGCCGATCGCGCGCCGTCAGACATGGTGCATCAACATGACTGATATCCCGTTCAATGATCCCGTCGCCCTTTGGAAACGGCTTGATAAGGCGTGGTTGGCACTTGTTGTGCTTCTTGTGACGATTGCCCTGCTAGATACGTCCGCCTTTGTGCCTTCGGTGCAGTTTGCCACCGGCGCACTTTTGAACACCGCCCCCTTCATCGCGTTTGCAGTTCTGGCCATCGGCTATCTGAAAGCGACGGGTGCGGAAAACCTATTGGCCAAGGCATTTGTCGGGCGCGAAGTACAGATGATCGTGATGGCCGCGCTGCTTGGTGGCCTGTCACCGTTCTGTTCATGCGAGGTGATCCCCTTTATCGCGGCGTTACTGGCAGTCGGTGCGCCGTTAAGCGCCGTCATGGCCTTTTGGTTGTCATCCCCGCTGATGGATCCGGCGATGTTCCTGATCACCTCGGGAACGCTGGGCTTTGACTTTGCCGTTGGCAAAACCATCGCCGCCGTCGGCATGGGCCTTTTTGGAGGGTCGCTAACCATGCTTTTTGCCAAAAGCGCTGTTTTCCAGGACCCATTGCGGGAAAAACCAAAGGTCGGCGGATGCTGTGGCGTCAAAAAGCCGTTCTCGGGCACGCCCGTTTGGAAATTTTGGTCGGACGCAGAGCGCCGCGAAACTTTTAAGGACGCAACGCTTGAAAATGCCGTCTTTCTGCTGAAATGGCTGGCCTTGGCTTATACGATTGAGGCCTTAATGATCCGCTATATCCCTGCCGAACTGATCGCAAACATTCTGGGGGGTCAGGGGCTTGGAACTATCGCGCTAGGCGCCATCGTCGGTGCGCCTGCGTATCTGAATGGCTATGCCGCAGTGCCGCTTGTTGATGCATTGCTTTCCAGCGGAATGGCAAACGGGGCCGCCATGAGCTTTATGATCGCCGGTGGTGTCAGCTCGATCCCTGCAGCGATAGCGGTTTGGGCGCTGGTAAAGCCGAGAGTTTTTTCCGCCTACATGGGATTCGCCATAAGCGGAGCAACTCTTGCTGGGTTGGTATGGCAGGCAGTGGTCTAAATCTTAAATATCTGCATGAAATTCACCTATTCGGGTAAAACCTTCTCCTTGTGTGCCGTTGCTCTAAGTTGTGTATTACGGTAACCCCCAATGGCGGGACCAAACGAGGATTTAGGAATGTATCGCGTCTGGAATTTTGTGACGACCTATTCGATTTTGCTGATCAGCGGGGCGCTGATCGCGCTGGTTTGGGCAAATATCAACTACGACAGCTATCACCACTTTGTCGAATTCGTGATCTGGGATCACGCACCAATTGGCCATTACCATGACGGCCACCGGACGCTGACCCTGCATTATCTGATCAATGACGTCGCCATGGCTTTCTTTTTTGCCATCGCCGCGAAAGAGGTGTGGGAAGCGATTATCCTGAAAAACGGCTCGCTGCGCGGGAAAAAAGCGGCAACCCCGCTGTTTGCAACCGCTGGCGGGATGCTTGGACCGATTGCCGTTTATCTGGGTCTGGCCATGTTACTGGGATCAGACACCTACACCGCAGTCGCAAACGGTTGGGCGATTCCGACGGCCACCGACATTGCGTTTTCATATCTTGTTGGCCGTATGGTCTTTGGCTCGGGCCACCCTGCCGTGCGCTTCCTGCTGCTTTTGGCAATTGCCGACGACGCGGCCGGTCTGATCATTCTAGCGATCTTCTATCCATCAGGCGATCTAGCGCCGGAATGGCTAGGCCTGTCTGTGGTTGCCGCGATTGCCGTTTTCGTACTGGCAAATTGGTTGCCCCGCTACCTTGACCGCGGAAATCAGGCACGCCCGACCTCGACCTGGGTGCGCCAGAAATTGACCTTCTGGCCCTATCTGGTGGCCGCTTGCTTTAGCTGGTACGGCTTTATGATGGCGGGTATCCACCCTGCGCTTGGCCTGCTGCCGATCGTTCCGACAATCCCGCACGCCGACCGCGCGTTCGGCTTCTTCTCGGAAGCGGAAACCTATCTGCATGACCTTCTGAACGATATTGAACACGGCTTGAAGATCCCCGTGGAAGTGGTGTTGTTCTTCTTTGGTCTGCTTAATGCTGGTGTTGTTTTCAGCGCAATCGGCGATCCGACTTGGCTGGTTTTGGCCGGTCTGATCATCGGCAAACCGGTCGGAGTATTTCTATTCGGCATCATCGGGGCCCATGTTCTTAAGCTAGGCCTTCCACAAGGGATGCGCACGATTGATCTGTTTGTCATCGGTTGTGTCTCGGCTATCGGCTTTACCGTTTCGCTGTTCGTGGCGTCGGTGGCGTTTGATCCCGGTCCGGTTCAAGATGCTGCAAAAATGGGCGCTTTGTTCAGCTTTGGCGCTGCCGCGCTATCTTTTGCAGCCGGTAAATTGACCCGCGTGGAAAAGCAGGAACTCTGACCCTGATATACGCTTGAATTAGGGGCCGGTTCGGAAACGAGCCGGCCCTTTCGCTTTCCATTGGCTCCGATTTGCGATCAATAGCTACAAATTAGTCATATTGTAGCCTGATTTGCCCCGTACTAAATTTGGTACATCGCTTGCAGTTATAGCGTGTTCAATTAGTAACCGAGTTTGTAATGCTTGAATTTGTCAACGTCAGTAAGTCCTTCTGGACCGGTACGCAGCGCAAGGTCATTCTTGACCGGGCGTCGTTCCGTGTTGAGCTTGGGCGCTCACTTGGCATCCTAGCCCCGAATGGCACCGGCAAGACAACTTTGGTCAATATGATGGCCGGTCTTGAAAAGCCGGACGAAGGTGAAATCCATCGGGGTTGCCGCATTTCCTTTCCCATGGGCTTTATGGGCGGTGTGATCGGGAAACTTTCAGCGATGGAAAATTCACGCTATATCGCACGGCTTTATGGGTTGGACCCTGACTATGTCGAAGCGTTTTGCCGCTGGCTGTCAGACCTGGATGAGTATTTCGATCAGCCCTTGGGTACATACAGTGCCGGAATGAAAGGGCGCTTTACGTTCTCGCTCATGCTGGCGCTGGAGTTCGACATCTATTTGATCGACGAAGGCATGCCCAGTAATACTGATGTCGAGTTCAACCGCAAAGCTGGAGAGATCTTGCGTCAACGGCTGCAAAATACGACTGTCGTGATTGTATCACACGATCCGCAAATTCTTGAGAAATACTGCCAATCGGCCGGTGTTCTCAGAAACGGGCAGCTTCACATATTTGATACCTTGGAAGAGGCGAGACAACTTTATGACTACCAAACCCAAGGCTAAAAAGTTCCGTATCTGGCGTTCAAGCCCTTTGATCGAGACCGATCACGGGGCCGAACGTGCGCCCTCGGCCGAAGATTATCGCGCCGCAAGCCAAGCGCACGAACGTCAGCAAGCCGCCGCGCAGCCGGCTTCCACTCAGCAACAAGCGGCCCGTCCGCGAGTGGTCCCTCAGGCGAATACCGTGCATTCCCATCAGGGCGCGGTGGGCGCCGCTATTGATTCCATTCGCAAAGAGGGCCTGACCGGACGCCAGTTGCGGCTGGCCCGCAGGGTTGCGCAAAAGCACGGATTGCCAGCAACGTCCGATTTTGATGCGGTGCGTCTGTTGCGGGAACAGGGCATTGACCCGTTCAAGCGTGGCGATACGCTGCAACTGTTGTCGGATGGTCAAAACCAAGGACAGCCAACGCCACCACCGCTTCCGCAAACCACAACCCGCGCAGCCACGCCGAACCTGCCATCGACCAATGTGCACAACGCAGGTGACCGCATCAGCGAGGTCGCCAAAATCCAGCGCGACATCGTGCGCAGACGCCGACGGAAGCTGGCCCTGCTTGCAGCACGGCTTGCTACATTCGTCTTTCTGCCCACGATTATTGCCGCTTATTATTTCTTCTCCATCGCCACGCCGATGTATGCCACAAACTCGGAATTCGTGATCCAGCAGGCCGAAGGTCAAACTTCAGGCGGTTTTGGCAGCTTCCTGCCAAGCCAGTTCAACACCAATCAAGACAGCATCGCGGTGCAAAGTTATATGCAATCGCGCGAGGCCATGTTGCGACTGGACAAAGACGAAGGTTTCAAAGCGCATTTCCAGCAGGACTGGATCGATGTCATTCAAAGGCTCGAGCCTGATGCGTCAAACGAAGACGCCTTCAAGCTTTTCAAGAAGTACGTGAAAATCGGCTATGATCCGTCAGAAGGCGTCATGAAGATGGAGGTCATCGCGGCCGATCCGGTTTTGGCACAACGGTTCGCCGAAGCCCTGATCGGATACGCAGAAGAACGGGTGGACAACCTGACCAAACGCAAGCGCGAAGATCAGCTTCGCGAAGCCCGCGAAAATCTGGCTGAAGCGGAACAAAACCGCCGTGACGCGCAGGTTGCCATGGTAACGCTGCAACAGGAATCGCAGGTTGTTTATCCGGAAGCTGTACTATCGTCGCTTAGGGCTTAGATCAATCAGCGCGAAATCGAGCTACAGGAAAAGCAGCTTCAACCTCGCGCATTGCTGGACAACCCAAACCCGAACCAGTCCCGTATCGCTGGTGTGGAAGCCGATATCGGTCGCCTGCGTGACGTTATCGAAATCCTTAACGAACGCATGCATGAAGCATCCGTCGGCGAGGAAAGCCTATCGTCACTATCGGCCCGCATTCGTCTGGCCGAGGCGAATCTGGCCACCCGTGATATGATGCTGCAATCGGCGCTACAGAACATGGAAGGTGCCATGCTCGAAGCCAGCCGTCAGACCCGCTATCTGTCGCGCAGTGTGGACCCGATTGTGCCGGACGCCGCAGCTTATCCACGCGCGGTCGAGAACACCTTGCTGACATTCCTGATTTTCTCGGGGATATATCTGATGATATCGCTGACCGCGTCAATCCTGCGCGAACAGCTGTCATCCTAAGAAATAACGGCGGGGATTTCCCCGCCGTATTTTCGTTTCTTCAGATCAAACCTCGACCTTTTAACAGGGCATCAGCCTCGGGCAGCCTCCCTCGGAATGCAGTATAAAGCGTCTCGCCGTCTTGAGAGCCGCCTGCCGACAGAATGTTCTTCTCAAGACTGGCGGCCATCGACGGATCAAACGGATCACCTGTTTCCTCGAACGCCTCAAAGGCATCGGCGTCCATGACTTCGGACCACATGTAGCTGTAATAGCCACTGGCGTAGCCATCCCCCGAGAAGACATGCGCGAAATGCGGGGTCGCATGGCGCATTCCTATTGCGTGGGGCATGCCCATCTCGGTCAGAACCTCGGCCTGTTTCGCCATGGCGTCTTGGGGGGCCACCCCTTGATGAAAGGCCAGATCAACCATCGCCGAGGCGACAAATTCGACCGTTTGGAAGCCTTGATCAAAGTTTGCGGCCCCCAGAACCTTGTCCAACATCTCTTTCGGCATGGCCTCGCCAGTTTCGGCGTGGGTGGCAAAGTTTTCAAGCACCTCGGGCACTTCAAGCCAGTGTTCGTACAGCTGGCTGGGCAGTTCCACAAAGTCGCGCGGCACGTTGGTGCCCGCGATCGAGCCATAGGTCACGTCCGACAGCATTTGGTGCAAAGCGTGGCCGAATTCGTGGAACAGGGTGCGGGCATCGTCATAAGACAAAAGGGCCGGTTGCCCCTCGGACGGTTTGGCGAAGTTGCATACATTGACCACAATTGGACGGTGCTCTTCGGGGCGTTTCGCCTGCATTCGCATCGCCGAGCACCACGCCCCCGAGCGTTTCGAAGGACGTGCAAAGTAGTCGCCAAGGAAAATGGCCACGTGTTCACCGTTGCGGGTGACTTCCCACAAGCGGCAATCCGGGTGGTAAAGTGGTAGATCAAGCGGCTTGAATTCCAGCCCGAACAGACGGGTGGCACAATCAAATGCGGCTTCGATCATCCGATCCAACTGGAAGTAAGGCTTGAGGATGCTTTCATCCAGATCATGCTCGGCCTGACGGCGTTTCTGGGCGTAATAGTGCCAATCCCACGGTTCGAGATCGCCGTTGATCCCGTCAGCATGCATCATCTGGGTCAAAACGGCGGCGTCGGCGTCGGCCTTGGCCTTGGCAGGTTCCCATACCGTTTGCAGCAATCCACGCACGTTGTCGGCAGATTTCGCCATTTCGGTTTCCAGCTTATAGTCGGCAAAGCTGGCGTAGCCCAAAAGTGCCGCGCGTTCCTGACGCAGCGCCAGAATTTCGTTGGCGATGGCGCGGTTGTCGGTTTCACCGCCATTCGCGCCGCGGGCCGCCCAAGCCGCATAGGCTTTTTCACGCAAATCGCGGCGCGGCGAATACTGCAGGAAAGGTGTGATGACAGAACGGGACAGGTTCACCACCGGACCCTCTTTGCCAGCCGCCTTTCCCGCAGCACGGGCTGCGCTGATCAAGAAATCCGGAAGACCCTTTAGGTCGTTTTCTGACAGGTCCATTGTCCATCCGGCTTCGTCCGCCAACAGGTTTTGCGTGAACTCGGTGGTCAGAACTGCCAAACGGCCCTTGATAGCGGTCATTCGTTCGGCGGCGCCCCCTTTCAAAGCCGCCCCTGCACGCACAAAGGCGCGGTGGGTCAGCATCAAAACGCGGGCCTGTTCATCATCCAAGCCCAGATCGTCACGTGTGTTCCACAGGGTTTCGATGCGCCTGAAAAGCGTTTGGTTGGCGTAAATCGCCGCGCTGTGTGCCGCTAATTTGGGCGAAAACTCGCGCTGCAATTCTTGCCGCGCTTTGTTGCTATCCGCACCAAGCAAACTGAAAAACACCGAAAGCGCCTTGTCCAGATCCTTGCCCGCGCCTTCTAGTGCTTCGATAGTGTTCTCGAAACTGGGCGCTTCGGGATTGTTGGCAATCGCGTCAATTTCCTGATTGTGCCGCGCCATGGCCTCGGTCATCGCGGGGGCGAAATGGCTGTCTTCAATATCGACAAAAGGGGCAAGGCCAAACGGGCCGGTCCAATCTTGTAAAAGCGGGTTTGTCATCGCGTGTCTCCTGAATTGGCGCCACGCTATGCGCTTTCAAAGGCGGCTGCAATCAGCCTTGGGCTTGACCACAGGTCGGGCAATCCTTGCGCTTGTTCAACCGGATTTTACGGGTCTCGCCATAAAGCCCGTCATACATGAACATCTCGCCGCGCAGCACCTCGCCTGCGCCAGTGATCAGTTTCATCGCCTCTTGCGCCATCATCGATCCGATCACACCCGGAAGCGCTGCAGACACGCCAGCCTCGGCACAGCTTGGGGCCAGCTCGGGTGCAGGGGCTTCGGGGAAGACGCATTGATAACAGGGGGCACCGTTGGCAGGATCGAATACACTTAGCTGCCCTTCCCATTGAGACAACGCCCCCGAGATCAGCGGCTTGCGCAGTTTCACAGCTGTCCGGTTCGACAGATAGCGGGTTTCGAAATTGTCAGTGCCGTCAAGGATCAGGTCATAGTCCGCGAACAGATCGGCGGCGATGTCTTCGGTCAGGCGGCGGTGATAGCAGTTCACCTGAACAAAAGGATTTTGCGCCTGAATGGCCTCTTTCGCCGAGTGGACTTTGGGCATGCCGATGCGCGCATCTGTGTGGATCACTTGCCGCTGCAAATTCGAGTTTTCGACCGTGTCGTCGTCGATAATACCGATGGTTCCAACGCCCATCGCGCCAAGATAGGACAAGGCAGGCGCGCCCAGGCCTCCGGCCCCGATCACCAGCACCTTGGCCTGCTTCAGAGCCTTTTGCCCCGGACCGCCGATTTCACGCAGCATGATATGACGGGCGTAGCGTTCCAACTCGGTGTCGGAAAATAACGGTTTGTCCATTGGATCGGCCTTTGGGGTTTTGTCTTCGGCGGCTGATTTCAGCCTGCTCAGAACAAGTAAGTACCCCCAGACCAAAATGCCAACACTGACAAGGATCAACCACGGCATGGCCGCACCGCCTGTGGCAAAGCGAATGGGATGCCCCTCTGGCAATACCAAATGCGAAATGATCACTACGGCCAGAAGACTTCCGATAAACGCCATCCGAATACCGCGGCTCCATCCGGCAATATGGCCGCCACCCCAAATGACTGCCGCCAGTCCCAGAACCAGCGACATCAGCTTCGCCCGGTCGAGCCGAACCCGCCCTCGCCACGATCAGTGTCGCTGAGGGTTTCGACAACGATAAAAGACGCTTGCACCACCGGCGCAACGATCATCTGGGCGATGCGGTCGCCGTGGGCGATAGTGAATGGTTCTTGACCCGCATTCATCACGATAACCCCCAAGGGGCCGCGATAGTCACTGTCAATAGTGCCGGGGCTGTTGGGCAAGGTGATACCATGTTTCAGCGCAAGACCCGAGCGCGGGCGCAATTGCACCTCGTAACCCAAGGGAATGGCAAGGCGTAGTCCGGTTGGCACCAGCGTACGCTCGCCAACCTGCAAGGTGACCTCTTTAGGTCCGCCAAAATTCGCGCGCAGGTCCGCGCCCGCCGCGCCCGCGCTTTCATAACTTGGCAACCCAAGGGACTGATCCGCGCCCTCATCCCATTTGATCTCGATCGCAATCATTGCAGTGCCTCGGCAATTTTTTGCGCCAAACGCTGGGCTGTTTCGATTTTCGATAGACGCGGCCACGCCTCGGCACCGGTTTCCGAAATCAAGGTCACAGCATTTTCGCTACCGCCCATTATGCCTGTTTCGGGCGACACATCATTGGCGACAATCCAGTCGCACCCTTTGCGCTGGCGCTTCGCAGTTGCATTAGCGATCACGTCATCGGTTTCTGCGGCAAAGCCCACAACCAAACCGGGGCGGCTGCTTTCCATCTGCGAAACCGTCGCCAGAATGTCAGGGTTTTCAGCAAACTCCAACACCGGCAATTGGCCGTTCTGCTTTTTGATCTTGCTGCCCGAGGCCGAAGCCACCCTCCAATCGGCTACAGCAGCGGCGAACACCGCCCCGTCAGCGGGCAAGGCGGATTGCACTGCGGCTAGCATGTCGTTGGCGCTTTCGACTGGCACGACCCGAACGCCTTCTGGCGGGGTCACATCCGCCGGCCCTGTCACAAAAGTCACATCCGCGCCCAGCGCAGCCAACGCCCGCGCAATCGCCGTTCCCTGCGCACCGGACGACCGGTTCGCGATGTATCGCACCGGATCAATCGGTTCATGTGTTGGGCCCGAGGTCACAAGGATATGCTTGCCCTTCAGTGGCCCGCCCGAGAGCTTTGCGGTGATCGCATCCAAAATTTCCGCAGGCTCAGACATGCGCCCCGGCCCGTATTCACCACAGGCCATGTCGCCTTCGTTCGGACCTACCACGGTGACATTGTCAGACTTCAAAGTTGCCAGATTGCGCTGTGTCGCTGGATGCTGCCACATGCGGACATTCATCGCCGGTGCGATCATGACTGGCGTGTCTGTGGCCAGCAAAAGGGTCGAGGCCAGATCATCCGCCCGCCCCTGCGCCATTTTGGCCATCACATCGGCCGTCGCTGGCGCGACAACCACCAAATCAGCGACACGAGACAATTGGATATGACCCATCTCGGCTTCGTCCGTCAGGTCAAAAAGATCGGTATAAACCTTCTCGCCAGCCAAGGCAGACACCGAGAGCGGCGTCACGAATTGCGCGGCTGCTTTGGTCAAAACCGGCGTTACACTGGCCCCCTGCTTGCGTAGCAATCGGATCAGTTCAAGACACTTATAGGCGGCAATGCCGCCCGTGATGATCAGCAGAATGCGTTTTGAAGCCAACATATCGCGCCCTTCTTGAAGCTCCCCCATTCCTATGAGGGCTGCGCAACAAACTCAATGGCGCATTCAACCTAGTGCAACAGAGCCGCCACCTCTTTGCCCTTGTCACTCAGCGCGCGGCGCATCTTTTGCAAAGCCGCATTTTCGATCTGACGGACGCGTTCTTTGGACAGGTTCAGCTCTTCGCCCAGACTTTCCAAGGTCCGTGGCTGGTCAATCAGTTTCCGCTCGCGGATAATCAAACGCTCGCGGCCGTTCAACGTCTGTAACGCCTCGAGCAACCAACCCCGCAATACATCTGTGTCCATGCGATCTTGCGCGTGCACCTCGACGTCCGAGCCTTCGTCTTCAAGGATATCAACCCATTCACGGCCGTCTTCATCCGTGGACTGCGGCGCGTTCAGAGAAAAATCAGACCCCGACAGCCGCCCCTCCATCATCTCGACGTCATGTTCCGGTACGCCCAGTTCCGCGGCGACAAGTGCGCGCAATTCGGACTGCCCCAGATCCTCGCCGCGGGCGGTGGCCTCGCGCTCGATTTTCGCCTGCACACGTTTGAGATTGAAGAACAGCGATTTTTGGCTGCTGGTTGAACCGGTCCGAACCATCGACCAGTTGCGCATCACATATTCCTGAATGCTGGCCTTGATCCACCAAACTGCATAGGTTGAAAACCGCACACCCCGATCCGGATCAAACTTTTCAGCCGCTTTCATCAGACCAAAACTGGCTTCTTGCACAAGGTCATTCATCGGAGCGCCGTAACGTCGGAATTTCGACGCCATCGAGACAGCCAAACGCAGATACGCTGTGGTCAGACGATGCAACGCCTTTTCGTCGCGGTGATCACGCCATGCCAACGCCAAGTCTCGCTCGGTTTCCGCGTCCAACAATTCTGCCGCCATGACCGAGCGGGAAAAGCTTTTTTCCAATGCGCCATCTAGGGCCATGATCTACCTCCTGCTTTGTATTGATAAGAATACGTGCGCGGGATGCAGCTGGATCAAAGATTTACCAATCATAAACCAAATTAGCGCAGGTCTTTTACAGGGAGATCTGCCACCATGATCGCACGCGCCTACACAGTCGCCTTTGAAGGCATCGACGCCCGCCTGGTCGAGGTGCAGTGCGCCGTTACGCCCGGTTTGCCCGCTTTCGGCATCGTCGGTTTGCCGGACAAAGCTGTAAGCGAGGCGCGCGATCGGGTACGCTCGTCTCTGTCGGCAATGAGCGTGGCGTTACCGTCCAAGCGGATCACAGTAAATCTGTCCCCCGCTGATATGCCGAAAGAGGGAAGCCACTTCGACCTGCCAATCGCCATAGCTCTGCTGGCCGCGCTTCATATTATTCCGTCAGACGTGGCCGAACGCTGCGTTGCGTTGGGGGAGTTGTCGCTTGATGGAACTTTGATCGGTGTGCTTGGGGCGCTGCCCGCCGCCCTTGCCGCCGCCGAGGATGAGCGGATGCTTTTGTGCCCCGCCGCATCCGGGGCCGAGGCCGCGTGGGTCGGGGCAACTCAGGTGATCGCCGCCCGCTCGCTGCATGACGCGGTTCAACATTTCAATGGAAACGCACCGATTTCTCCGGCCCAACCGGGTGAGGTTTCGGACGCAGGGCAAACCGTGGACCTGCGCGATGTCAAAGGGCAAGAACGGGCTAAACGGGCGTTGGAAATTGCGGCCGCTGGTCGGCACCATCTGTTCATGAGCGGGCCTCCCGGATCAGGGAAATCTATGCTCGCGTCTCGTTTGCCCGGCATTCTACCGCCCCTGTCACCCAGCGAGGCGCTAGAGACTTCAATGATCCACTCATTGTCTGGCCTGCTGGACGAAGGGGGCATTTCGCGCACCCGCCCGTTTCGCGATCCGCATCACACGGCGTCTATGGCGGCCATCATCGGTGGCGGACGCAACGCCAAACCGGGCGAGGTCAGCCTGGCGCACAATGGCGTGCTGTTTCTGGACGAACTGCCCGAGTTTGCCCGCAACACGCTGGAAACCCTGCGCCAGCCCATCGAAAACGGCTCGGTCGTCGTGGCCCGCGCCAATGCCCATGTGCGCTACCCCTGTCGCTTTTTGCTGGTTGCCGCTGCAAACCCTTGTAAATGCGGGCAACTGGCCGATCCGGCGCTGGCCTGTTCGCGGGCGCCGATCTGCGGCGAGGATTACATCGGTCGTATCTCTGGGCCGTTGATGGATAGGTTTGATTTGCGGATCGAGGTGCCACCCGTGGGTTTCACAGATCTGGATTTGCCCGCAAGCGGGCCAAGCTCGGAACAGGTGAAACAGTCGGTTACGGCGGCTCGGCACATCCAAAGCAAACGGTTTGAAGACCATCCCGAACTGCACTCGAATGCCGATGCCCACGGTCAGGTCTTAGAACAGATCGCCGCGCCCGACCAAGACGGAACCGCGTTTTTATCGCGGGTTGCTGAACGCTTTCGACTGTCGGCACGAGGATATCACCGGATTCTGCGCGTGGCGCGCACGATCGCAGATCTTGAGGGCGAACCAAAGGTGTTGAAACGGCATATCGCCGAGGCGGCCAGTTTCCGTCTGGCAGAGTTGCGCGAACCAGCGTTGGCTTAGATCAGTTTACCTTCGATCGCCTGCCAGATTTTCTCGGCCACATTGGTGCCGTCAAACCGCTCAAGCTCTTGAATACCCGTGGGCGAGGTCACATTGATCTCGGTCAGATAGTCGCCGATCACGTCGATGCCGACAAACACCTGCCCCTTTTCTTTCAACAAGGGACCGATGGCCGCGCAGATTTCCAGATCCCGCTGGGTCAGGCCGATTTTTTCAGGCCGTCCTCCCACGTGCATATTCGAACGGGTTTCCCCCTTCGCCGGCACGCGGTTGATCGCACCGACAGGTTCTCCGTCAACCAGAATTACACGCTTGTCGCCATTTGATACATCGGGCAGAAATTTTTGTACGATCAACGGTTCGCGCGAGAAGCCGGTGAACAGTTCATGCAACGAGCTTAGGTTGCGGTCGTTCTGATCCAGTCGGAAAACACCGGCACCGCCATTGCCATAAAGCGGTTTCAGAATGATGTCGCCATGCTTGGCTTTGAACGCTTTGATCGTGTCCAGATCGCGGGCGATGGTCGTGGGCGGGGTGAGTTCGGGGAAATCTAGTACCAACAGTTTCTCAGGGTAGTTGCGCACCCAGAACGGATCGTTGACCACAAGGGTTTGGCCCTTCAAACGGTCCAGAATATGCGTTGTGGTGATATACCCCATGTCGAACGGCGGGTCTTGGCGCAGCCAGACCACATCCCAATCGGCCAGATCTACGGTTTCTACCGGACCAAGATCAACGTGGTTACCTTTTTCGCGGCGCAGCGTCATACGATGACCGCGCGCAGTCACGCGCCCTTCGTCATAGGCCAGCATGTCCGGACCGTAATAGAACAGTTCGTGTCCGCGCTGCTGTGCTTCAAGCGCAATGCGAAAGCTGCTGTCGGCGTCGATATTTACGTCCCCGATCGGGTCCATCTGGAATGCCACTTTCAACGCCATGGTGATCTCCTGTCATAAAGCTATTCGCTAAATGGCGTATCAGATCACAATCTTCAATGGCCGCTATGCGCCACAAAAGACGTTTTCCCGCAGTTCAACGCGTCCATGTTCATCGACCAAAGCCACATCAAACCGACAGTCTGTCATCAGACCTGTGGACAGACGCGCCAGAAATTCTTCAGCAGCCATCCACAACCGGGCCATTTTTGTTGACGTCACGCGAAGCGCTGCCGAGGCGTGATTGCGGGCTTTCTTCACCTCGACGAAAACAACTGTGGGGCCATCCCGTACGATAAGGTCGATTTCGCCGCGTTTGGCGCGAAATCTTTGGGTCAAAATTTCACAACCCTTTTCGGCGTAAAGCCGTTCAACCGAATCTTCAGCCAAAAGACCCGCCACGTAATTGGTTTTACCACGTAAAGCATTTGAAACAGTCATTTGATCGGCCCTTAGTTCTGATCGGTTTTCCCAATCTCTAAAGCCAATTGATAAATTTTTCGTTTCGGCAATCCCGAAGCTTTTGACACTGCTTCACTGGCGTCACGCAGCGACATGGTTTTCAGCGCGTCCCGAAGTGCGGCTTCTACATCCATATCTTCGCCGTCTTCATCCCCTTTTCGGTCGATCAGGACAACGCACTCGCCCTTCAGGGTTCGTTCGGACAGCGCTTCGGTTAATTCGTTCAGCGTTCCGTTCAAACATTCCTCGAACTTTTTTGTCAGCTCGCGGCACAAGGCCGCCTGGCGGGTCCCGCCCAAAACCGTTGCCGCATCCGCAATCATTTGCGCAACCCGCTTGGGCGATTCGTAGAAAACCAGCGTCGCGGGAATTTCGGAAAGCTCTGACAACGCAGTTTGCCGCGCTTTTTGTGCATTCGGCAGAAATCCAGCGAACATAAAACGGTCTGTAGGAAGGCCCGAGATATTCAATGCGTCGATCACCGCCGAAGGCCCCGGCGCGGCGGTCACCAGATACCCCTCGGAGCGTGCCACGCGCCCGAGGTCAAAACCGGGGTCCGCGATCAGAGGCGTTCCCGCTTCGGATGCATAGGCTACCGACTTGCCTTCGGCCAGATAAGCCAGCAAACGCGGGCGCATCTTGTCGCCGTTGTGATCGTGATAAGCCAATACAGGCCGGTCCCCCAAGGGCACGCCGTGAATGTCCAGCAGGCGTTTCATGCTGCGGGTATCCTCGGCAGCGATCACATCAGCCGAGGCCAGAATGTCCAAAGCCCGCAAAGTGATGTCCCGTGCCGTGCCAATAGGAGTGGCCACGAAATACAGTCCGGGGGCTAAGGGTTTAACAATATGATTCACCACTGGACCCGCCTTTTCTCATCGCTATTATCGCCCCCAAGTTGCCGCCTGTCGGTCCATGCCATTCTCAAGGAAAGAGTTTCAACCATGTTTGCCCGTTTCCGCATTGCCCGCAAGCTGATTACCGCCGTCACCTTAAGTAGCCTTGGGCTGATCATCGCCGGATGTGAAGATACCACCACCGATGGTCCGAAAATCGACACAAGCGCGCCAGTTCCTGTGGCGCTTTTGCTGCCCAAAGGGTCCGGTGATCCCAACGATGCCCTGCTGTCGGAAAGCCTTGAGAATGCTGCGCGCATGGCGATGTCGGATCTCAACGGGGTACAGATTGATTTGCGGGTCTATGATACAGCCGCCAATGCAGACATTGCTGCAGCGCAGGCGCAGTCGGCCGTTGATGGTGGCGCGAAGATTATTCTCGGGCCGCTTTATTCGGGCTCGACCGTGGCCGCCGGGGCCGCCGTTGCGGATGAGGGCGTGAATGTCCTGTCATTCTCGAACAACACTTCGATTGCGGGCGGTAACATCTTCGTGCTGGGGCACACATTTGAAAACACCGCCGACCGTTTGACCCGTTACGCGGCGTTGAACGGGCGAAACATGATTGCGCTGATGCATGCAACCAACGAATCCGGAACTATCGCCGGACAGGCTGTGAACCGTGCCGCGCTTTTGGCAAATGCCAGCGTAATGACCGAGGTCTCCTATCCACTGACCCAAGAGGGGGTAATCA
>CAYVRN010000064.1:0-6855 GCA_964453855.1 uncultured Rhodobacterales bacterium
TCTCGGCATCCTCGCTCACGCTAGCCTACCTCTCCGATTTCACGATCTGTGCACGGGGGGAATGTGCCCTTAGGAAGTTAATGGCAGGTTGGGGCAGCGTGCGCTGCCCCTGATGATATCAAGCAGCCAGTGCGGCCCGTGTTTTACCAATCATCAAAGCCGCCTGTGCCGCTTCGCGCCCCTTCTGGACAAAGTGATCGCGGTAGATCGCGTTGTGATGGTCCGTTTCCTGATACTGATGCGGCGTCAGTGAAACAGAAAGCACCGGCACCCCTGTGTCCATGCCAGCCCGCATCAGTCCGTCCACCACGGCTTGCGCCACAAAATCATGTCGGTAGATGCCGCCGTCCACAACGAACGCTGCCGCAGCAACAGCCGCATAGCGGCCAGACGCAGCCAGATCGCGGGCCAGCAACGGCATTTCAAACGCGCCTGGCACGTCGAACACATCTATCTGCGCCATCGGGATCAGTTCGGCAAAGCCATCCAAAGCGCGATCCACGATGTCTGAATGCCAATTGGCTTTGATAAAAGCGTAACGGGGAAGTGTCATATCCAAGTCCTTTCATATCGACACGTCACCCAGAGCATCAAACGAAAGGACGCCCGCGGCGGAAGTGCCGAGGGTCGCTACCTTTACGCTCTCTTCCATCCGGACTGTGACCGTCGGCTCTGGAGTTGCACCAGATCTGCTGACCCCCTTGTTGCCAAGGGGCGCTCGCGGGCTTCACATTGCTGCGTTACCGCCGGTGGGGAATTTCACCCCGCCCTGAGAACAGGCAGGTTTATCCCCACAATTTTCGAGATGCGCAAGGGGATTTGGATTAGGTCAGGGAAGCGGCGGGTTTGATGATACCACAGTCGATATCACGACGGTTGAGAAGTGGCGCGTTCATCCGTTTGCGGGCGGCTGCACTGGCGGGATCAAGAGCGCCGTATTTGGCCAGAAGTGCCGCCATAGCGCATTCACTGCCACGGGTTGCACCGTCTTGAATTTTCAGAGCAATGCCCAAGCCTTTTTCCGGCAGGATGCCAAAAAAGACACCGTCGGCGCCTGTCTTGATCGCGCCCTTGCCGTTCATTTCTCGCATGAGTTCTGTGCAGGCCCGCCCCTCGCCGGCGACAAGCTCGGGATGGGTCATCATCGCATTACGCAGGCGTACAGCTGCCGTATCGCGGGTGGATTTCCCTTCTTCGGCATTGGCAAAAAACGCCATGGCCTTGGCAAAGCCGTAAAGACTGCCGGCAAAATTAGGTGCCGAACACCCGTCGATTCCAAAGCCGGGGCTTTCCATGTCGGTGATTTCATTCTGGGCTGCGTGGATCGCTTTTTGAACGGGATGATCTGTTTCCAGATATTCGGCATCTCCGCCGAGATGCTTGGAAAGCGTTAGAAAACCCGCGTGCTTGCCAGAGCAGTTGTTATGCACCTGACAGGGTTTTTCATGTGCCCGCACCAATTCATCGCGCGCCTCTGCGTCGGCGGGCACCTGAGGGCCACATCGGAAATCGTCATCACCTAGACCCAAATCAGACATCCATGCATTCACGCGATCGGTGTGAATATGCGCGCCGTTGTGGGACGCACAGGACAGGGCCAGTTGTTCCGTTGTTAAGCCAAACGCGTCTGCGGCCCCGCTTTCGATCAGAGGTAAAGCTTGAATCATCTTGCTCGAACTGCGCGGTAGAATGATCGACTCTGGCTCACCCCACGCCTCGACAATCTGACCGCTGCCATCGACGACAACAGCTTGACCGTTGTGGACACATTCAAGAATGTCACCACGCCAGACTTCGACCATAGGAACGAATTTGCTCATTTATGGGCACCTTCATTTTTCAAGCGGAAAAATGCCATTGGGGCTTTTGCCTTTGCGTCGGATTACGTTAAAGTGTGTTTATCGAGATTGAAACGGTTTCTTTACGTTAAAGCCAAAAAGGCAGGGAGACCGAAGAATGAGGCACGAACAGCTTGGAGGCTTGTTCCATGAAATTCCCCAAGACACTTATCACCTGCGCATTCCTTATGGGTGTGGCAGGACCGCTTTCGGCGCAACAGGTCAGCACCAACGTGGTGGCCTCGGAAACAGCATGGAGCGTTTTTGAAGAAACCCAAGGATGCTGGGCCGTGGCCACGGCCAAGGAAAGCGTGAACACACGCGACGGTAAAGTTGTGGCCGTGCGCCGTGGCGACATTCTGCTTTATGTGACCTATGTACCGGACCAGAACGTCGCGGGTCAGGTATCGTTCACAGGTGGGTATCCGTTTAAAGAAAACTCGACCATCACCGTGGATATCGACGGAACCAAGTTTGATTTCTTCGTGCAAGGCGAATGGGCTTGGGCAAAGTCGGCAGACGATGATGCCAAAATCGTCGATGCGATGCGTCGCGGTTCTAGCGCTGTTATCTCGGCTCAATCGTCACGCGGGACAAAAACCAAAGATACCTTCTCGCTCTTGGGTTTCACTGCGGCAACCGAAGAAGCCGCGAAGCGCTGCTCGGGCTAAGCCACAGGTCAAGATTCCTTTGGCAATCGGCGGGAAATCGGCTATAGCGCCGCTCTCGCCCCAAAGGATATTGTGACATGACGGCCGAAACACCGATTACTCAGGATGTTATGACGATCCCCCGCAAATTGCCGGAGGGACCGGTGAACCTTGTCGGTCTGACACGCGACAAGCTGCGCGAGGTGTTGATCGCCAATGGCACGCCTGAAAATCAGGCCAAGATGCGGGTGAACCAGATATGGCAGTGGATCTATCAGTGGGGCGAGCGTGATTTCCACGCGATGACCAACCTGTCCAAGGTCTACCGCGCCGAGTTGGCCGAGAAGTTCGTGATCGAAATTCCCGAGGTGGTCAGTAAACAGGTCAGCGCCGATGGGACCCGCAAGTATCTGGTCAAGATCGCAGGCGGGCACGAGGTCGAGGTGGTTTATATCCCCGAGACGGATCGCGGGACGCTGTGCATTTCCTCTCAGGTTGGGTGCACGCTGACCTGTTCGTTCTGCCACACCGGTACGCAAAAGCTGGTGCGGAACCTGACGGCAGGCGAAATCATCGGTCAGGTGATGATGGCGCGTGACGATCTGGACGAATGGCCCCAGCCCGGAGTGGGAACGGGTGAAAACGGCCCGCGTCTGCTGTCGAACATCGTCCTGATGGGCATGGGCGAGCCACTATACAATTTTGAAAACGTCCGCGACGCGATGAAGATTGCGATGGACGGTGAAGGCATCGCACTGTCGCGCCGCCGGATTACGCTTTCGACCAGCGGCGTTGTGCCCGAGATCGCCAAAACGGCCGAGGAAATCGGCTGTATGCTGGCCGTCAGTTTCCACGCCACGACCGATGAAGTGCGCGATAAGCTGGTGCCGATTAACAAACGCTGGAATATTGAGGCGCTACTTGAGGCGTTGAAAGCCTACCCGAAACTGTCGAACAGCGAGCGGATTACGTTTGAGTATGTGATGCTGAAGGATGTGAACGATACCGACGAAGATGCCCGCCGTCTGGTCAAGCTGATCAAGGGCATTCCCGCCAAGATCAACCTGATCCCGTTCAACGAATGGCCTGGATCGCCCTATCAGCGCAGCGACTGGAGCCGGATCGAGAAATTCGCGGATATTATCTATAAGGCCGGTTATGCCTCGCCTATCCGCACCCCGCGGGGCGAAGATATCATGGCGGCCTGCGGTCAGTTGAAATCGGCCACCGAACGCGAGCGGAAATCGCGCAAGCAGATCGAGGCGGAAGCGGGGCTTTAGCAAAGATTAACCGGTTCCCGCTTGTGCACGGGATTGGATGTTTAATACCATCGGATCAGTTGCGCTTCAAAAACGCCACCAACGCGTCCGCCGCTTCGTTTGGCGCTTCTTCGGGTACGAAGTGGCCGCCGGGCACGGCTTGTCCTTCGGCGTGATCGGCATATTCGGACCAGACCCCGACAACATCATAGGTGCGTCCGACCAATCCGTTCGCACCCCAAAGCGCCTGAACGGGCATCGGTAATTTTTTCCCCTGATCCGCGTTGTCATGGACAAGGTCTATTGTTGCCGCGGCGCGATAGTCTTCGCAGGTGGCATGTACGCCACCATCTTTGGCAAAGCAGCGTACGTATTCGGCCATGGCCTTATCCGTAAAGGCGGCGGTGTTGCCGCGGCTCCATGCGGCGATTTCGGTGCGTAGCCAAAATTCGGGGTCGGCTTCAATCATCCGCTCGGGTAGCGGATTGGGTTGGATCAGGAAGAACCAGTGGAAGTAACCCGTGGCAAAAGCCATGTCGGTGTTTGCATACATGCGTTCAGTCGGCGCGATGTCCATGACGCAAAGCGCGGATACGCGATCGGACCAATCCCGCGCCAGCCGGTGGGCAACCCGCGCGCCGCGGTCATGGCCAACGACGGCATAGGTTGTATGACCAAGGTGCTCCATCAACAGCACCTGATCCCGTGCCATTTCGCGTTTTGAGTATGTGCTGTGATCCGGTTCCGAGACCGGTTTGGACGAATCGCCGTACCCGCGCAGGTCGGGCAGAATCACTTGATAACCCGCCTGTACCAAAAGCGGTGCCATCTTGTGCCAGATCACATGTGTCTGCGGATAGCCGTGCAGCAGTAAAACCGGCCGACCCTCGCCTGCGGTGCGGACCCTTAAGGTGATGCCGTTGGGCAGATCAATCATGTCATCCGAGAAGCCTTCAAACATCTTGCGCCTCTTTTATCAAAGACATGGCTTCGTCAGCTGTTTCCACGAATTTAAACAGGTTCAAATCTTCCGGCGAAATCGTACCGATCCGCGCAAGTGCGTCCCAGTTGACGATCTCTTCCCAGAAGGCGCGCCCGAACATCAGCACCGGAATCGGATCCATGCGTTTGGTCTGGATCAGGGTCAGGGTTTCGAACAGCTCGTCCATGGTGCCGAAACCGCCCGGGAAGACCACCAGCGCCTTGGCCCGCATTAGAAAATGCATCTTTCGGATGGCGAAGTAGTGGAAGTTGAAGCACAGCTCGGGCGTTATATAATCGTTGGGTTTTTGTTCGTGTGGCAGCACGATGTTCAAGCCAATCGTCTTGCCCCCCGCTTCTGAAGCGCCGCGGTTTCCCGCTTCCATCACGCCTGGTCCACCGCCTGTCACGACGGTCAGTCCGGTGCTGGACGCAAGACTGTCTTTGGTGATTAAACAGGCAAGTTTTTGAGCTTCGGCGTAATAGCAGGACAATGCCTCGAGCCCTTCACAGCCTGTTGTGCCGCACTGATCCGGCGATGGAATGCGCGCACCGCCAAAAAACACCACTGTGCTGTCGATGCCGTGCTCGTCCAAGGTCAGGCTTGGCTTGAGCAACTCAAGTTGAAGTCTTACGGGCCTAAGCTCGTCTCGTAGCAAGAATTCCTGATCGTCAAAGGCCAATCGATAGGCCGGTGAACGGGTTTGTGGCGTATCGGGGGTGCCGTGCCATTTGTTCAGATCTTCTTCGGCGGCGGGAAGGCTTCGTTTACGGTCATCATTCATCCTGTGCATTCCCTTGTTTGCATGCATGAACGAGTCTATAGCGCTCGCAACGTAACAGCCAGTCATGACTTGAGAGGGACAGCAAATGTCGAACGCCCAGCTTGAAGCCGCCATCGAAGCCGCTTGGGACATCCGCGATACCATTACCCCGTCAACCGGTGGGGAAACCCGTGAAGCTATTGAAGACACTTTGAATGCGCTGGACAGTGGGTCTTTGCGCGTGGCTGAGAAACAGGCCGGCGGAGATTGGCATGTCAACCAGTGGGCAAAAAAGGCCGTTCTTCTGGGGTTCCGCATCAAGGACATGGAACAGCATGACAACGGCCCGCAGGGAAGCGGCTGGTGGGACAAGGTCGACAGCAAGTTTAAAGGCTGGGGCGACAACCAGTGGAAGGCGGCGGGTTTCCGTGCGGTTCCGAACTGTATCGTCCGCAAATCGGCGTATATTGCCCCCGGTGTGGTACTGATGCCGTCGTTTGTGAACCTTGGCGCTTATGTTGACGAAGGTACGATGGTGGACACATGGGCAACCGTTGGATCTTGCGCACAGATCGGTAAAAACGTTCACCTGTCGGGTGGTGTTGGCATCGGTGGTGTTCTGGAGCCGATGCAGGCTGGCCCGACCATCATCGAAGACAACTGCTTTATCGGTGCACGTTCGGAAGTTGTTGAAGGCTGCATCGTCCGTGAAGGCTCGGTACTGGGCATGGGCGTGTTCATCGGAAAGTCGACCAAGATCGTGGATCGTGAAACCGGCGAAGTGATGTATGGCGAAGTACCGCCTTATTCGGTGGTTGTTGCAGGCTCGATGCCGTCGAAGAACGGGATTAACCTGTATTGCGCCGTGATCGTAAAGCGTGTTGACGAAAAAACCCGCAGCAAGACCGGCATCAACGAGTTGCTGCGCGACTAAGGGGTGCGGCTGCGCCGCAATGCCTTCGGCGAGGATATTTGCGGACAAAAGCAAGGTGGGGCGGTCTGCGCCCCGCTGCTGTTTTGAAAGGGCCGAACGATGGCTGAGAAGAAATCGAAACAGAAGGTCTACACGTTGCTGGTCCAAGTGGGCCGCAAAGATGGCGACGGTTTGCCGAAAGGCGCGACCGGCGCGGGGCTGATGCTCTATGCCTCGGGTGTGGATGAGGCTGAGGCAGTGCGTGAAAGCGTGGCGATCCTGAAACAGGCAGAAATGGCGCCGCTGGATGTGACTGGATACGGCACGCTTGAGGACCGAGAGGCGCAGGGCCACGAGATCGGCGAGGACGAGCTTGAGCTGATGCAGCGGGCTTTGGACGAGAACTCGGTGATTGTTGCGCAGATCGAGCCTTATTTTGACTGACCTGAC
>CAYVRN010000064.1:6955-16786 GCA_964453855.1 uncultured Rhodobacterales bacterium
CCAATCTGGAATACCGCGCGGACGTTGGGGGCGGTTTGATCGAGCACGAGGTGGTTGATCTTTTCGTCAGCTGGTCAGGGCAGGCGTTGACTGTAAGCCCGAACCCCGACGAGGTGATGGCGTGGCGCTGGGTGTCTTTGAAAGACTTGCGCACCGAGATGGCGGAAGCCCCTGATCGATTCACGCCGTGGTTTCAGATCTATTTAAACGATTATGCAGGCACCCTAAGCCGCTGATCAGCGCAAGCTGCCTCCTACAAGGGCTTTTGCTGCATAACCGGGCAGGTTGGCGGCCACTTTGTCGCCGTGATCGGGCATCAGCTCGAGCGGTAGATTGCCCAGAATGCTGAGGGCCATATCCGTTCTGTTGCGGCGCATACGTCCGATATTCAGGCTGTCCAACAGCGCCCCTTGAGCCAGAATGCCCGCGGGTTTTGGCAGCAGGAACTGACAGTAGATCGTCAGACCTGCATCAAACTCGGGCTGTCTGCGGGTTTCCAGCATACCGGCCTGAATATGAACGGTGTCATCTCCGAATGCATATTCCACATCAGCCCCGCCAAAGACGAGCTTTTGGTGGCAGGCCACGGTCAAGTGCCGCTGCAAACCGTGAAACGGGGCGTGCAGTCTGATTGGTGCGAACAAGCCGACCGCGGGTAGGGTGCGGCTGACGCGGGCCAGAACGGTCTGCGGCCCAACATCCGTTTCGATTTGATCGCCCGATTTGATTTCACCCGCGCGTTTCGGACCGGTCGGCGTGTCGATCTGGGTCAAAGGATCAATGCCCGGCATCGGCCCGATCGGTTCTGGCGTGTCCGAAAGCGCCACGAAATTCAATGGCCCGCCGGGAACCTGTGCGGCAAGCGCAAGCAGGTCCGAACGGAACAGCGGTGGCGGATCTTTGATGACAACGGTTTGACCCTGAAAATCCCCCGTTCCGGATACGGTCAGACGGGCCGAGCGCCGCGGGGCGTCCCATGCGTAGGTGATCAGCAGATCGGTCAGGGCTTTGCGATAGGCGATATCTGTACGGGCACAGATCACCGGATGGTTTTCGGTGGCGATGCACAGCTCGGGGTTGCCCTCATCGTTCAGTTGGAACGAAATCATGCGTGACCAAGGGGTTTCGGCAGATAGCTTCAAAATAGGATGACCAACGACACAATCGGTGGTTTTGACCTGGACCTGGATAGTGCCGGTCGGCAGCAGTTTTTGCGCCGCTTCAGGCGTTTTGGGCGCCCACGCGCTGCGCTGGCTGTAATAGGCAAACCATGCCATGTGCTCATACCCTCGAACTGGTCCAGTTAGCCGGACACTCTTGTTAGGGACACATTAGAGAATCACGATGAGTTAGCCAATAAAAATCTGCCCTGATTGCGTCGTTCGGGCATCAGCGGTAAGCATTGGTCAAACGACCAAGCAAGGAAGAGCCATGACTGCTGTTGATCCCGTAGCGCTGACCGCCGATCTGGTCCGGTGCCCGTCAGTAACGCCCGAAGAAGGCGGGGCGCTGGTGTTGTTGCAAGATCTGCTGGAAGGGGCGGGATTTACCTGTGCGCGCGTGGATCGCGGCGGAGTGTCGAACCTGTTTGCGCGGTGGGGTGACAAAGGACATGCGCGCACGTTCGGCTTTAACGGACACACGGACGTAGTGCCTTTGGGTGATGAGGCGGCTTGGACAATGCCGCCCTTCGGGGCCGAGATCAAAGACGGATTTTTGTACGGTCGCGGGGCCACGGATATGAAATCGGGCGTGGCGGCCTTTGCGGCGGCGGCTGTCGATTTCGTGCGCGAGACGCCCCCGGACGGGGCGGTGATCCTGACCATCACGGGCGACGAGGAAGGCGATGCTGTGGACGGCACCACTGCGCTTCTGGACTATATGCAGGCCGAGGGTGAGCAGATGTCGGTCTGTCTGGTGGGCGAGCCAACAAGCCCCAACCACATGGGTGAGATGATCAAGATCGGGCGGCGCGGATCGCTAACGGCATGGTTCACTGTGACCGGAGAGCAGGGGCATTCGGCCTATCCGCATCGGGCGAACAATCCCTTGCCGGCGATGGTGCGCTTGATGGACCGGTTGTCTAGTCACGAACTGGACGACGGAACCGAACATTTCGATGCCTCGACTCTGGCGGTTGTGACCATCGACACGGGCAATCCGGCGACCAATGTTATTCCTGCCGAAACGCGGGCCACGGTGAACATCCGGTTTAACGACGCCCATAGCGGGGCATCCCTGACCAAGTGGTTGCGCGCCGAGGCAGATCGCATTCAGGTGGACTACGGGGTCGAGGTTGACATGGTTGTGAAGATCTCGGGCGAAAGCTTTTTGACGCCTCCGGGGGATTTGTCGGCGCTTGTCGCCGATGCGGTGGAAGTTGAAACCGGCGTACGGCCCGAGTTTTCGACGACAGGAGGCACCTCGGACGCGCGCTTTGTGAAAAACCACTGTCCGGTGGTCGAGTTCGGCTTGGTCGGCAAGTCCATGCATCAGGTGGACGAGCGGGTTGAGGTGGCCCAGATCGGTCAGCTGAAAGAGATCTACAGCCGTATATTGCGGGATTATTTCGCTCAGTGACCCGCCATCTGGTCGTCATGCTGAAAGAGCCTGTTGCGGGACGCGTAAAGACCCGCCTTGGGCAAGGCATTGGCATGACGCAGGCGGCTTGGTGGTTCCGCCATCAGACACGGAAATTACTGCAACGGGTTGACGATCCGCGTTGGCGGCTTTGGCTGGCGGTCTCGCCGGATCGTGCGGGGATGACCAGTCGTGTGTGGCCTGATCATTTGCCGCGTATCCCCCAAGGGCGTGGCGATTTGGGGGATCGCATGGGCCGCATTTTCCGCAGCATGCCCCGTGGTCCTGTTTGCATTATTGGTGGCGATATTCCGGATGTGCGCCCCACGCATATCGAACGGGCGTTTCGCATGCTGGGGGATCACGACGCGGTCTTCGGACCGGCTACGGACGGAGGCTATTGGCTGGTGGGGATGAAGCGGGTGTCGGCTGTGCCCTTGGGGATTTTTGAAGGAGTCAGGTGGTCAAGCGAACACGCTTTAAGGGATAGTGTGACCACGCTTGGCTCGCAGTCAGTGGGCTATTGCGATCAATTAGCGGACGTGGACAGCTTAGAAGATCTTCGTGCATTTGAGCAGCGTACGCGCCGCGCGCCAGTCAGGTGATCCGTTGCAAAAAGGCACCCCGATCAGGGATGCCTTTGGTTTTGGGCGATCGGAAGGGATCAATCGTCCCAATCGTTGTCGTTTCCGTCGTGATCATCATCCTGATGCGAACGCTCGGAGTCATGATCATCGCGCTCATATTTGTGGTCGTTGCTGCCGCGATCATCAAAGCCATCATTGTTATCCGAGCCGAAATCGTTTGAGCCGCTGTCATGGTCGCGCGTTTCGTTCCGGTCTGAGTGACGTTCGCTCCGGCGATTTTCGCGCTCGCTCCGATCATTGTCATCGTTGCGGTCGTTCCCATTGTGGCGATCAGAGCCGTCGGTCTCGTAGTCGGTTTCATCATAATACTGACCGCCAACTTCATAGTCATGAACATCCACGCCATTGCTGCGCATTTGATCAACATCGCTGCCCGAGACTGTTTTCGTGCGACGGGTCACTTCTTGCAGTGTGGTGTTGTTGTAGAAAATCTCGATTTTCTGCCCGTCGATGATCACTTCAACTTTCGTGCGGAACAAGCCGCGATTCACCTCGATTTTTTGCGCGGTCGGGAACTCGGCGCTTAGGGATGCGGCAGACAAATCTGTCAGTGCGAATGCCGAGGTTGACATGGCGATCAGGGCTGCGGTGGCGAGTAGGGTCTTTTTCATGGTGTTGCTCCAAATGTTTGTCGTTTGTGTTCAGATCGACGAGGTTTGACGCCGTCGTTCGATGCAACAAGATTTGCAGCAGCCAACCCGAAACAGCTATTCGACCAAGGGTATAGTTCCAGCCGATTAAACGTGTGGCAGATGACGATAAACTTGGGTTTAGATGCGAAAATCTTCAAAAATATAAGAAAATATGCGGATTTTAACGGCTGCTCACATTTGCGGTTTTAAAAGGCGAAGGGTTGGATTCTGTGATTTCGGGGACGCTATTCAGATTGCCAAAAGCAGCACTCAACCATGGTTTAGAGTATCAATCCCCATATGGGGTCGATTTCCCACGTATGTCCCTGTTGAGGGGATGTTCACGCCAGTGATTCCCCCTAATCATTCGGTGGATCAAAGGTCTTTGATTTCGGATTCTTGCCCGATTCCGATGAATTCGTCCAAAAACACAGACATGAATTCCACGCGCGAACTGACGCCGGACTTTCGGAAGATGTTGTGAGAGTGCGCTTTGATGGTGCCGGTGCTGCTGTTTCGAAGCTCTGCGACATCGCTGGCAGAATAGCCGCGCAGAAAAAACAGGGCCACGTCCGACTCAGCCGGGGTAAGTTCCCATTTCCTGAATGTCTCTTGAACATGCTCGTCGAAGCTTTCCCGAAGATATTCGAGCTTTCGCAAGTTCTGTTCTTGTCTGACTTTGAGGTCAGAGATGAAATCCAGAAGGATGAGCATGCCGGAGAGAAGAAGAATGATTGCGAAGATTTCAACGGTTAGGTGAACAACGCTACCGAAATCATAGGCATCACCGTTTTGAAAATGTTGCCAAACTTCAACGATCACATCCTGAAGGAACAAAAGCCCCGAAATAGCCAGTCCAGAGATCACGATCCGTATGAACGACGGTGTTCTTGTCCATTTTCTGATGTTCATTCGTCTGCCTTGTGACGATCAAAGTTGTGCGTCTCCACAAAAAACACGTTCATGCCGCTACTGCAACTCTGCCGCAGCAAAAGAAATATTCCTTTTTCTTGATTTTTTTCGCCTACGCTGTGGGAAATCCCAATAGGAGCCGCCGATGAAATGCTGCCTTTTGACCGCTATAGTCTGTGTTTTGCCGACATTTTGTGTGGCTCAAGATCACAGCCAGATGGATCACAATGCCCATATGATGCAGCAAGGTGGCATGCAGCAGATGGGCGCATTGCCAGAAATGGCTCCGGCCCCGGTACAGGCGGGTCAATCGGCGTTTGCCGCCATACAGGAAATCGTCACGCTTATGGATCAAGACCCGGAAACCGATTGGTTCACGGTCAACATTGATGCTCTGCGCGAACATCTGGTTGATATGAACAACGTGACCCTTTTCGCCGATGTAGAAACGCAAGGCGTTGACGGCGGGGCGGTGTTCACCGTGACATCGGACAATCCGAAAGTGGTGCAATCCATCCGCAATATGGTGATGGCGCATGCCGCTATGGTGTCCTCGGAAGCGGGTTGGACGACCCAAGCGGGACATGCGGCGAACGGGGCGACCCTTACTGTGATCGGGGATGACAGCACCGAAGACAAAATTCGGGCGCTTGGCTTTTTTGGCATCCTGACCCTTGGGATGCACCATCAGGCGCACCATCTTGCTTTGGCGCAAGGCGCTAATCCGCATGCGCACTGAATACTCGTGACGTCGGTTCCAGCCCGTGCTAGGGCGCGGGTATGAGCCAGCTTCCAACAAAAGAGCAGATCCTTGACTGGATTTCCTCGAACCCGACCCTCACATCGAAACGTGACATCTCGAAAGCCTTCGGGATCAAGGGGGCTGCGCGGATTGATCTGAAGCGTGTTCTGAAAGAGCTTGAAGAAGAGGGGCACCTACAGAAGCGCAAGAAGTCATATCGCGACCCTGACCAATTGCCGCCAGTGTCGGTGCTGCAGATTGCGGGGCAAACCGAGGATGGCGATTTGCTGGCCCGCCCGCTGGAATGGCATGGCGAGGGTGAAGCACCTGTGGTGCTGTTTGTTCCGAAAGCCAGTGATCCTGCGTTAAAGGAAGGCGACCGGATTTTGGGCCGCCTGACACTAGTTAAAGGTTTGGATCACCAGTACGAGGCGCGACTGATCCGTCATATCGGCACCAACCCGCACAAGGTGTTGGGCGTTTTCCGTAAAACTGCCGAGGGTGGGCGGATTGTGCCAATCGACAAAGGATCGGATAAGGAATGGCTGGTGCGCGCCGGTGATGAAAACGGCGCCAAAGACGGTGAGTTGGTCGAAGGTCAGCAAACCGGACCGCGCGGGCGGATGGGATTGCCCAAGGCCAAGGTGACGGATCGGTTGGGTGACCCCTCCCAGCCCAAGGCAATTTCGCTGATCGCCATTCACCAGCACGGTATTCCTGATGATTTTCCAGATGCGGTGATCTCGGAAGCGGACAGTATGAAGCCCGCGGGTCTAAAAGGCCGCGAGGACATGCGGGAGATGCCGTTGATCACCATTGATCCGGCTGATGCACGCGATCATGATGATGCCTGTTGGGCCCATGCCGATGACGATCCCAAGAATAAGGGCGGTCATATCATTTGGGTCGCCATTGCCGATGTCGCTCATTACGTGCGCCCTGCGACAGCTCTGGACCGCGAAGCGCGCAAGCGGGGGAATTCTAGCTACTTCCCCGATCGTGTGGTTCCGATGTTGCCCGACCGTCTGTCAGGGGATCTGTGTTCGCTTCACGAAGGGGTGCCGCGCGCCTGTATTGCCGTGCGGATGCAGATTGATGCGGAAGGCAACAAAATCAGCCATCGGTTTGAACGCGGTCTGATGCGCTCAAGCGCGTCGCTAAGTTACGAGCAGGCGCAGTCCGCGATTGACGGTAACCCCGATGAACAGTGCCAACCGCTGATGGACGAGGTGATCCGCCCGCTGTTCGCTGCGTATGAGGCACTGAAAGCCGCCCGGGCACGGCGGCAGCCGTTGGATCTGGACCTGCCAGAACGCAAGATTATGCTGACGGACGAGGGCAAAGTTGCCTCGGTCAATTTCCGCGACCGCTTTGAGGCGCACAAGCTGATCGAGGAATTCATGGTGCTGGCAAATGTCGCCGCCGCCGAGACCTTGATCGCCAAACGCACGCCCCTGGTGTTCCGCGTACACGAAGAGCCGCCGCCAGAGAAATTGGAAGCGCTGCGAGAAACAGCGCAGTCGTCGGGGTTGACGCTGGCCAAGGGGCAGGTGCTTCAGACGCGGCATCTGAATAACCTTCTGGCGCAAGCCGAGGGTACGGACTTTGATGAGCTGATCAATATGTCTACCCTGCGATCGATGACGCAGGCCTATTATTGCCCGCAAAACTTTGGCCACTTCGGGTTGGCGCTGAAAAGCTACGCACACTTCACTTCGCCCATTCGGCGCTATTCTGACCTGATCGTGCATCGCGGGCTTGTTTCCGCGCATGGGTGGGGCGATGACGGTTTGACAGGCGATGATATCGAGCGGCTGGAAGATACCGCAAAACATATCTCGGAAACCGAGCGTCGGTCGATGATGGCGGAGCGCGATACCACCGACCGCTATTTAGCAGCCTTCCTGTCAGAGCGGATCGGGGCGGATATGACGGGCCGGATATCCGGTGTGCAACGCTTTGGCGCATTCGTGCGGCTGGACGATACTGGGGCTGACGGGTTGATCCCTGTGCGCTCTTTGGGGTCCGAGTTCTATCACTACGACAAAGAGGCTCAGGTGCTGGAAGGGGCCGACAGCGGCATGACCATCGCCATCGGCCAGCGCGTGGTTGTGCGCCTGACCGAGGCGGTGCCGGTGACCGGCGGGCTGATGCTTGAGTTGCTAGAGCTGGATGGCAAAGCGCCCCCGCGTGGGCGTCGCTCGTTTGGCAAGGGTAAACCTGCGCGGCGCAAGCATGTGGCGGCGAATAAGAAACGCGACAAGATCAAGCGCAAGGTGGCGCGTCGGCGGGGCTAACGCTTACGCCGATGTTTTAGATTAATCGAAGGCCGCGTGCAGAGCGATCTCGACCATGTCCCCAAAGCTGCGTTCGCGGTCTTCGGGCGGCAGGGATTCGTGGGTCAATAGGTGATCGCTGATTGTCAGGACAGCCAAGGCGCGCGCGCCGTGTCGGGCTGCCACAGTGTAAAGCTCGGCGGCTTCCATTTCGACGCCCAGAATACCATGGCGGATCATTTGCTCATTTAAATCCGGCCGCTCGTCGTAAAATACATCTGACGAATAAATGCCGCCAACATGGGTTGGTGTGCCTTTGGCTTCGGATGCATTAACTGCCGATCGAAGCAATTCCCAATTGGCGCAAGGCGCGTAATTGATTTCGCGCATTATTCCACGTGACGGCGTGGAAATAGTTGTCGCCGTCATTGCAATAATAACATCGCGGACTTTTACGTGTTCCTGCATCGCTCCGGCTGATCCAATGCGGATCAGGGTTTTAGCACCATAAGTCGAAATCAATTCGTTTGCATAAATGGATAGCGACGGCATTCCCATGCCTGAACCATGAATGGTAACCGTGTTGCCCCGCCATGTGCCGGTGAACCCCAGCATCCCACGCACGTTGTTCACTTGGCGTGGATTGTCCAAAAAGGTTTCAGCAGCCCATTTTGCGCGCAGGGGATCCCCAGGCATCAGGACGGTTTCGGCGATATCGCCGACAGCGGCGTTAATATGTGGGGTCATCGGGCCCTCTTAAATGGCTAGGTCATCCTCGGATGCGCCATTTGCAACTGCATCGCGGAACCAGATCGGCTGGCGACCACGACCCGACCATGTTTGAGACGGATCCGCAGGGTTGGCAAACTTCGGCGCGGCTTTCTTGCCGCTAGATTTGCCACCTTCTGTCAGTTCTGCAAGAGAAAATCCGTATTCCTTCGCGGCATCCTGCGCTGCTTTCAGAGCCTCAGCCTTGCGGCGGGCATCCAAGGATTTCAGCGCCTTTTCCACTTCGCCCTTTAAAGAGAGAAGTTCATCTTTGGACATTGCATTAAGATCAAGGCTCATTATGACGCTCCAATAATTAACTTGCTGCGAATTAGAGCGGTTATTTGTTTAATTGCAAGTTAATAAAAAAGGGGCCAATATAATTGACCCCCTTTTAATTATTCAGCAGCAATTTTTTGGGGATCAACCAATTCGATTATATCCATCATAATCGCATTTAATTCAAAATCCTTTGGCGTATAAACACGGGCCACGCCCATTGCCAAAAGTTTTTGCGCGTCCTCATCGGGAATAATCCCTCCGACAATCAGCGGGATATGTCCAAGACCTGCGTCTTTCATGCGGGTCAGGCTTTCTTCGACCAGCGGCAGGTGCGAACCGGACAGGATCGACAGTCCTACGACATGGGCGTTTGTTTCCTTGGCTGAAGTCACCAGTTCTTCGGGCGTCATGCGGATGCCTTCGTAGTTGATCTCCATACCACAGTCGCGGGCGCGGAAGGCGATTTGCTCGGCCCCGTTGGAGTGCCCGTCCAGCCCCGGTTTGCCGACAAGGAAATTCAAGCGGCGGCCCAGTTTATCGCTGACAGCATCCACCGCGTTGCGGATGTCATCCAAACCTTCGGTCTTGTTCGAAACCGATCGGGATACGCCGGTGGGGCCACGGTATTCGCCATAGACGGCGCGCATTTGCGCGGCCCATTCGCCGGTGGTGGCACCGGCTTTGGCGGCTTTGATCGACGGTTCCATTATGTTTTTGCCTTCGCTGGCGGCTTGGCGCAGTTCTGCCAGAGCAGCATCGACAGCGGCTTGATCGCGGTTGGCGCGCCAGTCGTTCAGGGCGGACACCTGTTCGGCCTCGACGGCCGGATCGACGGTCAGAATGCCGCCGTCTTCGGTCATCAGCGGGGATGGTTCGCCCTGCTGCCATTTGTTGACGCCGACAACAATGGTGTCGTTGCGTTCGATTTTGTTCAGGCGCTCGGCGTTTGAGTCCACCAGACGCGATTTCATATATTCAATCGAGGATACCGC
>CAYVRN010000065.1:0-6724 GCA_964453855.1 uncultured Rhodobacterales bacterium
GTGTTGGCCGCACCGCCCGTCTCTGCAACCGAGTGATAACCTGCCTGCCAGAAATGTCCTTGGTACGAGGTTGGCCTGGTGTCCAAAAGGGCAGTAATTGAACCCCGCGCGGGGACACTTTCGGCCACAATCGTCGGCCTCAAGCCAATTTCATCTGGTATGACTTCGTTTTGCTAAAACGAGATCAGGTTTGGCTGCTATATGCCCGGGCTTTCATCGGGTTGTATGCTGGCAGAAAATTCACAAGCTGATCCAGCACCCAATGAGTGGACCGGGGCAAGTTAAGAATATATATCTGCAAGAATGTAATGAAATTTTCGATCAAACTGCTTGGCGGGGTCGCTTTTGCCGTTGTTTCGTTTTCCTTCGACCCTGCGAAAGCGCATCTGTTCTAGCACTGTCCGTCGGGCAAAGATTGGACGTAGCCACAATTGGGTTTTCGATGCAGCCAAATATCCTGTTCATCATGGCCGATGATCATGCCTCCAAGGCAATTTCGGCTTATGGTCATGGCCTGAACCAGACCCCGAACCTCGACCGGATCGCCAGCGAAGGCATGCGGCTTGACCATTGCTATGTGACCAACTCGATCTGCACGCCAAGCCGGGCGGCGATCCTGACGGGGACGTTCAACCACGTAAACTGTGTAACGACGCTCACAACGCATTGGGATAACCGCCAGTCCCACGTGGCGAAACATCTGCAACATGCCGGCTACCAGACCGCGATTATCGGCAAATGGCATCTGGGGGAAGGCCCCGCGCATCAGCCGAGCGGATTTGACTATTGGAATGTCCTTCCGGGGCAGGGCGAGTATTTCTCGCCCGAAATGATCGAGTTGGGGACGCACAAGATCGAAACCGGCTATGCAACCGACATCATTACCGACCATTGCCTTAACTGGTTGAAAGACCGAGACGAAAACAAACCCTTCTTCCTGATGTGCCACCACAAGGCGCCCCATCGCAGTTTCGAGCCCCATCCCCGGTTCAACCACCTTTTTGCGGATGAAGACGTGAAGATGCCCGACACGTTTCACGACGATTACAAGAACCGTGCGCGGGCAGCAGAAGCGGCAAAGATGCGCGTCAGGGACGACATGACCTATCGCGACCTCGGCCTTGTTCAGCCCGAAGGCGGCGATGAGGTGGGTGAGGTCGAAGGCCTCGGCTCGCTGCACAGGAAAGTGCCGGATTTGGAGGATGTCAGCGACCTGGTTCTGATCGACCGGGCCACCGGCGAAAACTACCGTTTCGACAGCCAGGAGGAACTGGCAGCCTTCAAGTACCAGCGCTACATCAAACGCTATTTGCGCACCGTCGCGGCCATCGATGAAAACGTGGGCCGTCTTCTGGACTGGCTGGACGAGACCGGACAGGCCGAGAACACGATAGTTGTCTACACCTCGGATCAGGGGTTCTTCCTGGGCGAACACGGATGGTTCGACAAGCGGTTCATGTACGAGGAATCGCTCCAGATGCCGTTCATGATCCGCTATCCCAAGGCCATCAGGCCCGGCTCGGTTTCAGACGGGATCGCAATGAACGTCGATTTTGCCCCAACCTTCCTCGACTACGCCAATGTCCCCATTCCCTCGTACATGCAGGGTACGTCTTTGCGGCCGATGCTGGAGGGTACGTCGGGCGACGAATGGCAGGATTGCGCGTATCACCGTTACTGGATGCACAAGGACGCATCGCACTATTGCTGGGCGCACTATGGGGTGCGAAGCCAGCGCTACAAGCTGATTTACTGGTACAATTCTGATCTTGGCCAACCCGGTGCGGTGGCGGGCGACGAGCCACCCGAATGGGAGCTTTTTGATTGCGAAGCGGATCCGTTAGAACTTCTCAATGTCGCCAACGAACCCGCATACGCATCTGTCTTCAGGCAGCTTCTGTCGCTTCTGGACGCAAAGATGGCAGAGATTGGCGACGTTCCACAACATGATAGCAGGGCGGCGCTTGCCCGTTTGGACCTTCTCTAGCACTGGATCAATCTACGCTGTCCCTTTGACCCTGACGTCAAACATCTGGCCTGGTGCGCGCGACTTCTGACGCAACACCTTTGTCTTATAGAAGCGCAAGGTGGAGCCGACGTTCGCGCAAGTTGCAGCATCGGTTACTTCGGGCTCGAAGCAGACATCGAAAATTTTGCTCTCTCCGCAAAGCCGGTCGACAGTTTTATGCCTGACCTTACCCCTCCATCTGCCCATAAGGTGTGGACTTCGAAATCCCGACTTCCTCGTCCGTCATCTCTTCGGCCACGCCTTCAAATAGCGGGGTCGACAGGTACCGCTCACCGGTGTCCGGTAGCATGACCAGAATGTTTGCCCCTTCCGGCGCTGTTTCAGCGACCTTCATGGCGGTGGCGAATGTCGCCCCTGCCGAGATGCCGGTGAAGATACCTTCTTCGGCGGCAAGGCGGCGGGACCAGGCGATGCTTTCCGGCCCTTCGATGGGGATAAGTTCGTCATAGAACCCGTTGTCGATGCTTTCCTGCAGAACGTAGGGGATGAAGTCCGGCGTCCATCCTTGGATCGGGTGGGGGTTGAAGTCGGGGTGGCCCTCGGTCGGTTGGTTCTCGTCGTTGCGGGTGTTTACGTAGCCCGAGGCGACAATCGCCGCGTTCGCGGGCTCGGTCAGGATGATCTTGGTGTCAGGGCTTTCGCGGCGTAACACACGGGCCACGCCGGTGACGGTTCCGCCCGTGCCGTAGCCGCTGACGAAGTAGTCCAGTTTCTCGCCTTCGAAATCCGCTAGAATTTCGCGGGCTGTGGTGGCTTCGTGGATATCGGCGTTGTCCTTGGTTTCAAACTGGCTGGCAAGGAACCAGCCGTTCGCCTCGGCCAGTTCCTTGGCCTTGGAGTACATACCGAAGCCTTTCAGCTCTTTCGGGGTCAGAACGACTTTGGCCCCCAGAAAACGCATCAGGCGGCGGCGCTCGATCGAGAAGCTTTCGGCCATGGTGACGACCAGCGGATAGCCTTTGGCCGCGCAGACCATCGCAAGGCCGATACCCGTGTTGCCCGAAGTGGCCTCAACGACGGTTTGACCGGGCTTCAGTCGACCTTCGCGTTCAGCGGCTTCGATGATGTTCAGCGCCAAGCGGTCTTTGACCGAACCGCCGGGGTTGAAGGCCTCGGCTTTGACGAAGACATTCACATGCTTTGGTGCAATACGATTGATGCGGATCGCGGGTGTGTCACCGATGGTGTCAAGGATACTGTCGTACCGCTTGGCGCGGCCTTGGGTGGTTTTGATGGTCATGGTCTTGCTCCAGTGGCGATTAGGTGGTTTTCGGGTGGAAATCATTCCAAGCTTGCCCCAAGATCGCGATAGTTTTTCAAAATTTAAAGCTCATTGCCCGTTCAAAAGGAAACTGTTCCAAAATGCCTGCTCTTGCACCAACCGAATTCTACGCAACCGTCACTTGGCTGGGCACTGTTCCGGCGGAAAAAGACAGCATTCGGGCAATTCCGCTTGATTCGCTGGACTTGACCTTTGCCGGTATCCCGGGCGAGCGGCACGCGGGTCTGACGCGGCCGTCATGTAGTCGGGTTCTGACGCAGTATCCCGAACGCGGCACCGAGATTGCCAACGCGCGACAGGTGACGATCCTGTCGGCCGATGAAATGGAGTTAATCGCAGCGGATTGCGGGCTTGATGCCTTGGACCCGATGTACTTGGGGGCTTCGATTGTGATCGAAGGGATCGAGGATTTCAGCCATGTTCCGCCATCGTCGCGTTTGCAGGCGGAAAACGGTCCGACTCTTGTCGTGGATATGCAGAACCTTCCCTGTCATTTGCCAGCGCGTGAACTTGAAGCGGATCTTCCGGGGCATGGAAAGCCGTTCAAGCAAGCTGCAAGCGGGCGCCGTGGGGTGACGGCTTGGATCGAGCGGCCAGGGCGTTTGAAGATAGGAGACAAGCTGCGATTGCATGTCCCGGACCAGCGATCATGGAAATTGGCTAATAGTTAATAGAATATTCCTATCACTATATGTGCCCTTCGATAGAAAGTTTTGTTTCTTATCGGACACAAAATGTGTCGTATACAGACGGATACGAAGCCGATTATGTCGGATTCCGCCCTGTTAGAATGTCGCAGCTTACCTATTACGCGGGTAAGACATTTACACCCCTTCCGATAGGATTCGTGACATGAGCTACAAGACCGACATTCAGATCGCCCGCGAGGCCAACAAGAAGCCGATTAAAGACATCGGCGAGAAGGTTGGCATCCCCTACGAAGACCTGCTGCCCTATGGGCATGACAAGGCAAAAGTCAGCCAGAACTTCATCAACTCGGTGCAGTCCAAAGAAGACGGCAAGCTGATCCTTGTCACCGCGATCAACCCGACCCCTGCAGGCGAAGGTAAAACCACCACCACCGTTGGTTTGGGCGATGGACTGAACCGTATCGGTAAGAACGCCATGATTTGTATCCGCGAAGCCTCGCTTGGTCCGAACTTTGGCATGAAGGGTGGCGCTGCGGGTGGCGGATACGCGCAGATCGTTCCGATGGAAGAAATGAACCTGCACTTCACCGGCGACTTCCACGCAATCACCAGTGCGCATTCGTTGCTGGCGGCGATGCTGGACAACCATATCTACTGGGGTAACGAGCAGGAAATCGATATCCGCCGTGTGGCCCTGCGCCGCGTTGTAGATATGAACGACCGTGCGCTGCGTCAGATCACAGCGTCTTTGGGTGGCGTGGCCAACGGATACCCGCGCGAAGCCGGTTTTGACATCACTGTGGCGTCGGAAGTCATGGCGATCCTGTGCTTGGCAAAAGACCTGAAAGACCTTGAGAAGCGTCTGGGCGACATCATCGTCGCTTACCGTCGTGACAAGTCACCGGTTTACTGCCGTGACATCAAAGCCGAAGGCGCGATGACCGTTCTGCTGAAAGATGCGATGCAGCCGAACCTTGTTCAGACACTGGAAAACAACCCGGCATTTGTTCACGGCGGCCCGTTTGCGAACATCGCGCACGGCTGTAACTCGGTTATCGCGACAACCACAGCGCTGAAACTTGCAGACTATGTTGTGACCGAGGCGGGCTTTGGCGCGGACCTTGGTGCTGAGAAGTTCATGAACATTAAGTGCCGCAAGGCCGGTCTGGCACCGTCGGTAGTTGTCTGTGTGGCAACCGTCCGTGCGATGAAGATGAACGGTGGCGTTGCAAAAGCCGATCTTGGTGCCGAAAACGTGGATGCGGTTAAGGCAGGTTGTCCGAACCTTGGTCGCCACATCGAAAACCTCAAGTCATTCGGCGTGCCGGTTGTGGTTGCGATCAACCATTTCGTCACGGACACCGATGCCGAAGTTCAGGCGATCAAAGACTACGTTTCAAGTCACGGCTCGGAAGCGATTGTATCGCGTCATTGGGAGCTGGGTTCGGAAGGATCAGAGGCCCTGGCCAAGCGCGTCGCGGAAATCGCGGACGCGGACATGGCAAACTTTGCACCGATCTATAACGACGAGATGCCTTTGTTCGAGAAGATCGAAACCATCGCCAAGCGGATCTATCGCGCAGACGAGGTTCTGGCCGACAAGACCATTCGTGCCCAGCTGAAAACTTGGGAAGAGCAGGGTTACGGCAATCTGCCGGTTTGCATGGCGAAAACGCAGTACTCGTTCTCGACCGACCCAAACCTGCGCGGAGCGCCGACTGGTCACTCGGTACCGGTGCGTGAAGTGCGTTTGTCGGCTGGGGCCGGGTTCATCGTTGTCGTCTGCGGCGAGATCATGACCATGCCTGGTTTGCCCCGCGTTCCTGCGGCGGAAACGATCCGTTTGAACGACGAAGGCCAGATCGAAGGCTTGTTCTAAGCGAACGGCCAAAGGGGTGGGCATCGAGCCCACCCCTTTGGCTTTGTTCCGCCTTCGGCGGGAGTATTTTGGGTAAGATGAAAGGGTGGTTGCGCACCGATTGCTGTTGCAGCATGAGGGGACAACGCTTTTGGGAAAAGGGATAACGGGATGTCAGCAAAGATCATTGACGGCAAGGCGTTTGCGGCCACAGTGCGTGAAAAAGTTGCGGGCCATGTGGCGCGTCTGAAAGACGAGAACGGTATCACGCCAGGTCTGGCGGTTGTTCTTGTCGGTGAGGATCCGGCATCTCAGGTTTATGTGCGCTCGAAAGGCAAGCAAACCGTCGAGGTTGGTATGAACAGCTATGAGCATAAGCTGGAGGCAGACACCTCGGAAGAGGACCTGTTGGCTCTAATTGATCAGCTGAACAACGATCCTGCTGTGCATGGTATTCTGGTGCAGTTGCCGTTGCCCGGGCATTTGAACGAAGATCTGGTGATCAATTCGATCGATCCGGCGAAGGATGTGGACGGATTCCATATCTCGAACGTGGGTCTTTTGGGGACTGGTCAGAAGTCGATGGTGCCTTGTACGCCTCTGGGCTGCCTGATGATGCTGCGCGACTATCATGGCTCGCTTTCGGGAATGAACGCGGTTGTGGTTGGGCGCTCGAACATCGTGGGTAAGCCGATGGCGAACCTTCTGCTGAAAGACAGCTGCACAGTGACCATCGCCCATTCGCGTACCAAAGACATTGAAGAGGTGGTGCGCCGCGCGGATATCGTTGTGGCCGCAGTTGGCCGCCCAGAGATGGTAACCGGTGATTGGATCAAGCCCGGCGCCACCGTGATTGACGTGGGCATCAATCGCATCGAGCGCGACGGTAAAAACAAGCTGGTCGG
>CAYVRN010000065.1:6824-16742 GCA_964453855.1 uncultured Rhodobacterales bacterium
CCGATCGAGAACGTCAGGCCGGCATGGCCGTAGCCGTGTTGCTGGGTGCTGGATGGCAAAATCGGCGCTGTGATCACGACGTGCCCTTTTGAGGCCTCGGTGATCTGTGCGCCAAGCGTTTTCATCAGGGATTGCGCGGAGAAGCTATCGTATATGCGTTTGATCATGGGAAAATCTTAGACAGGGTTCACGCCTCTGTGAACTGTTAATCCCCATGTTGCAGGATCAAGGCGAGCGTCGTTATAAAGACTTAACAGCAAAATAGGAAAAACAGTGCAGGATATCCTGAGAATTTGGCGGAGCAGCTTGCTAGACCCCATCACTTTGGTGATCGTCGGGGTGATGATAACGATTGCTACGATCTCGGGGCCTTTTGGAACACTTGAGGCACTTACGGTCTTGCCGCGGCTTTTTTTCTGGGGTGTCGTGATCGGGCTTGCTGCAACATTCGGTATTTTACTTCGGGTTTCCGCACGACTTTACTTTCCGGAAGAGCAAAAGTTTAAAGCAGAGGTGGTGACAACAGTCGCCTTCACATCCCTTTTTGGAGCCATCCTGATTTGTTGGGTGTCGTTCTTCGCAAACATTCATCAGGTCAACCAGTACGTGCCTCCGTGGTGGAAGCTGATCGGCTATGTGTCACTGATCACCATCGCACTTTTGGCGCTGCGAACATTTGTCATCACTATGGTGAACGAGCGGGCGCAGGCGAAAAGCGAAGAAACCCTGCAAGCCGTTATTTCCGAGGCGCAGGCCCGTGTTCAGAACGTAGAAGATACAAAACCGGCCGAAGCGCGGTTGCTGCAGCGGTTACCCGAAGAAGAGCGGGCGCCGGTCTTGTGCCTGAGTTCAAACGATCACATGATCGACGTATACACCGAGAAAGGCTGTTTCAGTCTTCGTATGCGGTTGAAGGATGCGATTGCAGAGATGGAAGGTGTTGACGGAAAATGCGTTCACCGGTCGCACTGGGTTGCTCGTTCGGCGATTGTGTCTGCTCAGAAAGTCGGTGGTTACTGGCGGCTTCACTTGTCAAACGGTATGGAAGTGCCGGTTAGCCGGAAGTATCAGCCCGATCTGGAAAATGCCGGTTTGCTGGTTCAATTGGCAGCCGAGTGAGTATTGATCCTGCGGGGCGATGGGCCGGTCAGGATCACAGACGGGTTCAAGAACATTTCGGAAAGCGGGGCGCGGTTAAGCGACATGCCGCCCGTGTAGGTGCCGAAGGCCGGTAATATCAGGCGGGCTTCGTCGTAGACGAATGCGGGGCGGGTGATACGACGGCCCCGGGCTGCGACGGATAGTTTTGGGTGATAGTGGCCGCTGATTTCACCTTGTCCATCGCTGGTTGCGATGTGGCGGAACACAAGCGTTTCAGCCGAGTAGCTTTGCAGATGCGTGCCGCCTAGGTTCAGGGGTGCCGGGTCATGGTTGCCTTCGATCCAGATCCATTCACGGCCTGCTTGAAGGCGCGTGATCCAGTCGGTTTCGGCTTCTGTCAGAGCATTGACCGAGGCAAGATCATCGAAGCTATCCCCCAAACACATGACGGTTTTGGGCGATAGCGCGTTTATAGGGTCTTCAAGCTTTTTCAGCGTGTCGCTGTTTTCATAGGGCGGGATGATCTGGCCGCCATGTCGGGCGATGCGCTCGGTGCGGCCAAGGTGCAGGTCCGAGACGCAGAGCAGTGATTGTGCGGGCCAGAACAGGGCGCCGCTGCCAAGGGCGGTCAGGCTTTCGCCGTGAAAGGTAAAGCTTAGTCCGTTCATGACAGCCCCGCCTGTTTCAGAGCATCCCCTTCATAGCGATCAAGAAGTGCCTCATCCGCTGATCCGTGGATCGGCACTTTGCCGATTTCCAGAAACAGCGGAGCGGCCAGAGGGCTGACGTGGTGCAGGTTGGCGTGGTCGATACGTCCACTGATGCGCGTCAGCATTTCTTCGATCCGGTTGAAATCGACCAGCCCTTTCATGGCTTCACGGTGGGTGATGTCCAGCATCAGGTGTTCGGGATCATACTTTTGCAGCGTGTCATAAAGGATGTCGCTGGAAAAGGTCGCCTGCCGTCCGGTTTTGCGGTTTTGCGGCAGATTGCGTTCGATCAACCCGGCGATGGTGGCCGAGGCGCGGAAGGTGCGTTTCATTACGGCGTTACCGGCAAGCCAGCCGTCGAGCCCGTCTTTCAGGCTGGCGGGGTCGAACAGGGGCGCGGGATCGGTGACAGGGTCCAGCCCCCAGATAAGGGTGGCGTAATCGGTTGAAACAAAGCCAAGCGGGTGCAGGCCGGTTTCTTCCATTCGTTTGGTTAGCAAAAGACCAAGGGTCTGTTGGGCGTTCTTGCCTGCAAACCCATAGGCACAAAGGTGATGGTTACCGTCCATCGGGAAAGTTTCGACCAGAAGACGATCAGCTTGTGGTAGTTGGCTAACCTTGCGCTGAAGGGCCAGCCAATCGGCGGTGTGAGCGGGCAGGTCGGGCCATGAGTCTTGTCGGAACATGTCCAGAATGCGGTGGGATAGCTGAACCGACGTGGCGAATTTGGTGCCGCCAAAGACCGCGACTTTGGGTTTTTTCGCGGCGTTGCGGCTGACCTCGACCGTCATCTCGCGTAGGCCTTCATAGCGGACGATCTGACCGCCGATCAAGAAGGTGTCGCCTTGGGTTAGTCCGGCAGCAAAGGCCTCTTCCACCTCGCCCAAGGGTTTGCCGCTACGCCCTTTCATTCGAACTTTCAGGGTGTCGGTGTCTTGAATGGTGCCCACGTTCATACGGATGCGCTGGGCGCTGCGCGGGTCTCGCAGGTGCCACAACCCGTCGCGGTTTATCAGCCGTTTCCATTGGTCATAGGCGCGCAAGGCATAGCCGCCGGTTGCCGTAAAATCGAGGCAGCGGTCGAATTCGGCGCGGGTGAGGGTGCTGTAGGCGCCGCAACTCTTTACCTCGTGATAAAGGTCGTTTTCGTCGAACGGGCCGGAACAGGCGCGGATCAGGATGTGTTGGCTGAGCACGTCCAGAGGGCCGGGGCCGCGCGGGTCTCCGTCAAGATCGTTTTCGCGGGCGGCATCAAGGGCGGCGACGCATTCGACAACCTCGAAGCGGTTGGCTGGGACGAGGATGGCCTTGGATGGTGCGTTGTAGCGGTGATTTGCGCGGCCAATCCGCTGGATCAGACGTTTGACGTTTTTCGGTGCGCCGATTTGGATCACCAGATCGACATCGCCCCAATCGATACCAAGGTCCAGACTACCGGTGCACACGATGGCACGAAGGTCTCCGTTGACCATGGCCTGTTCCACGCGCTCGCGCTGCTCGCGGGCAAGGCTGCCGTGATGGATGCCGATGGGCAGGTTTTCTGTGTTGGCCTGCCAGAGATTGTGGAAAAAGATTTCAGCCTGCGCGCGGGTGTTGTGGAAGATCAGCGTGGTTTTGTGCTGGCGGACCTGTTCGAGGACATCGTTGATGGCATAAGCTGCGCCGCCGCCCGACCAAGGGGGCGGTGTGTCGGTGGTCAGCATGCGGATATCAGGCTGCGGGCCGGGGTCGGCGATCAGGATCGGGCAGGGATCTGGGTTTTTCGCAAGTAGGGTGGCGATGGCTTGCGGGTCGTCGACGGTTGCAGAGAGGCCAACGCGGCGCAGGTCGGGGCAGAGGGCCTGCAAGCGGGAGAGGGCGAGGAATAATTGATCGCCGCGTTTGCTTTCGGCAAGGGCGTGGATTTCGTCAATCACCACCCGCTGGAGGCCCCGAAAGATATGCGGCGCGTCTTCATAGCTTAGCAGCAGTGCAAGCGATTCAGGTGTGGTCAGCAGAATATGCGGAGGGTCTGCGCGTTGGCGTTTTTTGCGGGTGTTCGAGGTGTCTCCGGTGCGATCTTCAACGCGGACTTGCAAGCCGATTTCGTCGATAGGGGCTTGCAAGTTGCGGCGGATATCGGCGGCAAGGGCCTTCAGGGGGGATATGTAGAGGGTGTGAAGGCCCTGATGCGGTTGGGTCAGTTCAGCCAGAGTGGGCAGAAATCCTGCCAGTGTTTTGCCGCCGCCGGTCGGAGCGATCAGAAGCTGGGCGGGCAGGTCCTTGCCGGCCAGCATATCAAGCTGGTGGGGATGGGGGGACCATCCATTTTTATCAAACCAGTCAGATATTTGCGAAGGCAGGTGATTCATGCGGGCAATTTACGGCGCATGAGAACAAAATGGAAACCTTTTGGTGGTTAAGGTGGGGCATGCGGGGGCCAGCCCCCGCACCCCCGGTGTATTTTGACCAAGAAGAAGGAGGACTTATTTGGCGTAGCCGATGGTTTGCAGGGCCTCTTTGATCTCGTCGAGAATGGCGGGATCGTCGATAGTTGCAGGCATTTTGAAATCCTCGCTGTCGGCGACTTTTACCATCGTCGCGCGCAGGATTTTGCCCGAGCGTGTTTTTGGTAGGCGATCGACGACGACGGCCAGTTTGAAGGCCGCGACGGGGCCGATTTCATTGCGCACGAGCTTGACGCATTCTGCAACGATTTCTTCATGAGGGCGGTTCACGCCTTTTGTCAGGCAGAGAAAGCCAAGGGGCAGTTGACCTTTCAGTTCGTCGCTGACGCCGATCACAGCACATTCTGCCACGTCGGGGTGGTTGGCCAGAACTTCCTCCATCGCGCCGGTCGATAGTCGGTGGCCGGCCACGTTGATGACGTCATCGGTGCGGGCCATGATATAAAGGTAGCCGTCTTCGTCGATGATGCCTGCGTCTCCGGTCTCATAATAACCGGGGAAGGTGTTGAGGTAGCTTTTCTTAAAGCGATCCTCGGCGTTCCACAGTGTCGGGAAGGTGCCTGGCGGAAGCGGCAGCGGGGTGACGATAGCGCCCAGTTCGCCGCGGGGCAGTTCGTTGCCTTCGTCGTCGACGATTTTGAAATCGTAGCCTGGCATAGAAACCGACGGTGAGCCGATTTTGACATCAAGAAGTTCGATGCCGGCAGGGTTGCAGACAGCCGCGTAGCCAAGTTCGGTTTGCCACCAGTGGTCAATCACCGGAACGCCCAGTTGATCTTGCGCCCAGATGATGGTGTCGGGATCGGCGCGTTCGCCGGCCAGATAAAGGGCGCGTAGGCAGGACAGGTTGTATTTCTTCAGGAACTCGCCTTTGGGGTCTTCACGTTTGATCGCACGGAAGGCTGTGGGGGCGGTGAAAAAGCTGCGGACATTGTGTTCTTCGATCACCCGCCAGAAGGTGCCTGCGTCGGGGGTGCCGACGGGCTTACCTTCGAACACGATGGTGGTATTTCCGTGGATCAGCGGACCGTAGCAGATGTAGCTGTGGCCAACGACCCAGCCCACGTCGGACGCCGCCCAGAACACATCGCCCGGATCGACGTTGTAGATGTTTTTCATCGTCCAGTTCAGCGCGACCAAATGACCGCCGGTTGGACGGACGACGCCTTTGGGCTGGCCGGTGGTGCCGGAGGTGTAGAGAATGTAGGCAGGGTGGTTGCCTTCGACCGGAACACAATCGGCGGGGGTGACGTCTTGTTGGGCATCGTTCCAGTCGAAGTCACGGTCTTGAATCAGGTCGCAGGGGTGCTCTTCCCGCTGCAGGATCAAGGTAAAGTCTGGCTTGTGTTTGGCCTGTTCGATTGCGCCGTCGATCAGCGGTTTGTACTGCACCACGCGGCCCGGTTCGAGACCACAGGAGGCAGCCAAGATCGCTTTCGGGGTGGCGTCATCGATGCGCACGGCCAGTTCGTGGGCTGCGAATCCTCCGAAAACAACGGAATGGATGGCACCGATGCGCGAGCAGGCCAGCATAGCGACCAATGCTTCGGGGACCATCGGCATGTAGATGATAACACGATCGCCTTTGGTGATGCCTTTGGCCACCAGCGCACCGGCAAGCGATGCCACTTTATCTTTCAACTCGGCGTAGCTGATTTTGTCTTTTTTACCGGTGATCGGGCTGTCATAGATAATCGCGGTTTGATCAGCGCGACCGTTTTCCACATGGCGGTCCACAGCGTTGTAGCAAGTGTTGACCATGCCATCGCTGTACCATTCGTAAAGCGGGGCATTGTCGTCGAAGAGAGCTTTCGAAGGCTTTTGAACCCAATCGATAGCATCGGCGGCTTGCATCCAGTAGGCTTCAGGGTCCGATTTCCAACTGTTGTAAACGTCTTCGTATGCCATTGCACTCTCCTCTCATGCGATAGCAGTGGCATAAGGTGAGCGTGGGCTAGCGGGCAAGCCCCTTGATGAGAGGGGTGGCAGAATATCGCAATAAATTTGCAGAAATCGCATGCGAAGTGCTGCAAAATTTTGCAAAGTTACTGAAATAGTGCTGTTGAAGCGCATAATTCCAATAGATTTGCAAATACTGCGACAGATTAGCCGTAATGCGTAACCGGTGTCCCGGCAATGGCGGCCATGTTCAAAAGACCACGTGCTGTAATGGACGGGGTGACGATATGGGCGCGGTTTCCCATGCCCATCAGAATCGGGCCGACGGCAAGGCCACCCTTGACCTTTAGGATATTGCGGACGGCTGACGCGGCATCGGCATGGCCGAAGATCAACGTGTTGGCAGCCCCTTTCATGCGGTTGCCGGGCAGCAGGCGTTCGCGCAGGTCCTCATCCAGCGCGGCATCTACGTTCATCTCGCCCTCATAGCAGAAATCGCGCGGCTCGCTGTCGAGAATTGCAATGGCATCGCGCAGCCGTTTGCCTGATCCTTCGGGTTGGTTGCCGAACTGTGACTGTGAGCAAAAAGCGATATTGGGTTCCAGACCAAAGCGGCGGATATGACGCGCGGCACCACAAGCGGTCAGGGCCAGTTGTTCGGGGTTAGGCAGAGCGTGAACGTGGGTGTCGGTGATAAACAGAGGGCCATCTTCTAGGATCATCAAGGTCAGTGCGCCGTGGGGGGTATGGGTTGCATCGCCGAGAACTTGATTGACGTAATTCAAATGCCAGCGGTATTCGCCGAAGGTACCGCAGATCATGCTGTCGGCATCGCCGCGATGGACCGCGATGGCTGCGATGGCAGTGGTATTCGTGCGCATAATAGTTTGTGCAAGATCGGGGGTTACACCGCGGCGGCACATGATTTCGTGATAGCTTCCCCAGTAATCTCGAAAGCGGGGATCGTTTTCCGGGTTCACCAATTCGAAGTCGCGTTCGGGGCGGATGTTCAGGCCAAAGCGTTCGCAGCGTTGGACAATCACCTCGGGGCGGCCAATTAGGATCGGTGTTTCCGTGGTTTCTTCCAGAATGGCCTGAGCCGCACGAAGTACGCGCTCGTCCTCGCCTTCCGAGAAGATGATTTTGCGGCTGGCCGCGCGGGCGGCTTCAAAGACAGGGCGCATAAGCAGTGCGGATTTGTAGACCGACGCGTTCAGCTTGTGTTTGTAAGCGTCCAAATCTTCTAGCGGGCGTTTGGCAACGCCGCTTTCAATGGCGGCTTTGGCAACGGCGCTAGAGACAATGCCAGATAGGCGGGGATCGAAAGGTTTGGGGATCAGGTAGTCTTCGCCAAAGGTCAGGCTTTCGCCCTGATAGGCGGCTGCGGCTTCGGCGCTGGTGGTGGTGCGCGCCAGTTCTGCGATGCCTTCAACACAAGCGATTTGCATCGCGTCATTGATTTCGGTCGCGCCCACATCAAGCGCGCCGCGGAAGATGAATGGGAAGCACAGGACGTTATTGACCTGGTTGGGAAAGTCGCTGCGCCCCGTGGCGATGATCGCATCGGGGGCCACTTTGCGAGCGTCCTCGGGCATGATCTCGGGGGTGGGGTTGGCCAGCGCGAAAATGATCGGGCGTTTGGTCATCTTTGCGACCATTTCGGGTTTCAGCACATTCGGGCCAGAGAGGCCAAGGAACAGGTCGGCTCCTTCAATGACCTGATCAAGTGTGCGTAGATCCGAATCTTGTGCAAAAGCCGCTTTTTGCGGGTTCATGTCCTCGGCGCGGCCTTTGTAGACCAGCCCGTGGATATCACAGAGCCAGACGTTTTCGCGTTTGACGCCCAGTTTCAGCAGCATATTCAGGCAGGCGATGCCCGCTGCGCCACCGCCGGTCGAGACGATCTTGATGTCCTCGAACGACTTGCCTGCCACATGCAATGCGTTGCGAGCTGCGGCACCAACCACAATGGCGGTGCCGTGCTGATCATCGTGAAAGACCGGAATGTTCATCCGTTCGCGGCAGATTTTTTCGACAATAAAACAATCGGGGGCTTTGATGTCTTCAAGGTTTATCGCGCCAAAGGTGGGTTCCAATGCGCAAACGATGTCTGCCAGCTTTTCTGGGTCGCTTTCATTCACTTCGATATCGAAACAGTCGATGTCGGCGAATTTCTTGAACAGAACGGCCTTGCCTTCCATGACAGGCTTGGAAGCCAGTGCGCCGATGTTTCCAAGGCCCAGAACCGCCGAGCCGTTCGTCACGACCGCCACAAGGTTGCTGCGAGCGGTGTAGCGAGCGGCGTCTTCGGGGTTCGCTTTGATCTCAAGGCAGGCTTCGGCAACGCCGGGGGAATAGGCGCGACTTAGATCGCGACCGTTGGCCATCGGCTTGGTTGCGCGGATTTCAAGCTTACCGGGCTTGGGGTATTCGTGATAAAAAAGGGCCGCCTGGCGAAGGGTTTCTTGCTGCTTATCCGACATGTGCGACTCCGATTTTGAAATTAGTTTAGTATTAAACTACTTTCTGCTCGAGGGGAATACCCATTCATCAAGGCTAGAGTTATGTTAGCGTTATCTTGGCGAAAATAGGTACAGGAAGTTTATTTCAGCCCAATTTGATTGTTTGTTTGACTATTTGGTCAAGAACACTTGAAAAGGGGTCTGGGCTGCAGCAACATGGGTGCAGGAAAATTGGAGATACGCATGTCATTGCAGGATGAAGCCAGAAGTGTTCGCGAAAATGCCTACGCGCCCTATTCCCAGTTCAAGGTTGGCGCGGCCTTGCGCACGACATCGGGCGCCGTGTTCACGGGCTGTAACGTTGAAAACGTGGCTTATCCCGAAGGCACATGCGCGGAAGCGGGTGCAATCGCAGCTATGATTGCGGCTGGCGAGAGCGAGATTGCCGAAGTCTACGTGATTGCAGACAGCCCAGAACCCGTGTCGCCATGCGGCGGGTGTCGGCAGAAGCTGGCCGAGTTTTCAAAAGGCGATGCGCCGGTGACCATGGCGACATTGGCAGGGCAGGAATTAACTGTGTCCATGCGCGAGCTTTTGCCCGGGGCCTTTGCGACGTCCCACATGAAAGCCAGTTGATGGACGCCAGAGCTGTCATCAGCAAGTTGCGCGATCGCATTCAGCCGAACGAGGACGAATTGCAGTGGTTTGCGCGGGGACTTGCCAATGGTGCGGTCAGCGATGCGCAAGCCGGTGCTTTTGCCATGGCGGTTTTGTTAAACGGCTTGGGTGCCGAAGGGCGCGCGGCGTTGACATTGGCGATGCGCGACAGTGGCGATGTGTTGAATTGGGCCTTGGATGGACCCGTTGTTGACAAGCACTCGACTGGGGGCTTGGGTGACTGCGTATCACTTGTTCTGGCTCCGGCGTTGGCAGCATGCGGCGCCTATGTGCCGATGATCTCGGGGCGTGGGCTGGGGCATACCGGAGGGACTTTGGACAAGCTTGAGGCGATCCCGGGTCTAGTGACCGCACAGAGCGAAGCGATGCTGCGCAAAATCGTGGGTGACGTTGGCTGTGCCATTGTCGGTGCAAGTGGCGATATGGCCCCGGCGGATAAACGTCTGTACGCCATCCGCGATATCTCGGGAACGGTCGAAAGCGTTGATCTGATCACCGCATCCATCTTGTCCAAAAAACTTGCGGCGGGACTTGGGGGGCTGGTTCTGGATGTAAAATGTGGCAGTGGGGCATTTATGCGCTCACTGTCAGATGCCCGTGAACTGGCGCAGGCGTTGGTAA
>CAYVRN010000066.1:0-8680 GCA_964453855.1 uncultured Rhodobacterales bacterium
CGCGCAGCGTTGAGGTCGCTGTTCCTTAACCGGAGTGGAAGTTCGAGTCTTCTCGACCGCACCAAAATTCTAGAAAATCAGAAGCAAAATTCGCACGCGCCTTTGGTTGCCGTGGTCTACCGTTGCTGCTCTGTTCAAAACTGGTTGCGGGTTCTGCGAAACAGGTTACTCCTTTCATGCAAGGTAGCCGAGTGCTTGACCCAGTTGGGACGATCAGGGCGTGGCAAACTAGAAATGGAAATGGGATGATCGAACGAATTGATACGGGCGCTCGAATGAGCAAAATCGTCAAACACAACGGCGTTGCGTATTTGTGCGGTCAGGTTGGAGACGGGGCGACGGTGGCTGAGCAGACGGCGGACTGCCTGTCACGTGTCGAGGCGCTTTTGGAAAAAGCAGGGTCTTCGAAAGAGTGTATACTGCAGGCGATTATCTGGTTGGCCGATATGTCGGACTTTGCCGAGATGAATTCGGTCTGGGATGCCTGGGTACCTGAAGGGCATGCGCCTGCAAGAGCATGTGGTGAAGCAAAACTTGCACGCTCAGACCTGAAAGTAGAAGTTATAGTGACTGCCGCATACTGAAAGTTGATGCTTGTAGGCCTAAATGGGACACATTTCAGCCCTGAAGCTCAACAGATAAGGTGCCTTGGGAAAATGGCATCCCGTAGGGGTCTTGCACAACCCAGCGAAAACCCAATGAAATAAGGTTTAAGGTGTCCCAAGACGACTGTTATTTAAGAGTATATAGATTAATGACTTATGCAGGCGAAGTCCCACGCTACATAGCAGCGCGGCGTGTTACTTTCTTAGGAAGCTACGGAGAGTTTTCGAGTTGCAGGATACCTTTTTATTCTTAATCTCCTGAAATTCGCGTGTCTCTGATCCCACATGCTGAAACGCGCAATTCATGGGTAATTTTGATCAACGCCGGACGTGCGGTTTAATTTGACAGCGGAAAAGTAAGCTCAATCGCTGTCCCCTTGGTTTCGGATGAAACTGAAACCGATCCTTGATGGCGCTTCATAATATCTTCGACGAACGCAAGCCCAAGACCACTGCCAGAGCCGGTTCCGAGTTGTCCAAACCGCCGGAAGGCCACTTCGACTTGATCGTCGGGAATGCCAACCCCGTCATCGTGAACAGTTACCCGTGCGTGCTCCTCGATTTGGTTCAGGCGAACACTAATTGTGGTTAGGTTCTCTCCACCATGCTGCATCGCGTTTTCGATGAGGTTGGTGATCGCTTCTCCGATAAGAATTCGATCTCCATTAAGAAAGAGTGGATAGGTCGCGGGCATGAACACGAACTCAAGACCAAGCGTCAGTGCCTTGGAGCCGATGTCCGCACAGATTTGTTCGGCCACTTCATTGAGATCAATGCGACTGAAATGTGATACTGAATCATAACGCAATCTTTCCAAAGACAGCAGCTGTTCGGTCAAACGGGCGAGCCGTCTTGCTTCCTTTTCAAGCTCTTTTTCTTGAATTTTACGCGGTTCAGATGCTCGTACATCTGGCAAAGTCTCGGCCAGCGATAAAATGGCTGCGGCTGGGTTGCGAAGTTGATGCGCGGCATCCGAGATGAACGCTTGGTGGGCCTCGATGCTTTGCTTGACCTGGCCGAGCAGTCGGTTGAGCGTGGCAACGATGCCGGAAACCTCTTTGGGAACGGGGCGCCGGATATGACTCAGATCGTCTGGCGAGCGTATTTCAATTGCACTCTGTAAATCACGCAAGGGCCTAAGTCCCAGTTGAACGCCAAACCAAACGACCAAAGCCAACGTCACCATCAGGGCCGCGATAAGGGCAGCTGCTTTTCTGGCCAGACCTACTGCAAACTCTTCACGTTCGCTTACGCGCTGCCAAACGGTGACAATCGTATTTCCAGAAAGAGTTCCGAAGGTTGTTGCCTCGACCATTCGCAGCACGCGAACGTCTTCGTCACGGTATTTTGAAATAAAGTAATGCGGAACTTCCGTTGTTTGCGCTGAGGGGGGAATGGGGGGATAAGCATAGCCCGTAACGTATATCCCCGCAGGCCCTGTGACATGATAAAACACCTCGCCACCGCCAGCATTGGAAATCAGTGTTCTTGTGCGCGGGGAAAGGGCGTCACCTTCTGAAATGGCAACATCTCGGGAAATTGCCAGCGCGGCAGCAAGAAGGCTGCGGTCAAATAGTTCTTCCGAAGTATTCTGGGCAACTTCGAACCGCCAAACCCCAAGTAATATTGAAACAATAAGCAATGGAGAAAGGATGACCAGAAACAGACGCAACCTGAGCGACATAGCACTTGGTGTCATGTTTCTTCCACCTCCAGCATATAGCCCAGGCCCCGTGCAGTTTTTATCCGCACGCCGTGCTTTTCCAACCTGCGGCGAAGCCGGGACACGTGGGGCTCAATGGCGGTGTCGTCAACATCAGCTCCCGTCCCATATACATGTGATGTGAGCACAGCTTTCGGTACAATGCGTCCCGATCTTTCAAGCAAACACTCAAGTGTCGCTATTTCCTTGCGGGGAATATCAAGCGCTGTTCCCCTGTATAGCACCTGCCTACTTGAGCGATCAAAAACCAATTCGCCAAGGGTCTCTTGCGCCGAATACACAAGGTCGCGTCTGCGAGACATGGCCCTCAGGCGGGCTTCAAGCTCGTCCATCTCGAAGGGTTTGACCAAATAATCGTCAGCTCCCGCGTCTAACCCTGCCACACGTTCTTTCGTCTCACTGCGCGCCGTTAAAAGTATGACCGGCGTATTGGCTCCGCGCGACCTTAGTGCTCTCAAAACCTCCAAGCCGTCCTTTCCTGGTAGATTGATGTCAAGTACCACGAGGTCGGCGCTTTCCTGAGACAAAAACTGATCCGCTTCCGTCCCGTCATGGATCAAATCAACTGAATGACCGCGACCGGAAAGACGGGCAGCGATTCCGTTTGCAAGTCCAATATTGTCTTCAATGATAGCAATACGCATGGTTAAACTTTGTCAGACTATGCAAGTTTGGTGCAAGGTTGAAATGTCAAACACAGGACCGTTGGAGGAGGGATTCGTCCCTAAATGACAATTCGCTGAGGGAATCGCCTGTCGATCCCTGCGCTTCGAACCGTCCTGGGAGGACACTATGACTATTAAAAAACTTGCAAGCTCTGTTGCCGCCGCCGCCGTTCTGGTCGCATCGCCTGCTTTGGCAGAAGTTGATCTATCTGGAAAGACAGTTGAATGGGTGATCCCGTTCTCGGAAACTGGTGGGTCGGCTAAGTGGGCTAATTTCTTCGCCCCATTGCTGTCAGAAGAACTGCCGGGCAACCCGACTGTTGTCGTGAAATTCATGCCTGGTGCTGGCTCGACCAAAGGGGCGAACTGGTTCCAAGAGCAAGAGCGCAAAGACGGCACACTGCTGTTTGGCTCGTCGGGCTCGACCCAGTTCCCGTATCTTCTGAACGATCCGCGCGTTCGCTATGAATACAATGACTGGAACCCTGTTATGGCCACGGGTACAGGCGGCGTTGCTTATCTGAACGCAGAAGACGGTGCGAAGTTTGATGGCTCTGCAAACGGCCTGAAAGATACCGACTTTATCTTCGGCTCGCAGGGCGCAACAGGTCTTGATCTGGTGCCGCTGCTCGCGTGGGAAATGCTGGGCATGAGCGTTGAGCCTGTCTTTGGCATTAAGGGTCGCGGCGATGGTCGTCTGATGTTCGAGCGCGGCGAAGCCACTATCGACTACCAGACCTCTTCTGGTTATCTCGGCGGTTCGGTCGATCTGGTCGCTGCGGGCACAGCCGTACCGATGATGACTTGGGGCGCTCTAGACGAGAGTGGCATGATCGTGCGGGATCCGACATTCCCGGATATCCCCAGCTTTAAAGAGGTCTGTGAAGCCACAGAAGGCTGCGAGACTTCGGGCGTCGCTTGGGACGCTTGGAAAGCCTTCTTCATCTCGGGCTATCCGTCTCAGAAGATTGCATTCTTGCCCAAAGGAACGCCGGACGAGGTAATCGACACCTATGTCGCCGCCTTCCAAGCAGTCCGCAGCCGTCCCGACTTCTCTGAAATCTCGGCCAAACGGGTGGGCGAATACCCGATGTTCGTCGGGGCTGGAGCACAAAACGCTACTGAACAGGCAACTTCGGTTTCAGCCGAAGCAAAGGCCCACGTTCTTGAATGGCTCAAGAGCTCATACGGGGTTGAACTGAAGTAATCAGTCAATCGGGTGCGCCGCTCAAAGCTGGCGCACCCTTAATTTCCACATAAGAAATGTCAGGCGACTCCCATGGAGATTTTCGCAACCGCTCTTCCTGCGCTCGGTGAGGCGTGGGGGCTTATCCTGCAACCGATAGTGTTGGGCTACCTCGTACTCGGTGTTGTGATGGGATTGGCAGTCGGAATATTTCCCGGTTTAGGCGGGATTGCTGGATTGTCACTATTGCTGCCATTCATGTACGGTATGGATCCCGTGATGGGTCTGGCGCTGATGATCGGCATGGTCGCAGTCGTTCCGACATCCGATACGTTTGCATCTGTTCTCATGGGAATTCCCGGATCGTCCGCGTCGCAGGCGACAGTCCTTGATGGTTTTCCAATGGCCAAAAAAGGCGAGGCCGCGCGGGCCTTGTCCGCCGCTTTTGCTTCCTCATTGTTTGGTGGTTTAGTCGGGGCTACTTTCCTGACGGTCTTCATATTGATTGCCCGCCCGATTGTTCTGGCATTTGGCCTGCCAGAAATGCTGATGATCACGCTATTCGGCCTTTCGATGGTGGCAGTACTTGCTGGACGCATTCCTTTGAAAGGTATTGCAGCTGCTGGGCTTGGCATCATGATCGGTACCATTGGGATCGCCGACGCGGGCGGTTCTCTTCGCATGGCGAGTTATGACATCCCTTATCTTACCGACGGTTTGAAACTGGTCATTGTTGGTCTTGGTATTTTTGCCGTCCCCGAAATCGTTTCCCTTCTACGGCAGGATACATCGATTGCCAAAGACGCAAATCTTGGTGCCGGTTGGTTGGATGGTGTCAAAGATTGGTTTGCAAACATTTGGCTTTCAATTCGATGCTCAATCATCGGTGTTGTGGTGGGGGTTATTCCGGGGCTTGGAGGCTCTGTAGTGGACTGGATCGCCTATGGGCACACGGTTCAATCGACCAAGGACAAATCCAATTTCGGCAAAGGTGAGGTCCGTGGTGTGATTGGACCCGAAAGCTCGAACAACGCTAAAGAAGGCGGAGGATTGGTGCCAACCCTGTTGTTCGGCATCCCGGGTTCCGGTTCTATGGCAATATTTATCGGGGCAGTTGCGCTGCTTGGGTCCGGTGACATCGAAGTTGGTCCCGGTATGTTGAAGAACAACCTCGACATCACTTATTCGATTGTGTGGATGCTGGCTCTGGCCAATGTCGTTGGCACCGTTTTGTGCATTGCGGCGTCAGGCGGAATAGCGAAACTGACCACGATCCGTTTTGCCTACCTTGCACCGTTTCTTTTTATGCTGATAAGTTTTGCAGCATTTCAATCGGGGCAGAACTTCGAGGACCTTTTGGCGTTATTTGTCATCGGTCTGATCGGTGTTTTCCTACGGCGCTTTGATTGGTCGCGCCCGGCCTTCCTGATCGGTTTCGTGCTGTCCAATCCGGTCGAGAAGTTCACCAACCAGGCCTTTCAAATCGCCAGTTTCCGTTTCCGCAAAGGCTTTGACGTAGGCATGGAGTATATCTTCAGTCCGATTGTCATTGCGTTGCTGGTTATAACTTTGATCTCGGTTGTTCTGGGTATCCGCCAAGCCAAGACCATTATGGCTGAAGGCGAGGTGAATTCAGGCAGCAAGCGCGCACCTATGATCTTCCTTTTGGTGATCGCAGGTTACCTTACCGTTTCACTGATCAACGCAAACGCGATCCCTGATTATAACATGACCGACAAAATCGTTCCTCTGGTGGTCGGGGGGGTCTCGGTTCTTTGCTGTTTAATATTGTTGGTGCAAATGATGAGGCGCCCGGAAGGTGATATGATCTTTGCCGACAAAGAAGTCGCGGGCGACGATGCTGATGCATCATACGGGCTTTGGAGCACTTTAGCTTGGTTTGCCGGATTAATTGCGGCGACCTATTTTGTTGGCTTCATCCTCGCACTGGTCGGCTTCCTGATCTCGTTTCTGCGGGTCCGTGCTGGAAGCGGATGGGCGCAGACTGTGCTGCTTACAGCATGCGGCATCGGCTTCATGTGCTTTATGGCCTACATGCTGAACCGCGATTTCCCGCCCGGGTTGCTGCAAGACGCAGTCGTTCTTCCATGGCCTTTGCGTTGATAGGAGGGTGAGATGACACAAACAGGCATACCCTACTTCTTTATGCGTGGCGGTACGTCACGGGGGCCTTACTTCAACCGAGCGGATCTGCCCGAGGATCTTGATGTGCTTGCGCAGGTATTGATCGCCGCCGTGGGGTCTGGTCATCGGCTTAACATTGACGGCATTGGCGGCGGAGACGCTGTTACAACCAAGGTCGCGATGCTATCAAAGTCCGAAGATGATTGGGCGGATATTGATTATTTCTTCGCGCAGGTTTCCGTCGAAAAGCAGTTGGTGGATTTCAAGCCGACCTGTGGAAATATCCTTTCGGGCGTCGGTCCCGCGGCGATTGAAATGGGACTAATCGATCCGCAAGAGGGCGAGACCGAAATACGCATCCGTTCGGTCAATACTGGTGCGCAGGTTTTGGCCAAGGTGCAAACACCAGGCAGAGAAATCACCTATGACGGAGACGCGGAAATCGCTGGTGTCCCAGGACAGGCTGCTCCGATCTCACTTAATTTCATGGGTGTGGTCGGGTCTTCGACAGGGGCGTTTTTGCCAACTGGAAACTTGCGTGACCGCATAGACGGAATTGACGTGACCTGCATGGACGTTGCCATGCCGATGGTGATTGCACGCGCATCGGATTTTGGATTGACCGGATACGAAACTGTGCAGGAGCTGGACGATAACAAAGACTTCTTTAAGCGCATGGAATCCGTTCGCTTGAAGGCAGGCGAGTTGATGGGGATGGGTGATGTTTCAGAGTCGGTCACGCCAAAGTTCGGCTTGTTTGCACCAGCCCGCGAAGGGGGCACTATCGCAACGCGTTACTTCATGCCGTGGAATACACATCCCAGCATGGCCGTGACCGGATCCCAGTGTATGGCGTCTTGCGCTCTGACACCCGGGACAATCGCGGATGGGCTATTAGAACGCCCCACTTCAAGCCCCGCAAACGTCGTGCTTGAGCACGCCTCGGGCACGATTGAAGTGTTGGTGGATTTCAGCAGCGAGGATGGATTTTCCCTTAATTCAGCTGGTTTGCTGCGAACAGCCCGCAAGCTTGCTGACGGAAACATCTACGTACCCGCTCGGATTTGGGGTGGCAAACCTCGGACCTCAAACAAGGTTTAACCATGACCGACTATGACAATCTCCGCACTGAAATTCGCAACTTGGAAAAGCTTCGCGACGATCTAGCAAGTAGGATTTCCATTGGCTGTGAACAAAAAAATATGTTGACCGATTTGCACGCACGCGTGTGTAAAGCACTGCGAGCGCTATACGGACAATAAGAGACAAATGAAAATCCATATCCTTGATGACTGGTTCGATACTCTGAGAAATCTGCCCAGCTTTGGCATGTTGGCAGGGCATGACGTAACCGTTTGGACCGATCACGAAGAGGACACGGATGCCTTGGCTGCCCGATTGCACGAGGCAGATGCGGTCGTTCTGTTTCGCGAGCGAACCAAAGTAACGCGTGACTTGTTAGCGGGCCTTCCCAATCTCAAACTGATTTCCCAGCGGGGTGTCTATCCGCATGTGGATGTACCTGCGTGCACGGAAAACAATGTGCTTTTGTGCTCGAACACAAGCGCCGATGGTGCCAACTACGCGGCGGCTGAATTGACCTTTGCGTTGATGCTTTCGGCCATGCGTCAACTTCCGCAACAGATGGCGTCTGTCAAAGCGGGTGAATGGCAGATGGGTGTGGGTAGAACCCTTCGCGGTCGGACGCTCGGGCTATACGGATACGGGAAGATTGGGAAAGCTGTTGCAGAATACGCCAAAGCCTTCGGAATGCACGTTGTCTGGTGGGCGTCGGAAAAGGGACGTGCGCGAGCGGAAGCTGACGGTGAGGTAGTTGCCAACTCCAGAGCCGATTTCTTTGCAGGATGCGATGTGATCTCGCTTCATTTGCGGCTTACACTAGAAACCAAAGGGTTGGTCACTGCACAGGATCTTTCAGAGATGAAACCCGGTTCTGTGCTAATAAATACATCCCGCGCTGGCTTGATCGAGGCTGGAGCCTTGCTTGATGGCTTGAACAACGGCTCGCCGAGCATGGCCGCAATAGACGTATTCGACGTCGAACCTTTGATAGATACAAATGATCCTCTGCTGTCTCATCCCAATTTGATTGCAACGCCTCATATCGGGTTCGTTACGGAAGACGAGTTTGAAAAGCAGTTCGGTGACATCTACGAACAGATTAATGCCTACGCAGACGGCAAACCCATCCACATGATCAACCCCGAGGTTTGGGGCGAGAGATAAGCCGGAATACGATTGGGGCGCCGATGATCACCAGAACAATCCGCGTTAGGTGGTGCGTGACAACAAAGCTCAGATCAGCCCCGGTGACAATCGCAAGAACAGTCATTTC
>CAYVRN010000066.1:8780-11258 GCA_964453855.1 uncultured Rhodobacterales bacterium
GCCGGAGCGCCCAAAGGGTTGTGAAGCGTAGCACCAAAAAGGTGTGTCAGGATAAAAGGGGCCAAAGTGACAATGATCAGAACCCGCGTTCCGTGGATCAATGACAAAACTCGCACGTTTGCGCCTGCTTCCTCGCCGAAGATGACCATGTCTTGCAGCCCACCCGGCATGGCCGCGTAAAAGGCTGTGGGCGTATCGAGCCCCCAAACTTTTCTGAAAAACGGCACTCCGATCAGTCCAATTAGAAGAATGAAAGGCGGGATCAGGGCAATCGAGGCGGCCATTTTAGGCAGTTCCGCAAATAGAGCGGGGGTGATCGAGGCCCCAACTGCGACCCCCAGAATGGTGCGGGCCGCGACTGAGATTTCTCCAAACCCTTTGAGAGGGGCGTGCGCCAGTGCCGCAACAAGGCATGCGGTCATCGGGCCAAATAGAAAGGGCAGGGGAAGATTCAAAACCCAAAATAAGGCAGTTCCAAGCAGTGCAATGCCAAAGGTGAGAAGCCTTCGTGCCAAAGAATTCTGGGATCGTATGCCTTCAGTCAATTGCCGGTTCCTACCTATGTTGACACTTATTGCCTACACTTGTATCCAATTGGATACAAGATTAATGAGTTCAAAATGACCCAAGGCGACGACAAACCTGAAAACGCCCCACAGGGGAATACGGTCTATCACCGTCTGCTAGATGAAATCCGCGATGGTCGATTGTTGCCAGGTGATCGCCTGCGCGAAACAGAACTTGCGGATCGTTTGGGCGTCAGTCGCACCCCGATCCGAGAAGCTATTCGTCAGCTCGAAACTGACGGGCTTGTGGCGCATGTTCCCAGAATAGGGGCCTCAATTCGCACGCTCGATTATCCTGAAGTGATGGAGCTTTATGAAATGCGGGCGGTGTTGGAAGGAACGGCTGCTCGCATGGCGGCTCGCGCAGCGTCTGATTTGGAAATAGACGAGCTTGTCGCTTTGAACGAAACGCTATCGCAAGCTGGCACTGGTCCAGAAGCCGTGCGCCTGAACCGTTTGTTTCACGCCAATCTTCTGGATTCTGCAAAGAATCGTTATCTCGCACGTTCTGTGGCATCGCTACAGAAAGCACTGCTGATCCTTGGGCCAACCATGTTGTCCGACGATGCCCGCGCAAAGGCTGCCGACACCGAACATCGCCGGATTTTGGACGCCCTGAAAGCACGGGATGAAGCGGGTGCGGAGTTTGCCATGCGCAATCACATCGAGGCCTCACAACGGTTGAGAATTCGGTCTTTGCGTGATCGGGATCGGGGCCACTACGACACCTGAAAGGATTGTTTGTGACACAGGTTGAAAATTGGGATGTCGCCGTCATTGGTGGCGGCAACGCAGCCCTTTGTGCGGCGATCACGGCTGCAGAAGCAGGCGCGCGTGTCATCATATTGGAAGCAGCGCCAAAGCCTTATCGCGGTGGCAATTCCCGCCACACCCGCAATTTCAGATGCATGCATTCCGGACCGTTGGGTCCGTTGGTCGATAGCTATTCGGAAGACGAATATTTTGCCGACCTGATGAAGGTGACTGCAGGCAAGACCAATGAAAATCTGGCGCGCCTTGCGATTAGAACTTCCGAAGAATGCTTGCCTTGGATGGAAGAACATGGCGTGCGCTTTCAACCATCGCTGTCCGGCACATTGTCTCTGGCGCGAACCAATGCGTTTTTCCTTGGTGGCGGCAAAGGTCTTGTGAACGCTTATTATCGAACGGCTGAAGCCTTAGGCGTTCGTGTAGAATACGAAGCTGCGGTTACACATGTGGCAATCGAGAGTGACTGCGTTTCACGCGTCGAATACACTCAGCACGGCAAAGCATTCCAAATATCTCCAACTTCCGTGATTGTCGCTTCTGGAGGGTTTCAGGCCGACACCGATTGGCTTGCGCGCGCCTGGGGGCCGGCAGCGAAGAACTTCCTGATACGTGGCACGCCATACAATCGCGGAGCGGTTTTGGCTGATCTTCTGGATCAAGACGTTGATCAAGTGGGCGACCCCACCCAGTGCCACGCAGTAGCCATCGATGGTCGGGCGCCGAAGTTTGATGGGGGGATCGTCACCCGTCTGGACTGTGTACCCTTTTCAATTGTCGTCAACAAAAACGCGGAACGGTTTTATGACGAAGGCGAGGATGTCTGGCCCAAACGCTACGCCATTTGGGGACGCCTTGTTGCAGCGCAGCCCGATCAGGTTGGATATGTGATAATTGACGCCAAATCGCTGGAACTCTTCATGCCTTCGGTCTTCCCACCGATCAAGGCGGACACTTTGGAAGAGCTGGCCGGAAAGATGGGGCTACCAAAAGACAAGTTGCGCGTAACTGTTGACGCGTTCAACGCTGCATGTGGCGATACTGCGAATTTCCATCCAACTGAACTGGACGGTGTCTCTACCGCAGGGCTGACACCGCCAAAAACGAACTGGGCCCGTCCGATCAGCGAACCGCCATTCTATGG
>CAYVRN010000066.1:11358-15478 GCA_964453855.1 uncultured Rhodobacterales bacterium
TGACACCGCCAAAAACGAACTGGGCCCGTCCGATCAGCGAACCGCCATTCTATGGCTATAGCCTAAGAACAGGTGTGACCTTTACCTATTTGGGCCTGAAGGTTGACGCAAACGCACAGTGTTCCATCAATGGCCAGCCAATTCAGAACCTTTGGGCAGCCGGCGAAACCATGGCCGGATCGATCCTTGGGCAAGGATATCTGGCTGGGTTTGGCATGACCATTGGCACGATCTTTGGCCGCATTGCAGGCAAGGAGGCCGCGTTTTATGCAAACTGATTTGGTACAAGAAGCCCGCCGACAGGCCGAGATCTGCAATGCCTGCCGATATTGCGAAGGATATTGCTCGGTATTCCCAGCTTTGCATGCTGAACGCGCTTTTTCCGAGGGTGATCTGACGCAACTTGCCAACCTCTGTCACAACTGTCGTGGATGTTACTATGCGTGCCAGTACACAGCACCTCATGAGTTCGATTTGAACCTGCCACAAGCGCTGGCAAATGTGCGTCAGGACAGTTGGGAAGAATTGGCGTTTCCGCAATCAGCGGCGAAACTATTCCAAAAAAACGGTGCTTTAATCGCGTTGGCTTGTGTGATCGGCTTTGCGCTGATGTTTGCTGCGATCAAAACCATGGCTTCCTTTGGCGGAGAGGGGTTTTATTCGGTGCTCTCTCATAGCGCCATGGTGGCAATCTTTCTTCCGTCGTTCCTGTTTCCCTTGGTCAGCATCGCTATCAGCCTCCGGCGCTATTGGCGGGCTGTCGATGGTCAAAGGGTAAAGTTCTCAGATATTCGGGGTGCACTCCTGTCTGCTGCAAAAATGCGCAACCTTGCCGGTGGTCACGGAGATGGATGCAATTTCGAAGATGAGGATCGATTTAGTCACGCGCGTCGTTACGCGCATCAGGCTGTGATTTATGGGTTCCTTCTCTGTTTCGCGTCAACCAGTTCAGCAACCTTCATGCATTACCTGTTCGATTTACATGCGCCCTACCAGTTGTTTTCGCTCCCCAAAATATTGGGTGTCTCGGGAGGTGTGATGTTGACGCTTGGCTGTATCGAGATGATACGCCTTAAACTCCGTTCCGATAGAAATCTCGGTGCTGCAAATGCCTGGGGCGGCGAAGTTGGCTTCATCGGCTTGCTGGGGTTCGTTGGGCTGAGTGGTTTGGTGCTTTATGTTATGGGAAACAGCGCCCTGATGCCATCTCTGCTGGTTCTGCATCTCGGTTCGGTTTTGGCGTTTTTCCTGCTAACCCCATTCACGAAAATGGCGCATGGGTTTTACCGGTTGGCTGCGCTCGTCAGGGATGAGCAGAGGAAAACTTAAAGACCGCTTTGCGCGCGCGTAGAGTTTGGCTGCGATAACACCAGCCAAACTGATAGAGTGGCAGGCCTCTACGGAACAGTCCGCCACGGGTTTAGCAAAGCATTCAGGGGATTCTCTAAGATGCGAAATTGAGCAGTCTGTCGGGCACTTTTCGGCTCGAAAGCCCTATAAATAACGATGCCTTGGAAAAATGGCATCCCGTAGGGGAATCGAACCCCTCTTTCCAGGTTGAAAACCTGGCGTCCTAACCGATAGACGAACGGGACGCTCTTGCGTGTGAGGGGGTGTTTAGAAAATGCGGCGGTTGTCTGCAAGGGAAAAAACCGCATTTTCAAAGTTTTTTTTGGCCCCTTAATTTATTGGGGTTCTACGCTGGTGAGGCGTCTTCTAAACGCAATTGAACGCTGGTTCTGCCCCCCCATGTGTTCAGTTCCAATCGTCCCGCCAAATGGAATCGCGCGCCGTTGTGCGCGCAAAGGATATTTCCCAGTGGGCTGTCAAAAGCTCCGAACGCGATGGCGTCCAGTCTGGGGCCAGAACCATCGGAAAAACTGAATTTGAGATGAGAACTTCCGACCTGCTTTGCATAGTGCAAAACCATTTCAGGAAAGGCGTATCTGGGTGCGGGCGAAGATGCGCCGAAGGGGCCGGCGTTTTCCATCTGCTCGACCATTTCAACCGTTGCTGCCCCAGGCATCAAGATGCCATCCAGTTTCAGGTCTGCCGCGCCAAGTTGGTCAGCACCTTGGGTGGCCAAAATCTCGGAGAGGCGGGCCATCGCAGGGGCCAGCTTGTCGCGCATAACCGTCAGGCCCGCCGCCATTTTGTGGCCGCCGCCTTTGGCTAGCAGGCCTTCGGCGGCAAGTTTTTGGATGGCGTGGCCCAGATCAATCCCGCTGACCGAACGGCCTGATCCTTTGCCTTCCTCGCCGTCGAAGCCGATCACAACTGCGGGGCGGTTGGTGGCTTCTTTCAGGCGCGAGGCGACGATGCCCACGACACCCGGATGCCAGCCGTCAGATGCGGCCCAAACCAGGGGCGCGTCCATCCCGCGAACTTCGGCTTGGGCCAACGCTTCTTCGCGAACGTGATCTTCAATAGCACGACGTTCGCTGTTTAGTTGGTCAAGCCGTTGCGCCAATGAAAGTGCTTCGTCGGGATTGGCCGTTGAAAGCAAACGTGCGCCCAGATCGGCTTTGCCAATGCGGCCGCCAGAGTTCACGCGCGGGCCAAAGATAAATCCAAGTGTCTGGCTAGAGGGGGGCTTGTCCAGATTGGTCACATCCGCCAAGGCGGCCAGTCCGGGGCGGGCGCGGCCTGCCATGACTTTCAACCCCTGTCGGACAAAGGCGCGGTTCACGCCTGTCAACGGAGCAACGTCTGCCACAGTCGCAAGGGCGACAAGGTCCAGCATGGCCATCAAATCGGGTCCGCGTTGGCCTGCGTCGCGCAACTGTCGTCCGGCCTCGACCAACATCAAGAACACCACAGCTGCCGCACAAAGCTGGGCAAGATCACCGCTTTCGTCCTGTCGGTTCGGATTCACTACGGCCAGGGCAGGGGGCAGGGTTTCACCGCCCAAGTGGTGATCCAACACCACGACATCAGCCCCATTTGCAGCTTCAATCGGACCGTGAGAGAGTGTTCCGCAGTCGACGCAAATAATCAGATCGTGATCTTTCGCAAGCGCCTGCATCGCCGGTTCGTTGGGGCCGTACCCTTCGTCGATCCGATCGGGCACGTACAGCGTTGCCTGCTGCCCCATCTGGCGCAACCAGTCGATCAGCAATGCCGCAGAGCTGCCGCCATCCACGTCATAGTCCGCGAAGATGGCGATACGTTCTTTCTGCCGAACCGCGGAAAGAAAGCGTGCAGCGGCTTTCTCCATGTCTTTCAGGCTGCGAGGATCAGGCAATAGTGCCTTGAGTGTCGGGGTCAGATAATCAGCGGCAGCGTCTGGTGTGATCTCGCGTTTCACCAGCAGCAGAGATACGGCCTCGGGCAGACCCGTTTGCTGGGTCATGGCCTGCGCCAACCTTTGCTGGTCGGGCGTTGGCCCCAGCCAACGCCGTCCGGTGATTGAGGTCTCGACGCCGAGATAGGCCAATCAGAGGCTCTTGCGCGGGTTCCGGTAGGTCATGCGACGGACCGATCCGGTTTTCGAACGCATCAGAATGGTTTCGGTTTCCAGAAATTCAGGATCCCGCTTGATGCCCGACACGAGCGAGCCATCGGTCACGCCGGTCGCCGCGAAAATCACATGGTCGGTGACCATCTCGTCGCGCGAATAAATGCGGTCCAGATCAGTGATGCCCGCTTTGGCGGCACGTCCACGTTCGTCATCATTACGGAAGACCAGTCGGCCCCACATCTGACCGCCCATGCATTTCAGGGCTGCGGCTGCCAGAACACCTTCGGGGGCTCCGCCTTCGCCCATATACATATCGATGTTGGTTTTTTCCGGTTCGGCACAGTGCATGACACCAGCCACATCGCCGTCGGTGATCAGACGGATCGCAGCACCGGTTGAGCGGACCTCTTCGATCATCGCCTGATGGCGGGGGCGTTCCAGAATGCAGACGGTGATGTCGCGCGCGGCGCATCCTTTGGCGGCGGCAAGGGCCTCAACCCGCTCTTTCGGGGACATTTCCAAAGATACAACGTTTTCGGGGTACCCTGGACCAATTGCCAGCTTTTGCATGTATGTGTCAGGCGCATGCAGCATCGAACCTCGCGGACCCATGGCAATCACAGTCAGCGCGTTTGGCATGTCTTTGGCGGTCAAAGTCGT
>CAYVRN010000067.1:0-7328 GCA_964453855.1 uncultured Rhodobacterales bacterium
AGGGGCAGCTCCGAATCCTGTTGTGAGTGTTCGTGCCCTCTCATAGTGGCACAAAACGCGGGTGTCACGAAAGTTTCATGAAGTATGTACGTTAAGCCGCACTGTGATCATCAGTTTTTGGTACGACCAAGAACTTTTTCCAGCAACTCAAGCTCGGTTCGGATGATCCCCACCGCGAGTTGGTGTGAAAAAGTCTGTGCGTGTGTCGCGTCGGCCTTGTCCAACTGTTTCAGGAACGCTTTTCGAATGTCCGCTTCCTTTTGCAGAGAACGGGACACGTCGTGCCCACTGTCTGTTAACATGAACAGGGAAAACAAAGGGGCAAGACCGAACCCGCCTGCAGATTGTGTTAGCGAAACGATTTCATTTCGACCCTGATCGGTGATGTGGCAAATCCGGCGGTCTGGATAAGACTCGCTTGGTTCTTCAACCTCGATGATCCAGCCTCGTTTCAAAAAGCGCGACAGAATGGCGTAAACGGCGGACCGCCCAAGCCCCAAAAGCTTGAAGGGTCCATTTTCAAAAGCGGACGCAATTTGGTAGCCGTGCGCTGGATGTGCTGAAAGCAGTGTCAGGACGGCCAATTCGCGTGACGCAGTTAGGCTCATGCTGTAAGACGTCCGCTGACTGGGGTCAGGTCAAACATTTCAAACGTCTCGATGATTGCTTCCATTTCTTCTTGCGAACCATGAGAGGTCGCCCCTTTTTCAGTTGCCAGATAATCGTACATGGTTTCTTTACGATCCATAGTCACCCAAACAACCACCGAGTTCCGTTCGCGATCAGCCGACACCTGATACGCGATGACACCGTCTGTATCGCTATCCAGTGCTTGTGGTGGTGTTTGCGTTATGCGCACAAGATCGTCGAATTTTCCAGGTTTTGCTGTAGAGCGGGACATGAATGTGTAGGTTGGTTGCATTTTGATCTTATAGTCAATGATGAATAGTAAATAATGACTATAATCGCGACTGCAAGGCTGCGGGGTATTTTTATTGTTGTTATGCTTACCTTACTGTTGGACATGATCTTACGTGTGTCCAAGTCACATGAAATGTGACGAGATGGAAACGTTATTCCGTGGCTGTCCCTTGTTGATGGATATCTGGCACTTTCAATTCGGCGACCACAACCACACAAAGACCAAGTACAACCGAAACCAGCGATGTATACATGATCAGGTCTTCGATGGTCGCACCGGACATGGCCATTTGCATGTGCGTGCTGGGCATGTAAACCGTCGACGTTTCGGCGATATAGTGCATGGCGGAAACCGCCCCACCCATCACAAGAGACGAGATAAGAATATGTTTCATGCCGCGTGTACTGGTCGCGCCGCCAAAGCTGCGGCTGGTGACAAGCGCAAGGATCGCCAATGTCACTGCAGCCACAACAGAAAGCAGAAATAAGTCAATCCGATAGTACATATCGGCATGCAGTATCATTGCCATCATGCCTACATAGTGCATCGCTCCTATGCCTGCGCCGATCAGAACGCCGCCACCAAGAATATGAATCACGCCTGCTTGTTTGCGGCCGATCAGATGAATGGCCAGATAACTGGCTAGGATCGCCGGTATGATCGAGATCACTGTGATGGTCATGTCGAAGTAAATTTTGACCGGCAATTCAAATGCCATCATGCCCACAAAGTGCATGGCCCATATGCCCAATCCCATCGGCAAAGCTCCACCGATGACCCAAAGATTGCGACCTTGGAAATCTCCGGTTTGTGCGAGCTTGTTAGCAACTTCCAACGCGACATAAGACGCAAGTACGGCCAGAAGGATGCTAAGGGCCACAAGTGGCATGTGATACGACACATCCAAGGCTGCGTCTCTGTCATATCCGCTATCGATGAATTTCAAGTGTTCTAGTGGATTCATCGTGTTTACTTCAACGAAACGATTTTTGCAGGTTCGAAAGCCAAGTCCTGGGTCATAGTCAAATCGGCTTTCTGTTGGATTTTCTTGACCCCAAGCGCATGAATCTCTCCGGACCGTTTGTCGTCGGTGTATTTGTATTGGCTGACCTGAGCGCTGACGGCCTCGCTGCGATGTTGCAGGCTTGCCGATGCTTTCGCCAGACGATCGTATTGCGCCGCATCGGCATTCGCGGAAACAGCAAGATTGGATGCGTTTGTGCTTGCCGCCTCGATCGCGGATTTCTGCTCGCGGTTCGCACTCGAAATTTCCGAGACTGTCTGCGTCGCGTCGTGCACCCGATCCGAAATCGTTTTGAACGCCTCATTTGCGCGTTGCGATGCGTCTTTGCTCAGATCGATCTTTGCAAGCGTTTGCTGGATCAATTCTGCCGAGTCTTGTGCCGATTTAGAGGCCCGTTGCGCCAGTTGCCCGACCTCGGTCGCAACGACAGCAAACCCTTTGCCGTGTGCCCCTGCGCGTGCGGCTTCGACCGAAGCATTCAAGGCCAGAAGGTTGGTTTGAAACGCGATGCCTTCGATGGCGTTGATGACGCTTGAGATATCCGCCGAGGCATCGGCAATCTGCTCAACAATTGCGGTCAGTTCGCCGATTTTCGCTTTTCCGTCCGACGCGGCAAGATCGGCCTGCTGCATATCACTTTCAGCGCTTTCGGCCAAGTTTGCGGTGAATGAAGTCTGGGCTTCGGTTTGTGCTAAAGACTGCGATAATTCTTCAATTGAGGTTGCCCGAAGTTCGGTTTCCCGCGCGAGCCTTGCAACGATATCTGCCATCTGGTCGGAGATCGACAACAGTTCGTCAGACCCAAGTTTTGCATCACGAACGAATACGTCAAACGACGTCAGAATGGATTTCACAGAGCTAAGGCTTTTCCCAACCTCGTCTTTGTAGGTTTGTGGCAGATTAATCGTCAAATCTTTTTGGGACGTAATCAGGTTTAGCTTCGTCTGCATCTGCTTCATCGGCTCTACCGACGTCCGCATGAAAAGCGTTGCAAGAAGCATAAAGCCCAACGCACAGAAATTGACGATTGCCAAGAGCGTTTTCACGAAGTCGTTTCTGCCTTGCATGGCGGTTTCGTAGTCTTCGGACACCACCAAAGTGAGGTCTTGTCCGGCCAGTTCAACAGATTGAAAGGCGACGAAATGTTTCGAGCCGTCCGAAAGCGTGACCACTTCAGAGGTGTTCGCGGCTGCGCCTATTAATCCGCTTACGACATTTGACATTGCCAGTGCATCGGGGAAGTCGGCTTGTAACAAAGCATCGCCATTTTCGTGGAAAACCCCTGTTTTTAGAATGCGATCTGGGTCTGCGTCGATGGTGAGCCAAGAATTCAGAAACTCGGTTGATAGCTTTAGGGTCAAGGTCCCTAAACCGTCTGTGAGGCGGCTGTCGAAATGGACGAGATTGCCGGGGTTATCGGAATACTCAATGGATTGTCTTTTCAACGCCGTTCCATCCGTGGGGAGAAACTTGGCGCCCAAAACAAGACTGCCCCAGTTTTCAGATGTTTTCAAAACACTCAAATCAAGGGTACCATCTGCCAGCGACGCAACGATGCGTGAAAAGTCGTCTTCGATACGATGCTCAATCTCGGAAAGTTTCGAAGAGATAAGGGATGTCTTCGTCAGTTGGTTCGAGATTTCCTGTTTTTCAAACAAGGACGTCACGGATTTATATGAGAAAAGGATGATCGCGGCAGACATGAGGACCGTCAAAAGGAAAACGGCCACCGGCAGCTTCATCGATAGGGGAATGTTTTTGATCATTAGTCGCCCGCTCAGATTCACTTTGCCAAATTGCAAGTGTCTAAGCTTAAACGTCGCGAGATTGATATATATTAGGATGCTTTACTGGAATGTCTACGCGATCAAGGGGGGCTTCAGCCTTCACACGCTCCAACCAGTTCTTCGTACTGACGTGTGATCCAGCCAAGCGCTTGTTCGGGGTTTTGCTCTTCCACTTTGTCGGTGACGCTTGCGAATATTTTCGCCGAACGTGAATCATCAACCATTTCAACGGCTTGATTGCTCATGACTGTGTCATAGGCAAAAAAGGCGACCGCCACCAGAATTACTCCACGCAGCGCTCCGAACAGAAAGCCCAACCCCTGATCCACCCCGCTGATTTTCGACTTCTGGATCCAGACCGAGAAATAGGGTGTGATCAGTGAAACGATCACCAAAGCCACGGCAAACACTGCGGCGAAAGCCGCGACCATCGCCAATTCGCAACTATCCGCAAGAAGGCTGCCGACGACCGGGATTTCTGCAACAAGCGGTTCGACCTGAGGCGCGAATGTAAACGCCACCATACCCGCCACGACCCAGCCAAGGATGGCCAAAGACTCGCGCACGATCCCGCGTGAAAACGCAAGAATTGACGAAAGTATGATGACCGCCGCAACGATCGCGTCAATCAGAGTGAAACCGTCCATGATCTTCCCGTCTTATTTATCGCGCTAACCTGCGCCGAAAACCTCACCCACGAATCCGGTCAAATCGCCCATCTGACGCAGGCTAAGACCGGCACCGGTCCCGGTTTTCCCCCCGGACGGAACCATGGCCGATGTGAAACCAAGTTTTTGCGCCTCTTTCAACCTGTTTTCGGTCTGGCTGACCGGTCTAAGGGCACCCGAGAGCGAAATTTCACCGAAAACGACACATTCAGCGGGTAAAGCCGCGTCTTCGCGTGCGGACAGAAGGGCCGCGGCCACGGCCAGATCGGCGGCGGGTTCGGTGATTTTGATGCCGCCCGCGACGTTCAGATAGACGTCCAGTCCGGTGAAAGGGATGCCGCAGCGCGCTTCCAGAACGGCCAGGATCATCGCCAGTCGTCCACTGTCCCAGCCCAGAACACTGCGGCGGGGTTGGCTGTGCGGCGAAGGGGCGACAAGCGCCTGAAATTCGCACAAGACGGGGCGGGTGCCCTCGATGCCGGCAAAGACAACCGAACCGGGGGCGGGTTCTCCGCGTTCGGACAGGAACAGGGCTGAAGGGTTGGCAACCTCGGCCAGACCCTCGCCTGTCATCTCGAACACGCCGATTTCATCAGCGGGACCGAAACGATTTTTCACGGCACGCAAAATGCGGAACTGGTGGCCGCGTTCGCCTTCGAAATAAAGGACGGTATCTACCATATGCTCGACCACGCGGGGACCGGCGATCTGGCCTTCTTTGGTGACGTGGCCCACAAGGATCACCGCCGTGCCCGTGCGCTTGGCAAAGGTCGTGAGTTCATGGGCGGATGCCCGCACTTGGCTGACGCTGCCCGGGGCGCTGTCGACGGTATCCAGCCACATGGTCTGGATGGAATCGATGATCGCCAGATCGGGTTTTTCGGCCTCGAGCGTGGTCAGAATGTCACGCAGGTTGGTCTCTGAGGCGAGCTTCACCGGCGCATCTGCCAATCCCAGACGCTGGGCACGCAGACGGACTTGGGCACTGGCTTCCTCGCCCGAGACATAGACGGTTTTCACGCCCGCAGCGGCAAATTTTGCGGCGGCCTGCAACAGCAGGGTCGATTTTCCAATCCCCGGATCGCCACCGACAAGAACCGCCGAGGCATCGACCATCCCGCCGCCCAGAACGCGGTCTAGCTCGACCATTCCCGACTGCGCACGCGGCGGGGGCGCCTCTTTGGTGGCCAGATCATGCAGGGGCACCTTGCTGCCGCGTTTGGCGCCCAGCGATTTGGCCGTGGGACCGGTCGAAAGAGGTTTCTCTTCGACAATGCTGTTCCATTCGCCGCAGCCGTCGCAACGGCCCGACCACTTCGAGAAAGACGCGCCACAGGCGGTGCAGGTGTAGGAAAGAGATTTTGCCATGAGCGAGTGATGCATGAAGGGGCGCGGACTGGCAACCGGTTTCGCCTGCCTTGCGGTCGAACCAAGCGGGGGCACTGCCCCCACACCCCCAGAGTATTTTGCCAAGAAGAAGTGGGACTAGGCGTGCATTTTCTTTTTGCGGTCGCGCGTGGTTCGTGTGGCTTCTTCCGAGCCGTCGTGGAAAGTGCCGAACCAACGATCCCATGGCATTTCCTGATTGCCGTAATTGCATTCGTAATAACGGTGGTGAAGCTGGTGGTAGAATGTTCCAAGGGCCAGACGGCGTTTGTCTTTGATCAGCAGGTCTTCGTATCCTGTATGGGTCATCGCTGCCCCCGGGCCTTGATAGATGATGTGGAAGAACAGGTGAATCGGGTGACTGGCCACGATCCAGTGGATGCAAAGCGTTGACAGGTATAGAAAATGTTCGACTGGATGCATCGCAAAGCCTGACCACGGGCCGATGTTGACGTTGCGGTGATGCAGGCTGTGGACGCGTTTGTAGAGGAACGGCACATGCAACAGGCGGTGGACCCAGTAGAAGTGGAACGCCGACCAGATCGGGATCAGGATCAACGCCATTATAAACCAGACCGGGTTCGAGTTTAGGGTGATGACTGGTGTATATCCGTTGGCCATCAACCACATGGTGATCACCTGAAAGCCGGTCAGTTGCAGAACGCCTGAGCCAAGTGACCAGAACATATTGTCTTTGACCTGATCCGAGAAATTCCAAAGCCTGTTGTTTCTGCCCTGATCACGGGGATCGAACTTTAACCGCTTTCCCTGCTTTCTGTAGGTGATGAAGAAAAGGTGTAGCCCGCCGGCGCTGACGATCATTAGCACCATATTGACCAGCCAGATTTGGGCAATCCAGCCAAAGGCAAATGACTGCGCGGTTTCAAGCTTGGGGTAGGCGACTAGCCACAAACCGACGGCAATGATCACCATAAGCACCCGTTCGGAAAGGGTCAGCCAGTTGCGCGCGAACCAGCGCATCAGGAATGCAGGGTTTGGGGGCCAAACAAAGATCGAGGGATCTTTAAGCGGCAGGTCGGGGTGGTAGTTCCACGCCTTGTTTTCTGATGTTTTCGACATGTCTGCGCCCTTGAGGTGATGTTTTCAGGGTGCAGAGAAAGACGCCTCTGTCTTTTCACTGGGCGACATTTGCGTGTCGCGAGACAGGCACTCCAATCAGTCGACCAACCCAAAGGCGAGGGCGGCAAGAACGCTGAGGATCATCAGCGCCATCATCCCCACCGTGACAAGAAACACCCGTTTGTCCTCGGCGTCTGCCGGACCTGCCCAGATCAGGCTGGCGGTCCAGACGGCAATGGATAAAAGGATCGACAGGACGATAATCGGTCCGGGCCAGCCAAGGGTGTAATCACCGTAGATCAGGACGCCGAGGATGGTTAGGGCGGGAAAATAAGTTAGGGCGCTGACCGCGCGGGCGAGGGTGCGTTTCAACCCGTGGCATCGGCGGGCTTTGCGCCATTGCAGCGTTCCGACGGCAAAACCGATCAGCATGAAGGTGATCATGGGGAGGTGGTTGAAGA